>CAMDOH010000032.1 GCA_945903605.1 Akkermansia muciniphila
TTAAGCCGACGCACACACTGGTCCACCGAGAGACCCTGCCGGAATGCCTCGTCGAAAGAACAAAGACCGGCGAGCGCCGGAAGACCACGGTAGCTGGCTTCATTTTGCATAGTACGAATGGCGCGACGCTATCACCACAAACCGGAAGACCGGAAGGAATTTACTTGCGCCACAAAAGAACATACCGATAAATCCAAGCGCCCTTCAGCGGCCAATGTAGCTCAGTGGTAGAGCAACGGTTTCGTAAACCGTCGGTCGTCGGTTCAATCCCGACCATTGGCTCCAGATTCTCCCGTGTCTCCGCAACCCTGTACCCGCAGCGCTTCGCAGCCATCGGCGCAATGAAGTCTGTTTAACACCATCCAACACCGCAGGCATCCTCCGCCAGTCAACTCTGCACCATTCGCCAACCATGGAATTCTTCTATCGCAAATCCATCGGCTTCGGCCCGTTCAGGGTTTACCTCTGCAAATCCGGCATGGGCTACTCGGTCGGCTGCCGGCGCACGGTCTTCCACGACGGCTTGAGCATGGCGATGGATATGGCGGTGGTGTAGCCGTTTTGCTTGAGCAATGGTGCAAAGGTTGCCGTTCGCATGAACGCCAACGGGTGTTGTGCCCTTGAGAATCTTTTTGAGCGTGCGCCTGTCTGCCCCTGTAACCTCGTTCAGCGCGGCGATCGACATCCAACACCGGAGAGAGCGGCTGTCCTGTCACGGGGACAAAGCGCAGCACACGACGCTCAGTTGCGCTTACTGCTTTGCCGTCTCTGGTCTTGGCGATGATGTTCGCCAAGTCTTTCTGGGAAATAGCAGCAGACTGTTCGGGAGTTAGCACGGCGAAGGCGCGGGCGTCATTGGCTGAGGTGTGGAACATCGTTTTTACACTTTTTCATAAAAAAATAGGGCAGACCCTGTTTCACGGAGAACGAATCTGATCTCAAAGAGATTCCTTGAGGGGGGAGGCAGAGCCTAAAATAGCCCTTTTGGCTCATTATGGCTCCTATGAGGCGTTCTTATTGCTTCTAGCATCACACACCAACCAGATTGGCTTTTAGAGCCTCGCAACGCTTGCGGAACGCTTCGCCCAGACCTCGTTCGCAAAAAAAACTCATCCACCACCGAGCAACCCGCGCCCGAGTAGGGCTTCAAAACGACTCCGCCAGCCCCCCGTACCGGCGCAGAATCCCGCCTGAAGATTGCTGCACTTTTGGGTGTGCAATCAACAATCAAAGAATTGGGCCGATTCGCTGTATGAATTCAATTTAGACCAATGTTTACAGGCATTTGTTAACCATTTTTTGGAATGCGATGAAACGTGGATAAATGGCTTAAAATCGAATTTTAAGTCCTGTGCGTCTGCCATTTCGCCACACCGGCCTCAGGCACGGTTAGGCCAAAGTGCGTTGCTGTTGCGAGCCGGAAATCTGCTCAGTAGCAATTGAAGGACACAGAATCATCAGTGACCGCAAGTGCAGGCGTATTCCTTGAGCTTGCATCCGCCACATTCGTGGAGGTCAAAACTGATGCGGAAGTTTTGCGGTGTTCCTTCTGCCGAAGACTTCACTTGCACTACGATATTGTAATCATCGCCGTCCGGCAGTGCTTCCTTGGAAACAAACGCGCCGTCTTTGGCTTCCAGAGTCAAACTCACTTTACCGGACTTCGGTTCTGCGGTGACGGCGACGACTTGTCCACTCGCGGCAACTGGTTTGAGCTTTTCATCAAAGAAAGTGATGGTGACGCGATTTTCTTTTCCAATCAAAAACTCGGCACGCGGAGCAGAATTCTCCAGCAACTTTCCGCCATTCGGCCCCGCAATTGGCTTGGCAGTTTTACCGGTTTCTTTGCCGTGGTCGTGGCCAGCGTGTTCATCCTTTTTGCAAGCGAGCAGACCGAGTGTAATGCAGGCGAGTAGCAGTTGTGTTTTCATGTTCATTTGTTGGTTGTAGGTTTGGTTTCGGTGACGGGCGCAAAGCGGTTCTCCATCCACTCGTAGAGGACGGGGAGCAATATCAGAGTGAGAAATGTGGAACTGAGGATTCCACCAATGACAACAGTGGCGAGCGGCCTTTGAACTTCCGCGCCTGCACCAGTCGCGAGGGCCATCGGCACAAATCCAAACGATGCCACGAGCGCCGTCATCAGCTTCGGGCGCAGTCGCGTGAGCGAGCCTTTCAACACAGCGTCGCGCAATGATTCTCCTTCAGCACGGAGCTGGTTGATGAAGGTGACAATCATAATGCCGTTGAGCACCGCAATCCCAGAGAGAGCGATGAAACCCACCGCAGCCGTGATGCTGAATGGAAGCCCGCGCAACCAGAGCGCGGCAACGCCGCCTGTCATTGCCAGCGGCACGCACACGAAGATGAGTGCCGCCTGCCGCACGCTGTCGAACGCGGCGACGATGAGCAGAAAAATAAGCGCCAGCGCAAGCGGCACGATGAATGTGAGTCGCTCGCGCGCCGCGAGCAGTTGTTTGAATTGTCCGCCGAACTCGATCTCGTAGCCCTGCGGCAACGCCACGGGGCGAAGTTTTTCGCGCGCCTCGTCGACCCAACTTTGGAGATCGCGTCCGCGCAGATTCACTTCGATGCCCACGCGACGACGACCACTTTCTCGTTCGATCATGTTGACTTGATCACGCAGCGCCACCGTTGCCACCTTGCCGAGTGGCAGCAGTCCAAATCCGTTCACTCGCAGCGGCAGACTACCAAGATCATCGAGCTTCGCACGGTCCGACTCGGCCATGCGCACCACAATTTCGTGTCGCCGGTTTCCATCGAGAAATGTTCCGACATGCAACCCGCCGAGCGCAGTGGCTACGGCTGAATTGATCTCGCCGGTGTGCAGGTTGTAGCGACGGAGCGCGGCGCGATCGGGCAAGATTTCCAGCACGGGCGCGGTGCCGAGGTTGTCGCTGTCCAACTCGATCTCCGCCGTGCCGGGAATCTTTTCGAGGATGGCGCGCGCCTCGTTCGCGATGCGCTGTAGTTCGGCGAATTCCTCGCCATAAATCTTTACCGCGATATCCGAGCGCGCGCCTTCAAGCATTTCATTGAACCGCATCTCGATGGGCTGCGTGAACAGATGTTGCTGGCCGGGCACGCGAGCCTGAAGCGTGGCAGTGATGCGTTCGATGAGTTCGTCGCGCGTGATGATTTCCCCATCCACTTTGCGCCAACGCTCGATCGGCGCGAAGGAGAGGAAGGTGTCGGAAAGATTCGCGCCCATCGGGTCGGTACCTATTTCCGGCGTGCCAATGCGGGAGAAAACGGTGGCGATCTCGGGAAATTCTTTGAGGATTACTTCCTCCGCACGCAACTGCATTTCCACAGATCTGTCGAGACTCACACTCGTCGGACCGACCAACTGCATGACGAGTGATCCTTCATCGAGTTGAGGAGTAAACTCCGCGCCAAGGCGTGTGTACAACACCGTTGCGCCGACGAGTGTTGCGAGCATCACGCCGACAAGCGCGAGACGGTGGCGCAATCCCCAGAGCAACATGGGGCGATAGACGCGTTTGACGCCGCGCATCAACCACGTGTCCTCGATGTCATGAAGATCGTCCGCACCGACAGGTGCCGCGTGAGTATTCACTTTCCCGAGGAACCACGCGCATAAAACCGGGATGAGCGTGATTGACATCAATAACGAGCCGAGCAATGCGAGCATGACCGTGATGGCCATCGGGCGGAACATCTTCCCCTCCGTGCCGCCCAGCGCGAGGATTGGCACGTAAACGATGGTGATGATAATGACGCCGAAAACCATCGGACTGCCGACTTGCCGACACGATTCGAGAACGGCTGAGTGCCGCTCACCGGATGTGAGTTGCCGGCCAATGGCGCGCTGGCGAAGGCCGACGAGTCGCACGGCATTCTCGGCAATCACAACCGCACCGTCCACGATAAGGCCGAAGTCAACCGCGCCGAGGCTCATCAGATTTCCCGACACGCCCCAATACACCATGCCGGTGATGGCAAAAAGCATCGAGAATGGGATGGCCGCTGCGACGATGAGTGCCGCGCGCCAGTTTCCCAGCAGCGCGAACAGCACGGCGACGACGAGTACCGCCCCTTCGAGCAAATTGTTGCGCACGGTGCCGATGGTGCGGTTAACCAGCTCGCTGCGATTGTAGAGTTCCTTCAACTCGAACCCCTCCGGCAACTTCGCCTGAATTTCTGCGAGTTTCTCGTGCGCATGCTGCGCAACGAGTCGGCTGTTCTCGCCGGTCAACATCAGCAGATACGCCACGACTGATTCCTTTCCGTTCACCGTCGCCGCTCCTGTGCGGAAGGCCGTGCCGATGACGACTTCTGCGACGTCCTTCACCAGCAACGGCTGCACACCCGCGCCGAACTTCACCGGCAGTTCCGCGATCTCGCGCAGGCTCCGCACGCGGCCGATGGTGCGCACGGTGATTTGTTCGCCGCCTTTGCTGACAACACCACCACCGGCGTTCTCGACGTTTTCACGGACAGCAGCAGCCAGTTCCTCAAACGACAATCCGGCAGCGAACAGTTTCTGCGGATCAGGTTGAACGACGATTTGCTTCTCGTAACCGCCGCACGTCTCGATATCCGCAACACCCGGCACGTTGCGGAATGCAGGCTTCACGACCCAGTCGTGCAACGTGCGCAACTCAATGAGTTGCTCGCGGCGTGTGGGCGGTTTGTTCGTTGCGTTAGCGCGATAGTCGAGCGAGTAGAAATAAATCTCGCCCAAGCCAGTCGAAATCGGGCCGAGATTCGGCTGCACGCCAGCGGGTAAATCGCCGAGCACACTTTGCATTCGTTCGGAGACGAGCTGACGCGCGCGGTAGATGTCAGTGCCATCGCTAAAGACCATCGTCACCTGAGAGAGGCCAAACTTGGAGAGCGACCGGACTTCCTCCAATCCCTGCAGACCGGCCATCTCGGTCTCGATTGGAAAACTGATCTGCCGCTCAATCTCCTCCGGCGAAAGCGCGGGCACGGTGGTGTTGATAGTGACTTGGACGTTTGTGACATCAGGCACGGCATCGATGGGCAAACGAAACGCCGACCAAACGCCACCACCCATGAGTGCCAGTGTGCCGATCAGCACAAACATGCGCTGGCGCAGTGAAATCTCGAAAATCTTTCCGATCATATGGCTCCTCTACTTCTCCCTCTTCTTCAACTCTGGCGGGCAACACGGCGTGCCACCTTTGAGCGCGGAAAGTTCGATCATCCACAATTCGCTCACACCTTTGCTGACGACCACGTCGTTCGCTGTTAAACCCTCGATGATCTCAGCCCATCCGTCTGCCGCCGCGCCCAACTTGACGAAAGCACGGACGAAGCGATCTCCATTGGCGACATACACAAAGGCACCGCCTGCACCGCGAATCACGGCGGATTCAGGCACAGCCAGCGCAACGGTTGTGCGTGAACCAGTGAACGTGGAGACGAGCGACGCGCCAGATTGCCAGCGTCCTTCTGCATCTGAGAATTCAATGAGCGCCTCTATCTGTCCGAGCGCCGCACGCGCGGTTGTGTCGAATCGAACGAGCGCACCTGTGAACTTGATGGCTGGGTTCTCGATGGCGTTGAGAGTGAGACTGCCACCAGTTCGCAGAGCTACCATTTCGCTCTCGTGTAATAGAACCATCGCCGCTGCAGGTTCTGATCCGTTCGCCGCGCGATACACCTGCGCCAGTTTTTCAAAACGCCACACCACGGCTTTCTCCATCACGGCCGCCGTTTCCAAACCGAGGAATTGCTTCATCTCCGTCGGCAATAGGATTCCATTCTTTTCCGAGAACAATGGCACTGGTTGAAGATCCACTTTCTTATCGCCGTCCTCGTGCCCGCAACTGGCAAGCAGCGTCACCGCCACAAGCAGAGCATTGCCGCAGAGGAATAGTGACTCATTCTGTCTGCGCATGCGTTTGCAGATTAGTTCAGTCACAAGAGATTTGTATTACGGCAATGGGACTGGAGATAACGCAGAGCCGACGAGCAGTTCGATTTGTTGAGCTACTTCAAGGGCTTCTTGTTTGGTGGAGAGCAATGCTTCCATGGCTTCCAAATATTGTCTTTGCAGCTCCACGTAGGTGGCGACCGGCACGGCGCCGAGGCGGTAATGGCGGTCTGCCAGTTCGGCGGCTTCGCGGAATTTTCCGACTGAATCTGGACGCCAACGATCCACTTCGGCCAGCTTCACGCGATAGGCAAGCGCGGCCGAAACAACTTTGCGTTCTACTTCGCGGACTGCGGTTGCCAAAGAAGCTTCGGCCTGAACACGACGCAGTTCGGCAACTTCAATGTTGTTTCCATTCGCCTTCCACAATGGAATTGGAAATGAAATGCCAACGCCGACAGTCCGCTCGCGGTCTCCTGCGCGCTCACCGGAAATATATGGCCCGACAGTGACCGCGGGATAACGTTCATTCCTGGCGAGGTTCACGAGGAATCCCTGCTGCTCCAACTCGGATTGTCGCAAACGAAGTTCGAAATTATTCAACCGCGCGCGTTGCAACAGGGATTCAATCGCTTCGGCCGGCCTCAATTCGATCTGCACTGCGAGTATCTCCAACTTTGTCTGCACTGGCTGGCCACGCAACTGGTTCAATTCAAGAAGAGTTTCTGCAGCTTCAATCGAAACGGTGCTGGCACGGCGCTGATACGTCAGCGTGTTCGCCTCGATGATGCGCGTCTCCAGCACAGGAGTGAGACCACCGGGATCACGTTGAACGAGGATGCTGAGCAGCGTTTGAAAACGGTCGGCCACCTCTCGACTGGCAGCGGCCTTCTGCAGAACGCTGAGATGACGGTAGCCCAGTTCGCGCATGCGACCTGCCAAGGCACTTTGAAATTTTGCCAAACCCATCTCGGCCATTTCGATGTCTTGATTGGCGATGGATTTGCGCAACCCGATTCTACCGGGCCATTCAAAGGTTTGATTCAGACTCACCGCCCATGCGGTTCCTTCGCCAATAAGTGTGCGGGAAGCGTCGTGTGCCCGTTTCTGACCGAACTGGGCGCTGAGTTCGGGGTTGGACAACTTGCTGGCGGTTTTCCGATTGGCTTTGGCAGCGGCGATTTCAGCGCGATAGAATTTTAATTCGGGATTCTTTTCGAGCGCCTCGGTCACGAGAAACTCGATGGTCACAGCATTGGTAGATGGAGTTGGGGCATCGGCTGCGCGCGATGAGTGGGCCGTGCAAATCATCGCGGCCAATAAGGTCATACTGCAATTCATAATACGTTTCATATAATAGTTACTTTCGAACAGACTTTCTGGATAAGGCCTCGGCGTGTGAACACACCAAGGGTGTACGATCCCAAGAATTGGACGAAATTAGGAAACGGAAGAAGGAGCGCGAATGGGCAACGCTGAGCGGCTGGAGAACTGCCAACGCTTGGCCAGTCCCATCGGAACAGTGTCTGGCTGTGAGTGCAGATAGTGAACAGCGTCACTGCCAACGGGAGGAGGTGTGAAGTGATAAAGCTGACAGCCAGTCATGGGCGCAGCGACGGCGATGCAAAGTTCATCCGTCCTGTAATCGCCAGATTCTACAGCCTGACAGGCGTCATCGTCACAATCATCTTTCTGATGCGTTGACTGAGTGTCATCGCCGCAACAGGAAAGGAATTCCAATCCGTGCAGGATTTCCAAGGCGCAATGATTTGTCGCCGGCAACCACAGGCTCAATAACAGAACCGCCCAAACCGACTTGAAGCGGATCATGTGCAAAGGAATTGTCATGTGGGTTCGATCACTGACGACTAAAAATCGAATGGATCGGAACTGCCGGGACGTGGTTGATCAAGATTGAATTCCAACGCAGTGAAGGCGCGCGGGTTGAATGAAACCTTGCCCATCACGGGGCTGATGCCGGTAACTTTGTTGGCATCCCATGTTTCTACCCGGAAAGTTACTGAGCCACGGCTGACGAATGTGGCGCGCATTTCGCCCGGGGTAAGAGCGGGTTTCTTGGCGGATGCATCGGCGATATCGACCTGCGAGAGGCGATCAATCGGGATGCTGAGATCGGCTGCGAAGCTGGTTGAAAATTGCACTTTCCCATCTTTGATAGACTTCAATGTACCGGAGACGGTGTCGTTGTTCACCATGCGAGCGAGATCTTCTTTGAGCGCGCCTGTGGTTGCGGAAACGACGGGCATCTTGCCGTCCCATTCGGTGACGCGAATATTGCTGAGTTTGACTATCCCCTGCCCTTGCGATGAAAACATGAGGAAGTCTCCTTTGCCGGCAAAGTCTTGGTTGTCCTTCCATTGCTGAACGAGAACGTCGTCGACCAACAAGGCGATGGATTTGGTGGTCTTGTTGATCCGGATGGAGAATCGGGCGTTATTCTTTTGCTGGAGTGATTGCACGTTGGCGTTACCAATGTTGCTCTGACCATTTTGCGCAGTCATCCGCAGCAGATGGACGTTGTGAGGATTCACCCCCACAGCATAAGCATTGCCGGAATATTGCTCCAGTGCGTCGGCAAAGAAATGAGCCGAGACCTGGAAATAGCCGCGCCAGGCGAGATCGAATTCCACATTCACCATATCTGTAAATTTGATCTTGCGACCAATTTGCGCACCGGCTCCAGAGGCGATGAATGAATCGTTGTGGAACGACCAACCGGGCTGCGCAGGAGCTGCACCAGCAATCGCCATCGGTCGACGACCGATGATGAGTTTTTCGAGCACGTTCCCGCGAATGGCATTGCCGCCCTGACTCATCCAGCCTTTGATGTCAGTTGGGCCTTCAAAGATGGAAGTCGATTTACCAACACCGGGCAACAATTTGAGCAACGATTTGCGCGGAATGGTCAGTGTGCCGCCGTACCATGTGTCGAGCGTGAGTTTCTCAGCGTCCAATTCCAGCAAGTCGCCGACAACTTCATCGCCATTGACGAGCTTGACCGTGCAAGTCTGTTTTGATCCGGCGGGAGGTTGGGAAACATTGTTCAACCGGACAGCTCCAACGGCCGCTGGCGAAAACTCGATGTCTTTGCTCACCGCAGAATGACGCCACTTTACACCAACTCCCGATTGGAATCCGACGAATGTCCCTTGAAGCGTATCACCATTGAGCAGTTGCAAAACCTGTGGCTGCTGAGTCGCAGGCGCAGCATCAGGCGATGGGACAACAATCCCAGGCGCATTCGTCGCGGTGTTGGGACGGGTGGTGCTGATGATGATCTCAGCGTACGTCAATGCTGTGCCAGCCATGAGCGCGCCAATCAGGATCGATTTCGTGTTTCGCATGTGGTTGCCTATTGTCTTCCAAAAATGGGGTCGTTTACCGTTGTCCGAGATTTGTCTGTGTTGAATTCAATCGCTGAAAAAACAGAGGAATCAAAGACAGCCGCACCAAATGTCGGGCTGACTAGTGTCACTTTTCCTTCTTTGAAAGTCTGCAGTTGAAATGACACTTTGCCATAACCTTGGAATGTAGCGCGATTTTCACCGGGAAGTGGAGCTGGCTTGGCCGCCGGAGTCGCCAGTTCAATAAGTCCCACTCGCTCAATCGGAATTTCTAGCGCGGCAAAGCTATTGGCAAAAGTAATCTTGCCATCTTTGTATGCCTTCACCGTGCCGGACATGGTGTCGCTGTTTCCCAATCGCAGGAAATCTTCCTTGCCGTTCCCTGTGGCTTGATCTGCGGCGGCAGCGATGGCGCCGTCCCATTCCATGATCCGGATCTGGCTCAGTTTGATCGGCGCAGCGCTTTGTGAGACGAACATGATGCCTTTTCCCTTGCCGGCAAATTCCTGGTTGTCTTTCCATTGCTGGATCAGGACGTCATCCACAAACAGGGCAAACAATTTTTCCTTTTTGTCCACTCGAATGGAGATATGCGCTGAGGTTTTTGGAGTCTGCAGATTCGTGCGTCCAATCACGTTGTTCCCGACACGCATTCCGCCGCGCTCGGGCGAATTGCGGTTCAGGTAACAGGAACTGGCATTGATCTGCAGTGCGTAATTATTGCCGCCATACTGCTCAAACTTGTCGGTGAAGAGCAGGGTTTGAAAACTAAAATATCCCTGCCAGTGAATATCGAATTCGATGTTGATGCGATCGGGCGTATCAAAGTCGCGCCCAATCATCGCTCCAGCTCCGACTGCCACAAAACCGCCATTATGGAATTTCCATTCGTTCGCATTGGCTGTGGGGATTGGCTGGTTGATGATTCCTGGAACGAACTGAATCTTCGCTTCGGCTGCATCAGCTACAACGGCATCAATCCGCAACTGCAACTGTGGAATGGCGATTCCCGCCCCATTCACGCCCACTCGCAACCCACGATTGCCGGTGACCCAACCTTGAATTCCATCGGGGCCTTCGTAAACCATTTTTCCAAACTTGCCGCGCGGTGTGATGGATTTCACCGCCGTGCGAGGGATTGTCAAAACACCCGCATACCAAGTCTGCAAGGTCACTTTGTTGGCGTCGACTTCAGTCACATCGCCATTCAATTCATCACCGTTGTGCATTTTGATGTTGAAGGAATGACGTTTGGCCGTCACGGGCATCGTTGCAGGCTTGAGTTTCAATATCGAAATTGATTTCGAATCGAAGTCCACCGGAGTCTTGATGGATGGATGCCGCCACTTCAAACCGTCCTTCGCATCGTACGAAAGAAAATCTCCGCTGAAAATATCGCCGTTTAATAACTCAACAGATTCCGGACGCGGGGCTGCCGGAAGCGTTGCTGCCGGACGCGGGGCGATGGATGAAACCGGGGGAGGCACAACCAACACTGGCAATGCATCAATTCGTATGGGCGCGATTTTGATGGCCGGCACAGCTTCTATTGCACGCAGAACCCCGGGCTTGACTGCCCTCTGCACCGGCTGCTCCTGCACTTGAATTTCATCTGGTGCTGGGCGCGGAATTTTAATGATCTCCACTGGCTGCGCCTGCAACATGAAAGGAACCGCCAGCACACAGGCGATGCCAGTGATCTGACCGATGGATTTAGCGTTCATAAATGGGAAGGTACCTGTAATTGAGCGCTAAAGACAACATCGAAGCTGCAGTCGCAAAAGTCGCCCCGAAATTGCTCTCCCAACTGCCGTCAGGCTTCTGCCCTTCCTTGAGGTTGGTGATGTTGATTGCGTTCCACTCATTCCAAAGTTTGGGTGAAGCATGGAAGAACGCCTGCGCTGCATAATACAGATAATAATGGAAGTAATGCGAATCATCGCCCCCGCCCTGTTTTCCAGTCATGTATTCCAAAGCCGACTTGTAACGCGGCGAATCCTTCTTCTTCGCAAGCGCAAACATGAGGCAGCCGATGGCTGAGCGCGGCCCATTCGATCCACCCGCACTCGTGTAACCAAAGCCGCCATCACCCGATTGACACGTCGAAAAAAATCTCAGCGCCTTTTCAATCGACGGTTCAGGCACCGGAATCCCAGAATTGCGCGCGGCAAAAAGTGCGACCAGATTTGCGCCACTCACCGTCGTGTCCGCATCCGAACTCTCCGGCGAATATCGCCAAGCGCCCGATGTGTTTCGCTCCTGAGAATTGAGGATGAGCATCGTGGCCTTTTGCAGCGCCGGTCCAAGCCGTTTGTCTTTGACCATGCCGTAAGCCTCGGCCAGTGCCAGCGTCGCAAACCCGTGATTGTACATCGACGAACCGATGTAGCCCGTCGACTGGTTTTGCTGGCTCAAAATAAAATCCAACCCCTTTTTGATTGGCAATGCAAACGGCCCGAAATTCGGATCGTCTCCATGCGCCAACAATGCAACAACGGCCAGCCCAACAACTCCCGGCTGGGTCCCATAGTGATCGGCAGTACCCGCACCAAAACTGCCGTCGGCCTTCTGATTCTTCACCAGCCAAATCATGCCTTTGACGTACATCCGATCCACATCGAGAGGAATGAATTCAGTTGGCCCGTCGAATATATCCTGACCACGCACTGCTGGCACCATGATACAAAAAACCATCACGGCGCAGAGCCACCCGTTTTTCAGATTGGATAAGCTCATTGTTTTTTACGTGATTCTTCAACTGCCTTGAAATAACCCTGCAATGCATCCTTGAATTCGGAGGGAAGCGGGCGAGATATCCCTGATCCCTTCGACGTTTTCCGGATCGGGCCATCCGCTCCCGATGCGGCTCCGGGCACTGGCTTATTTGTCTTGTCCGTGGTTCCGCCTGACGAACTCATTCCCGGCGATTGACCTTGTCCTTCACCGGGTTTTTTCCCTCCCTGCCCGGGCATCATCCCCATCATTTCCATCATCTGCATCATCATCTCCATCTCTTCAGGAGAAGCCTTGCCTTTGCCCGGTTGAATCATGGCCGCTAATTCAGCATCGAGTAGGTTGATCACGTCCGACTCCGCATCGATGGTCTTCCTGCCAGTATCCGACTTGTCGAGCAGGTCTTTCGACTCGCCCATCGCTTTTTGCGCGTCACCAAGGTATTCGCTCGGTCCACGCTCACGCTCAAGCAACAAGTCGCGCATGAGGTTGAATTGTCGCTCAGCAAGCTTCTCGCTCTCCACACTGTGCTTCTTGATCACCTCGGCTTTTACTTCAGGCTTCACATCGGCCTTGACGGCTGGCTTGACCTCTTCCTTTTTCACCTCCGGTTTCGGCGTTTCCTTTTTATCCTTCGTATCGCAGGAAGAATCTGTTTCGGAATCAGCTTCGTCATCGCACTTCGGCGGTGCTGGCGCTGGCGCGGGTTTTGGCGCTGGAACGGGAATTGGTGCGGGATCAATCGCAGCGCGCTGCTGTTCGGCAGCCGTTGTTTGTTTACGCAAATCATCCTGTGACTGGCGCATTTTCATCAGCGCCAGCAGTCGCTTCATTGCTTCATTTTCACCGCCACCGCCACCACCTCCCCCTCCGCCACCACCTCCGTCATCCTTCTTTTTGTCCAGCATCTCAGCCCAGCGATCGAATTGTTTTGAGAAAGCCTGCGTGCCTTGAATCGCCTTGCTGGCGATGTTCTGCCGGATCAAGTCCGCATTCTTTTCCAACGCGGAGCCGACTTCTGCCTCCTTCATTTCTTTGGATACGGTGCCGAAATCAACGACCGTGGTACGCTCAAAGAACCGCCCAACTTCCTCTTGCAGGTTGTTGGCGTCCTTGCTGGTTTTGACCTGGCCAGTGGAGTAATCGATCATCTGTTCGCGCAATTTCCGATTGAGCGTTTCCAGCGTGGCACCGACCAGTTCAGGATATGCGTTCATCATGTTCGTGCCGATTTCGCGTTCATAACCAGCGATGCGGCGCAGTCGTGCGACGATGGTGTTGGCCTGCATCTTCTCCATGTTTTGCTGCGCCTTCTTCTGCATCTCTTTCATCTCTGCCAGCGCTTCGTCTTCATTTTTCAGCGCCTCTTCGATGTCCTCGTTGCGCTTTTCCTGACTGGGACTTTGCGAAGCTTTGCCGAGCGACTTTGTCGCCTTGGCCATTTGCTTGTTCGCTAGTGCCTGCATCTTCTGCATCGCCTTGGCCATTTCAGCCAGTGCCTCGGGTTTGATTTCAGGGTTCCGCAAGGCTTCCTTTGAAAGCTCGGCGATCTGGCGGGACATCTCTTTGAGTTTTTCGGCCAGCGCGTTTTGCTCATTGGCCTGACGATTGAGGTTCTGCGCCTCTTCCTTTGCTTTCTCTTTATTCGCCGGATCGTTGGGCGATTTTTGAGATTCTTTTCCGGAGTCGATCAGGTTCTCTTCGCGACGGATCAGCGATTCCAATTCCGACATCGTCTTCTCGAGTTGCTGCTGAATGAGCTGGGCATGTTCCTCAGCACTCAGAATGTAGATTTTGTACGACGCGGAAGTGGTTTGCCGACCTGGTCGGTAATCTTTCGCCGTGGCTTTCAAATCAACCACCGTGTCAATCGGCAAGCCGAGAATCGTCGGCGAGAAGGAATAAGTGGAGGCGAGACTCTTCGTTTGCGGCGCGCCGTCTGTGAGTTTGAGCGAGCCGGTTTTGAAGACGTTTGTCGAATTGCGTTTGGTGGCTTCCCACGTGACTCCCAGTTCAAGCAGACCAAAATCGTCCTCGGCGATTGTTTTTATCCGTACGACTTCGTGTTCAAGAATGGCAACGACGGGCGGCTGCTCGGGACAATCCGCGCGCGGTGCCTGATCTTTGTGCGATTGGAAATTGAGTTTCCAAGGCGCGGCTCCATCCAAACCGAAGACGTCCTTCCAGTTGAGCGACACGTTTGCCATCTTGTCGAGATCCAGATGGCGGGTCTCCAATGCGGTCTTGTTCAAGTGCGCGGCTGGCTCGCTTTTGATTTCCTCTGGCGAGATGGTCGTCGTGGTGACTGTCGCCTGTTTGATTTCACGACTGGCCTGTGCCTTGAATGAAACGAGACTGCCTTCGAGGTAGCTGAACGTGGCGGTACGGACTTCTTCAACGGCCTCGGGGTACTTGAGATATTCCGGGAAACGAACTTTGGCAGATTGCCCTGTGAGCGCAGGCCGGTGCAACGGTTTGATGGCGATGTTCCGTGTCACGTCACCAATACGCAGACGAATATCACCGAGTTTAATCTGGCCAGGAATTTTGAATACCACCTTTTTGCCAGCCACCGGCACGCGAACGGGATTCTGCGCCTCGAATTGGCATGAAGCCTGTGTGGGCTTCCAGAAATCATGCAATCCCACTCCGCAGGAAATTTCAAAAGATTCACCGTGTGGCACGACCATTTCCGGTGGCATTTTGTCCAGACTGACAAAGGTGAACCGTTCCACATTAGAACCGGGCAACCACCGGAGCAACGCATTCAATCCGGCTTCGGGAACGAGCATCATTGGCGTGAGGCCAATCAGCAACAGCATCGCCGCGCAAAACACGCTCAGGTTGGCTTTACGCATGGCGACCACCGTGCGGAAATTAAATCGAGTCGCCTCTTTGGAGACTTGTTCGATGGACGCCTGTCGCAATCCTTCAGAAACTTCGCCCTTGCTCTTGTCCTGTTCTGAAAGTTCAACAATGCCGAGCAATCGATCGCCCAGTCGCGGATAATGGCGCTGCACGATGGTGGAAAGTTTACGTGTGTCGCGCCGGTTGAACACCCAGTTCTTGAGCCAGAACAAAGTGAGGTAAATACCGACAGCAAGGCCCGAAACGGTCAACAGCAGCCGGATCGCTGGCGACGTGTCCCAAAAACGATCGGACACGAACAGCAACGCATACGACAGAATCAGCCCGCAGATCGTTCCGCCGATGGCCAACATTGAGTCCACCAGCCAGAGACGTTTCTCGAGCACTTCGAACTGACCGCGCAATTCTGGCGGCAGATCGTGTGAGAGTTGGTTCGTTTTCATAAGTTCACCTCACCTTAGATCAGTCCTAACACTTTACGGAATGCCCAATAAATCGCAAGCAGGAACAGCATCGCGCCGGCCCACCATGCGTTTGCCCAAAGTCGGAATCGCTCTTCAATCGGCTCCTTCTCGGGTAATGCGATGATTGCCCGAAGAATTTCTTCAAACCGATCGATACCGCCATGTTTTCCGCCTGTCATC
Organism: Akkermansia muciniphila; assembly: GCA_945903605.1. Taxonomy (GTDB): domain Bacteria; phylum Verrucomicrobiota; class Verrucomicrobiia; order Limisphaerales; family UBA1100; genus CAMDOH01. The sequence goes on from CAMDOH010000032.1 coordinate 15,498, forward strand.
ACCGCAATATCGCGTAGCACGCCCGCGTTGGCTGGCTGACCGGTCTTCTCCACCTTCGGCTGCGAAACGATAATCTCCGTATCCAGCTTGTGTTTTCCGCTGGCACTGAACACCTGCACTTTGTAGGTGCCACCTTCACGCACGACAAAAGATCCTTTGAAAACGCCCCACCCTCCCGTGACTGAATTAAACTCGATTGTTTCCGTCGCACCCGATGGCGAAATGATTTTCGCGCGCATTGCCTCTTGTCCCGCCGCCGACGAGAGATCCATGATGGTCGCCTGAAGGAAAATGTTATCGTTCAACTGCGGGTTCTCCGGACTGAATGCCAGTCGCACGCCCTGCCCTTGCGCCATCTTTCGTTTGTGCGCCATCCATCGGGCGACTTGTCCCCAGAAACGATAGTGGTAACGATCTTCCACACCGCGACGCCAACGCCATGCCGAGTCCGTGCCCATGAACAGGACTTCACCATTTCCGTACGGGCGAGTGGCCAGCAGCGGGATGCGGCCGGCTGTGTTTCGCAGATTGGAATGCACCGCCAAAACCTGTGCCCCGGGACGCGCACGCATCACTGCTGCGCTCCAATAAAACCCGGGCAGGTTCTTCCAAATCGCCTCGTTCAAATTTTCGTCGGCGGCCAGCATCGTCAAAAAGTGCCCTTTACCTTCGTTCGTCAGCAGGAGATTAGACTCGGAAACCTGGGAAACTCCTTCCACTTTTTGTTCATCGAGTGTCACGGGCATCAAATCGGCCAATGGATGGCCTTTGAAACTCAGTTGGCGACCGCGTGATCCGGGCAGAAAAACCAGCCCGCTGCCCTGTTGTTCGATCAATCCCTTGAGCAAATCTGCGTCGGCAGTTGTCATCTCGTCACCACCCAATCCTACATCGCCGATGAAGACCACGTCGTACTCCGAAAGCTGCTCTTTTGTGCCGGGAAATTTTTGCAAGTAATGCGGCCCCTGTCCCGGACCGAGTTCGGGATGATAGAGCAACGTGTTCACTTCCACGCCAGGATCGCGGACGAGCGCATTGCGCAGATAACGATATTCCCAACGCGGCAACGATTCGACCACCAGCACCTTCAACTTTTCCGTGCGCACGGAAATGTGGAATGATTGCTGGTTGTTATCGGTGAGCCGTTCTTCGGGCTGCACGGGGATGTTAATTGTCAGTGTGTATTCACCCAGCGCGCGTGGAGACCAAACGACCGAATCCTGAACCGTACCGTAGGGCGGAATCACCACTTGCTTCTTCACGTCCACTCCACCTGCGCTCGTCAGGGAGACCATTGCCCGCACATCGCGCGGCAAATGGCTGCGGACTTTGAACGGAATGGAAATCTGTTCTCCCAATAATCCGAATGCCGGAACGGCCACCGGCTCCAGCAACAAATCCGGCAGCGAACGATCCGCTCCGACTGACACGGTGTAAACCGGCACGCGTGCCGACCGAAGTTGACTGGCCGCGACCAATGGCGAATCTCCCACGTTCCAATCACCATCGGAAATCATCAGCATCACCTTCAAGTTCTTTGAACGGACGCGCGCTGAATCCATCGCCTTGTTCAAATCCGATCCGTCGGGAAGGACATTCTCATTGGTCGGCCCCATCGCAAATGGCTCCAGTCGCACCTTCGCGCCGGAATTTTCAAGCGACTTCCAGAAATTGGTTTCCATCCTCCCTTTCAACCAATCCTCGCGACGGATGATGCGGCCTTCGTATTCCACATCCTGCGAAGTCATGCTGCCGGACACGTCTGTCAACACGACGATCTCTGGCGGATCCGATTTGTAAATTCGGCGAACTCGCTCGGGCTTACACAGTGTAAAAAGGATGAGCGTGACAACCACGAAACGCAGCAGCTCGTTTGCCGCCACTCCCTTTCCGCCGCGCCGGCGCCAGTTCGCCCAGCTCAGCCAGCCCGCGCCAATCCAGATCACGGCCAAAAACGCCAGCAACAGCGGCGATGTCGAAAATGTCCAGATCGTCGTCATGTCGCCAGTCTCTCCGAAGGTGCCGCCAGCGTGGAGGATTCTTCCGATTGCTTCGGGAGGATCAAAATGGATTCGACGATCAAAAACAGCGCCATGAACGCCAGCAGTATTCTCCAGATTTCCGATTGCAATTTGGGTGCGCCGCTCTCTTTCTCCTCGAATAACTGTACGGGAACCTTGCCGAAAAGTTCGCGGGCTTTTGTCGGCTCCATGGACACCCAATCATCCTCGTGCACCGGCCGGTTCTGCGCCACCACCCGGTCATCCGATCGATAAATGCCCGACTGAGAACCGAATTCCGTGCCCGAATTGTTACCTATCGGAATCCAACGCTGCCCTCTGTCACCGGTCGTAGCTTCGCCGCAAACTAACTGCCGAGCCGCTGTCAATCGACTCGCGCCGGCCGATACGAGTCGCTGAATCATGGGCACGAGCACGAATCCCTCTGTCAAACTCGACCATTCTTCCAATGGCAATGTTCCGCACATCAGCGCCTGACCGCGACCCATGATTTGTCGTACAACCAACGGAGTGTTGTCCGAATATCGTGCCAGCACCGTGGACTCGGAGCTGATCACCTGTCTCTTGATAATCTCCAAATCTTCCATCGGCAATTGAGTGCCTTCAGCCGTGTTCGCAAGTGGGCCTTCGCCAGTTTCCCATCGCGAAACTTTGAACGATTCATTGACCGCTGCGGTTTGTACTTCGCCCCAACCCAATCCTTCGAATGATCCCGTCTCTCCCGATGGAAAGAAAATCAGGATGCCACCACTGTTCACGTAAACCTGCAATTTCGCGGCCATATCGCCTTCGGGCGGTTTGGATTGCCAGAGCACTGCCGCATATTTCGACCAGTTGGCGTCCCCAAGTTTGTCATTCAATATCACTTCAGCGACGACATTGGTGCTGGCCGGATCGGGTGAAGCGGCAATTTGCAGAACACGGCGCGCAATGGGATCGCTGCCAACAACGGCCACACTCGTCAATTCCTGCTGGCCATATACAAAGTAAGCGCGGTTGTCGCGAGCATTCGAATCATCCGGTAATTGCACGTGCCCCCAGCCGCCGCTGTCGGCAGCCGGCAGTGTCATTCGGCGCCGATAGCGCATCGTCTGCCCTTCGAACTTGACCGTGACGCGCTCGCCCGTTGGCACATCGTTGAAATAGAAATCTATCGGGAAAGCGTCCTGCACGACCGTCTCTTTACGCTCGAGTTTGAGAACCAATTCGAGTTCGGCGGAGTTGCCGCGCTGTTGCCTGTTAATCTCCTCGATGGTGACGGACACGTTGGATTCCGTCGGCTCGTTCATCGCCAGCAATCGCACGCGAATGTTTTGCGGCAGGTTCAGCATCCCTTCGCGCATCGCTCCCCATCGCGCTTGCGCTTCGGGATGCCAGTTGCTCTGCTGCAAATCGCTGGCCAGCCAAATCTCTGTATTGCCGGGCTTGGCTTCGATGATCCAATCAATCGCCGCCTGTAACATAGCGGGAACGTCCGCTGCTGTATCCGTTGCTGCAGTGGTGGGCACGGTGCTGATGTCATTGAGATTGGCGATCTCTTTGGGATGTTTGCCGGTGTGGTCCAGCAACAATACTCGACTGCTCTCGGAATAGGCTTTGGCGGTGTTGGCCAAAGTTTTCAATGCCGTCTCTCGTTTTGTGACGAGAGTGCCGCCATTTTTATCCTCCATGCTCGCTGACCGATCGAGCAGGATGAGAATGACGTCAGGTCGACTCGAAACCATCCAGCCAGCCCAACCGCCGACGAGTGGCCGAGCGATTGCCATAAGCAAAGCGGCCACGGCCAAGCAACGGAAAAGGAGAATGAGATATTGGCGAAGTTTGGCGTATCGGGTGGATTTGCGCGTGGCCATCCGGAGAAACATCATCGCTCCCCAATTCATCGGCCGGTAACGGAGCCGGTTGAAAAGATGGATGAGAACGGGCAGCAGAATCAGCGGCAATCCCCAAAGCAATAACGGTGAGAGGAATGTCATGGTGGCTCAGTTTATTTCACGAACATCTCTCGCTCGACCAGAAAATCGGCCAGCACTTTGTCGTAAGGCTGATCGGTTTGGACTTTGCGGTAATCCGCATTGAACCGGTTGCAGCCCTCATGCAGTTTGGTGAGATACTCGCGCACTTGCTCAAGATACTGCGTGCGGATGACGGCCGGTTCGGCCAACAACGATTCTTCACCTTCCAGATCCATGAATCGGATCGGCCGATCAAATCGAAAATCCAACTCCTGCGGATCGAGCAGATGAAAGAGAGCAAAGTCGTGTTTGCAAAAGTGCAAGTGCTGAAAACAGTGGAGCAACTCATCCACATCGCAAAAGCAGTCGGAGATGATGATGACGAGCGCGCGCTGCCGAACTTTTTCTGAAAACTCGTGCAGGAGCTTCACCAAGTTTGTTCCGGCATTCGGCTTGGCGTCGGCCAATGTGTCGAAAACATATTTGAGGTGAAGCGGGTTGCGCCGAGGAGGAATGTCGCGGAGGACTTTGTCGGAATAACATTGAAGACCGACGGCGTCGCCTTGATGAACGATCATGTACGCCAACGTCGCGGCGAGCTTCCGCGCGTAATCAAATTTGCGGCGGCCTTCGGGCCCAAAAGCCATCGACCCCGAACAATCCACGACGATGTAACAACGCAGATTTGTGTCGGCCTCGAATTCGCGGATGTAAAAACGATCCGTGCGCGCGAGCACTCGCCAGTCGAGCCGACGCGTGTCATCGCCCGGCGTGTATTTCCGGTACTCGGCGAATTCGACGGAGGAACCGCGGTACGGGCTTTTGTGTTGACCGGAGATACTTCCCACCATGGGCACACGCGCATGCAGGAACTGCCGCATCAAGCGGTTGAGCACTTCCGGGTCAAGGAACTCGCTGTACGCGCCCTCAGCCACGTTTTTCTTGCTCGTTGACGGCTTGCAGCAACTTGTCGATCACGAAGGCACTGGTCACGCCTTCGGACTGCGCTTGGAAGTTAGTCAAGATTCGGTGTGTGAGCACAGGTTGAGCCACGGCCTCGATGTCTTCCCAACTGACGGAGAAGCGACCGTGCAAGACCGCGTGTGCCTTCGCACCCCGAATGAGATATTGTACGGCACGCGGACCGGCTCCCCAAGTAACCCAGCGCTTCACCCACTCTGGCGCGGTGGATTCTCTCGGGCGAGTCATGCGCACCAAATCCACAGCCGTGTCATAAACGTGATCGGGCACCGGCACGCGACGCACGAGATCTTGATAGGCGATGACCTGCTCGCCGCTGATCACTTTGTTTAATGTCGGCGTGACACCTGAAGTGGTCTCGCGCGCAATGCGGCGTTCTTCTTCCACTGTCGGATAGGCGACATCGATCAGGAACATGAACCGATCGAGCTGCGCTTCGGGCAATGGATAAGTGCCTTCCTGCTCGATTGGGTTTTGTGTCGCCAAAACGAAGAACGGCTGCGGCAGTAGAAAATGTTTGCCGGCTGCAGTCACACGATGCTCCTGCATCGCCTCGAGCAATGCCGATTGCGTCTTGGGCGGTGTGCGGTTGATTTCGTCGGCCAAAACGATGTTCGCGAAAATCGGGCCTTTCACAAACTCGAAGGCACGACGTCCGGGCTGATCGGTCTCCTGCAAAATATCAGTGCCGGTGATGTCTGACGGCATCAAGTCGGGCGTGAATTGAATGCGGCTGAACTGCAGACTCATGATCTGCGAAAGCGTATTTACCATGAGAGTCTTGGCGAGGCCGGGCACGCCCATCAACAAACTATGTCCGCGCGACAGGATGCAGATGAGCATCTTTTCGATCACGACATCTTGGCCGATGATGATTCGCGCCACTTCTGTTCGCATCTCTTGATAATGACTGCGAAGTTCATTGATGGCCTTGACGTCCGCGTCGGAGACTACGGGAGCGGCTGCGCCCGATGTGGCGGCTTCAGGGTGACGAAGGGGATGATTTTGCATTAGGAGATGTGGCTTGGTTTGGTGCTGGATTTCACGTTTACCAACGTTGCTTGGACGGCGCACGCTAATCGATGCTCCTTTAATTTCAATTATTATTTATGCCGCGGGTGCTGCCCCCCCGCTTCGCATCGTCGATACAATTCCAGATTAGCCGTGACAAGAATCCGTTCAGCCCTATATTCCACCGCCTACTAAGACGACCCTATCGTCTAGCGGTTAGGACACTGCCCTTTCACGGCGGTAACAGGGGTTCGATTCCCCTTAGGGTCGCCAACTCTCCCAAGCGATAAAACATGTCGGGTCTCATAGCTATTGTCGGTCGGCCGAACGTCGGAAAATCTGCGTTGTTCAACCGGATTGCCGGACGGCGCATCGCCATTGTCCACGATCAACCCGGCGTCACCCGCGATCGTGTCAGCGCCGAAGCCGAGTGGAACGGCAGACCCTTCACACTCGTCGACACCGGCGGCATCGGACTCTGGCGCGGAGAGACCGCTCCCGATGTCATCACCAAAGCCGCCATCGATCAGGTTCAAATCGCCATCGAATCAGCCGATGCCATCATTCTCGTTGTGAACGCGATTGAAGGTCTCGTGCCGTTGGATATGGAAGTGGCGCAGAAACTGCGCATATCCGGCAAACCCGTCCTCGTCGCCGTCAATAAAGTCGACCATCACAACGCCGAATCACTCGCACCCGAATTCGCGCAACTCGGGTTCGGAAATATTTTCCCTGTTTCTGCCATTCACAACCGGGGCATTGATGAATTGGTTCAATCAACCCTCACGCACCTGCCAGCACATGTCGAAGTTTCCGCCGAAGCCAAATCGCCTGCGCTGAACCTGGCCATCGTTGGCCGGCCCAACGTCGGAAAATCATCCATCATCAACGCACTCACCCAATCCGAACGCGTCATCGTCAGCCCCATCGCTGGCACCACGCGCGACTCCGTCGATGTTCCCTTCGAAGTTGTGACCGACGGCGTCCGGCAAAGTTATCTGCTCATCGACACCGCAGGACTGCGCAAAAAAAACCGCGTGGACACCTCCGTCGAATTCTTCAGCGTCAAACGCGCCGAGGAATCCATCCTGCGCGCAGACATCGTCCTGCTCGTCATCGATGCTGTGGATGGGATCACCGAACAGGAAAAGAAAATCGCCGATAAAATTGTCGCCGCGCACAAAGCCTGCATCGTTGTCGTCAACAAATGGGATTTGCTGGAGGAATCCGTCCGCGTGGCGCGCGAAGAAGAAATCGCCCGACGCGAAACAAGAACCCGCGCTCGCGATGACCGCGATAAAGTCCTCACCACACTGGGTGAATTCGGTCAGTGGATTCAGGAAAAACTTTTCTTCCTCAGTTACGCCCCCGTTATTTTTGCCTCCGCAAAATCGGGATTCCAACTCGACCGACTGCTCGAATCCATTCGCTACGTCACCGCCCAACTCGATCAAACCGTCACGACTTCGATCCTGAACCGAACATTGAGCGACGCCATTGAACGTCGGCAACCCGTCAGTCAAACCGGCCACTTCCTGAATTTTTTCTACGCGACCCACACCGGTCGTCGCCCTCACAAATTTCTCCTGTTTATCAATCGAGATGAACTGCTCTCGCCACAGTACGAGAAATATCTGGCAGAAATCATGCGCAAGGCTTTTGGTTTTGAAGGCTGCCCGATTGTCTTTGTTGCCCGTCCGCGTCCACGAAAAGTCGCCCCCATTCGTCGCCCTTCCTCCAGTCAGACTATTTCCCGACGCTCCACACATCGCCCTGCACCGAACCGTCCCCCATCGAATCGCCCCACTCCGCGCCGGCGCAAATAGCGCAGTGTTGACCGCTCGCAACGTTCCCATATCGTCACGCGGATGACGAACCAACCCGATCAATTTACCCGCGAAGATCCGTGGAGGATATTTCGTATCATGGCTGAATTTGTGGAGTCGTTCGACAAACTCTCCAACATCGGCCCAGCCGTCACCATCTTTGGTTCTGCGCGAACCAAGCCCTCCGACAAATATTACAAAGCCACCGTCAAATTAGCCGCCAAGCTCGCCCGGCACAATTTGGCCGTACTCACTGGCGGCGGACCGGGCATCATGGAAGCCGCCAACAAAGGCGCGTTCAATGCCGGCGGCAAATCCATCGGCCTCAACATCGAGTTGCCCTGTGAGCAATCCAGCAACCCGTACGTCAATCTCCCCATCAACTTTCATTATTTCTTTTCGCGCAAAGTTTGCCTCGTCAAATACAGCTCGGCATTTGTTTTCATGCCCGGCGGTTTTGGCACGCTCGACGAATTATTTGAAGTCATCACACTTGTTCAAACCGGCAAGCTACCACGTTTCCCACTCATCCTTTTTGGCACGCAATACTGGAAAGGTCTCCGCAGTTGGATGAAACCTACTCTCGGCAGCGGTAAATTTATCAGCCCAGAGGACCTCGATCTTGTCACTCTTGTTGACGATGCCGACGCAGCAGCCGAAATCATCATCAACTACATGAAACAGGACGGCGCCTCGCGCGAAATCCCAATGGCCTACGCCTGAATTCTTCCTCCGTGCGACCCATCATTCAGGAAATCGAAACCAGTTGCTCGCCCGAATCGCTCGTCGGCCAATCGCGCAGTCATGCCGGCGTCGTGCTGTTGCGCAGCGCTGGATTTGAATTTCAACAAGCACGCTACTCCTTCGTTGCCGCCCAGCCATTCCTCACACTTCGCGCTTTTGGTTCTCGATGTGAATTGACAATGGACGGGCAAGTCACCGAGCGATTCGGAAACCCGTGGCACGTGCTCGATGAATGGCTCGCCCGTTACGAATTACTCGATGAAGTGGACCTGCCATTCCCACTCGGTGGTGCATTCGGCTATTGGGGTTACGATCTGAAAAACTTTGTTGAACCGCGATTGCCAAGCCGCGCCATCAACGATCTCGAATTACCCGACTGTCACGTTGGCTTTTATCACAGCCTCGTTGCCTTCGATCATCGCCTCGGCAAAACCTGGATCATCGCCACTGGGCTTGGCCCTGACGGCACCCGAAGCGAATCTCGCATGCGTCAGCAAGCCGAATTCTGGAAGCAACAATTGCAAAGCATCGAGTCCGTGTCCGACATCACTGTTTCATCCGGCACATCGGGCAACGCACCCGTCACCTCCACATTCACGCGCGCCGGTTATCTGGCCGCCGTCGAACGCGCGCTGAATTACATCCAGCACGGCCACATCTATCAAGTGAACCTCGCGCAGCGCTTGTGCGCGCCCTTCATTGGTGATGGCTGGGATTTCTCGCAACGCCTCTCCGCCGTTTCCCCCGCTCCCTTTTCTGCCTACCTCGATTGCAGCGAATTTCAGATCGCCTCTTCCTCGCCCGAATTATTCCTGCGCCTCTCCGGTTCGCACATCGTCACGCGCCCCATCAAAGGCACGCGCCCGCGCGACGCCGACCCGACGCGCGACGCCCAACTCTCCTACGAACTGCAAACCAGCGCGAAGGAAATGTCCGAACTGGTGATGATCACCGATCTGCTCCGCAACGACCTCGGCCGCGTCTGCCAGTACGGCTCCGTGCAAGTGCCCGATCTCGCCCGCCTCGAACGCTATCCGCAAGTGCAACACCTCGTCTCCACCGTTGAAGGCCAGTTGAAATCCAATGTGACGCACCTCGCTGCGCTCGCCGCCTGTTTCCCTGGCGGCAGCATCACCGGCGCGCCGAAGATTCGTGCGATGGAAATCATCGATGAAATCGAACCCGTCTCGCGCGGGCCATACACCGGCTGCCTCGGCTACCTCGGCTTCAACCGCGAAAGCCAGCTCAGCATTTCCATCCGCACAGCTCTGCTGAAAGATCACGCGGCCTATTTCCATGTCGGGGCCGGCATCGTCGCCGATTCCATTCCCGAAGCCGAATACGACGAGACCATCGCCAAAGCCCGTGGATTTCTCGCAGCCCTTCGCACCGTGCCGTTGCAGGAATATTCACCTGCGGAAAAAGGCTGATGCCATGGAACTCCCGTTCCTCTGCGGAGCCGCCTTTCTCGCCGGGTTTGTGGACGCCGTTGCCGGCGGCGGCGGTCTCATCCAACTCCCCGCACTCCTTCTCGTCCTGCCGCAACAGACCATCCCCATGCTGTTCGGCACAAATAAAATGTCGTCCATTTGCGGCACCGCCGTCGCCACCGTGCAATACGCCAGACAAGTTCCCATTCGCTGGCGATCCATCCTGCCAGCGGCGTTCGCCGCCTTCGCCTTATCCGGAATCGGCGCGTGGGCCATTCGCTCTTTCTCCACGGCAAAACCCGAGATTCTCAAACCGCTCATCCTCGGATTGCTCATCGCCGTCGCACTACACACCGCCTTCAAAAAAGAACTCGGCGAAGTGCATCAACCACGAATGGAAGCCGGCCGCGAACGACTCTTCGGCCTGCTGCTCGGCGCAGTGATTGGCTTTTACGACGGCTTTTTCGGTCCCGGCACAGGCAGCTTTCTGATCATCGCCTTCGTCGGCTGGTTCGGGTTCGATTTCCTGAATGCAACCGCCAGCGCGAAAGTGCTGAACCTCGCGACGAATCTCGCCGCCGTGCTCTACTTCAGTGCGACAGGAAACATTCTGTGGGAATTCGCGCTACCGATGGGCGCGTGCAACATCGCCGGCTCGCTCATAGGCACTCGACTCACCATCCTGAAAGGAAACCGATTCGTCCGCGCCATCTTTCTCACCGTCATCGCCCTTCTGATTGCGCGCTTCGGTTGGGAACTGTGGCGGGGCTGATAGCGCACGCCACTGTCCGGAGCCGGTCAGAACTTGGTTCTGACTAGTGATATTCCTGCACGGTCTTCACGGCGTAGCCGCTTTTCTTCAAAGCGGCGATGCCGAGCGCGGCGGCTTTGGCGCCGGAGAGGGTGGTCATGATCGGCGTGCCGGTGTAAACGGCGGTGGTGCGAATCTTGATCTCGTCTTCGCGCGGCGACTGGCCGGCGGGCGTGTTGATGACGAGTTGAATCTCCTTGTTCTTGAGAAGATCCACGACGTGCGGCCGGCCTTCGGTCAGCTTGAAAACACGCTGCACCGGCAAACCGGCCTTCTCGATGACGGTCGCTGTGCCGCCGGTGGCGACGATCTGGAAACCGAGATCAGCGTAAAGTTTGGCCACCTCGGCCACGTGCGCCTTGTGCGCGTCGCTCACGCTGATGAAAACTTTTCCCGACAGCGGCAGCGGCGAGTTCGCCGCCATCTGCGATTTCGCGTAGGCGATGCCGAGGTCGGCGTCCAGCCCCATCACTTCGCCGGTGGAACGCATCTCGGGCGAAAGCAGAA
>CAMDOH010000033.1 GCA_945903605.1 Akkermansia muciniphila
GTGCTGGCCAGATAGCCCATGAGGCCGCCGACGAAGGAATCACCGGCGCCGGTGGGGTCGACAACTTTGCGAAGTGGATAGGCAGGGGCGATGAAGAGTCCGCGTGGGCTGGACAGAATGGATCCGTGTTCGCCTTTTTTGATGATGACGTGGCGTGGGCCAAGTTTGTGAATTTTGGTTAACGCGGCGATGAGGTTGTCTTCTTTCGCGAGCTGGCGAGCTTCGCTGTCATTGAGCACGAGGGCATCAACTCGCTTGAGCAGTTTCAGTAAATCGTTCATCGCGATGTTGAGCCAGAGGTCCATCGTGTCGGCGACAACGAATCGCGGCTGTGTGAGTTGATCGAGCACGCGGCTTTGCAATGCGGGGGCGATGTTGGCGAGAAGGACAAAGGGTGTGGCGCGCCAGGCGAGGGGAATCTCGGGTTGGAATTGTTCAATGACGCCCAGTTCGGTGGCGAGAGTTCGGCGATTGTTCATGTTCACTTCGTATTCGCCGGACCAGTGAAATGTTTTGCCGGGGAGTTGCTGCAATCCGGCGAGGTCGATTTTGTGTCGGCGATAAAGTTGGATGTACTTCTTCGGAAAATCTTCTCCAACGCCGCCAATGAGTCTGACGGGTGTGAAATAGCTCGCGGCAATGGCGGCGTGGCTGGCCGAGCCGCCGAGCAGGCGCGGGTTTTCGGCGTACGGGGTCTTGATGGAATCGAGTGCGGTGGTGCCGACAATAATCAGGCTCATTGGGGCGCGGACGCTAGCCGTTTTTTGAACTGGTTGCAAGCGGCGGCGATGTCGGGCGAGTCGAGTATCGCAGAGACGACGCAGATGCGTTTGGCTCCGGCGGCGAGTACGTCGTCGAGGTTGGTGAGTGTGATGCCGCCGATGGCGAACCACGGCAAAGTCACATGGACAGCGGCCCAACGGACGTATTCGAGTGTGACAGGCGGGCGACCGGGCTTGGTGGGTGTGGCGAATACGGGGCCGATGGCGATGTAATCTGCGCCTGCGGATTGGGACTGTCTGGCTTGCTCGGGCGCGTGTGTGCTCAACCCAATTTTGAGTGTGGGCGATTGGCATTCTAATTCCGAGGTGTGCTGATAGCCGGCATCGAAGAAATCTTCGTGACCGAGGTGGCAATATTGGGCGCCGACGGCGACGGCGATTTCGGGGTGATCGTTGATGACGAGGGGAATTTGGGCGTGGCTTGTGATGGCGATGATTTCCTGAGCGGATTCAAGAATCAATTTGTGGGGCTGATGTTTGGCGCGGAACTGGATGATGTCGGCGCCGCCGTCGCAAAGTTGGCGGGTGATTTCGGCGGGCGATCGGCCGTGGAGATAGGCTGTGTCGACGAATGCGTAGAGTCGACACTCGGCCAGCGGTTTCATCGGTCAGACGTTTTTCTCTATAAGCTCGCGGCGACTGGAGGTGAGTAGATTTTCGACGAAGCTGGTGGAATACATGCCGCGCCTGAAGTTTGGATCGCGCAGGATGGCTTGCAAAAATGGGATGGTCGTCTTGATGCCGGTGATCATGAATTCGCTCAGGGCGCGACTCATCCGATCCAATGCTTCTCGCCGGTCTTTTCCTTTCACGATGAGCTTGCCAATCATGGAATCGTAATAGGGAGGGATGGTGTAACCAGCGTAAACGTGCGTGTCCATGCGGACGCCGAGGCCGCCGGGAGTGTAAAGCATTTCAATGCGTCCGGGACTTGGGGCGAAATCTTCGAATGGGTTTTCAGCGTTGATGCGACATTCAATGGAATGGCCTGTAGCCGTAATATCGCTTTGGGACAATCGCAGCGGTTCACCCATGGCGATGAGAATCTGCTGCTTCACCAGATCGATGCCGGTGACTTCTTCGGTGATCGGATGCTCGACTTGTATGCGCTTGTTGACTTCGAGAAAGTAAAAGTTGCCGTGTTCATCGACGATGAATTCGACCGTGCCGGCGTTCACATATTTTGCCTCGGAAGCAATCCGGATGGCGGCCTTGGCGATCTTTTTTCGCAGGTCCTTGAATTTGCCTTCGATGAACGGGGAGGGTGATTCTTCGATCAGTTTTTGGTTTCGACGCTGGATGGAACAATCGCGCTCGCCCAGATGGATGAGGTTGCCGCGAGTGTCGCCCAGAATCTGAATCTCGATATGGCGCGGGTTCTCAATGAATTTTTCGATGTAAACCCCGGAGTTGCCAAAGGATTTTTCCGCTTCGGTTCTCGCAGTGTGATAGCCCTTGATCATGGAAATGTCGTTGTGAGCCACGCGCATTCCTTTGCCGCCACCGCCAGCGACGGCCTTGATCATGACCGGGTACCCAATTCGTTTGGCAACGATGAGCGCTTCCTTCTCGTCTTTAACAAGCCCTTCGGAACCGGGCGGAACAGGGACCCCGGCCTTGGCGGCCAAGGACCGGCTAGTCTGCTTGTCGCCCAAGGCGTTCATGGCCTTCGCATTTGGCCCGATGAACTGAATGTTGCAGCTCTCGCAAATTTCCGCGAAATGGGCGTTCTCTGACAGAAATCCGTATCCAGGATGAATGGCGTCCACATCCGCAATTTCGGCGGAACTGATGATCCGATCGATGCGCAGATAACTTTCCGATGCGGGTCCTTTGCCTATGCAAATGGCCTCGTCTGCCATCTGCACGTGCATGGAGTTCGCATCGGCATCCGAATATACAGCCACGGTCTTGATGTTCAGATCGCGACAGGCACGGATGATCCGTACAGCTATCTCACCTCGGTTCGCTACGAGAATCTTTTCAAACATGTCAGAAAGGGCAGGGTTTCAGGCGCAATGGAAAGGCACTGCCAAATTAATTGGGCTTAATCCGGAACAACACCTGCCCGTACTCAACTGGTTTGGAATTGTCCGCCACAATCTCAGCGATCACTCCTCTCACCTCAGCCTTGATCTCATTCATGACCTTCATCGCTTCGATGATGCACACCACCGTTTCCGGATCCACTTGCTGGCCGATTTCGACAAAGGGTGGGGCGTCCGGCGAAGCAGATCTATACAGCGTCCCGATCATGGGCGACTTGATCTCAGTCCCCTCCTCAGCGACACGGACAGGCTCAGGCGCAGTTCCCGTTGCACCGGCAGTTATCGGAGGCTGAGAATACATCATCGGCTGCCCCATCACCGGCCGATATTCATGATGAACCACGGCTTGACCCTCTTCAGCACCACGCTTCAAACGAATCTTGAATCCCTCTTTTTCCAGCTCCAACTCTGAAACAGAATTCTTTCGCATCAGATCAATAATCGACTTCAGATCTTTCAAATCCATAGTACGGCACCTCCAGTTTGAATCTTCCAGTCAGTCAGGTTGGGCATCAATTCGCGCGAAACTATGGACAGAGCCTCTCGGCGTCAATCTTTGATTAATCACAACCAACAATACAGCGCGATAAACCGCGTGCGATTTCTACTTTAACGATAATGCCGCCTCGAGCCCGAGGGTGTACGATCCAGCACCGAATCCGCAAATGCTGCCAACACAAACGGGCGCGATCATAGAATGCTTCCTAAACTCTTCTCTCGCATTAACATTTGACAGATGGATTTCAATCGTTGGTGTTCCCGACGCTTTGATGGCATCTCGAATCGCCACACTCGTATGCGTGTATCCGCCCGCGTTTAAGATAATCACTCCGAACCGCTCGCTCTTTGCTTTCTGAATCCAAGTCACCAACTCTCCCTCAAGGTTAGATTGCCTGAAAACAACCGTTGTTTTCGTGGTTTTAGCCTGAATTGATACGGCTTTTTCGATATCTGCCAGCGTTGTCCGCCCGTAAATACCCGGCTCTCTCGTTCCCAATAAGTTTAGATTTGGACCATTTAGGAATAGGGCTTTCATTCGTTTTTACTTTAGCCAATGACACTTTTAGTGTCCACATGATTTCCAAATCCAACAATTATACCCGCAAGCAGCCACGTGGTGATTCCTGCAGAAGGCACGTAAAGCGCAAACTCAACTAGACCATGTGTGAACCACGCGAGCGCTCCGAGCGAGATTGCCCAAGCGATATCTTTCGGCTGGCTGAGAACGCGAATCCGACTGACGCAGGAACGCAGCACTCCAAATACGGCTGCCAGATAGAGGCACAGCCCAATCGCACCGGAGTCACTGGCTTGTTGGAGAAAGTCGTTGTGCGTGAGCTTTGCCATTTCATCATCTGGATTCTTATTTTTGGCGTACATCACGCCAAAAGTTCCCGGACCAGATCCCAATACGGGGTGTTCTTGAAAAGTCGCTATTGCTGATTTCCAATATGAGACTCGAGCGATAGCACTCTTGGCCCCAGTTGAGTTGTACTTCAAAAGAGTCGGAACGACAAAAATGGCCACGAGTGACGCCAACCCCATTAGAATGCCGACGCGGACTGGTTTGGAAATGCTCGCGGTGAATGCCATCCATAATCCCAATGCCACGGCGATCAGCATCGCCGCCTTCGATCCGGTCCAATAAAGGCACACTGAGCTTGAAGCAATCAGAGTTCCCACAGTCAGGCGCGATAACAAAGCGCCGTGTCGCGCCATCAATTGCCAAAGGGAAATGGTGACAACCGGCACGAGCAACAGCAGTGCGCCGGCAAATACATTTGCGTACCCGCCGAATGTCGCAAAAATGCGGTTGCTAGCCATGCGCTTGGCGAATCCGGGCGCAATCGAATAGCCACTGGCCGTTTTTAAGATCATTCCCGATTGTTCCATGTCTGCCAATTCGCTCGCAGCAATCTCTTTCCAACCGCCAGACACGATGTTCTGCATGAGTTCGCGAGTTGCTTTGAATTGCCAGAAATGTTGGTCCATGCCGATTACGAGCAACGCGAACAATCCGGCGATCAGCCCCAGCGCAAATAAATTGAGATTTCTGCATCGAGCCAACACCCAACAACCCAAGTAAAAGCAGGCCACACAACAACAGAAATGCTGGAGCGTCACGGCTGTCAATTTAGGCGAGACCGACCCAGCAGCAGAAATGAATTGCCAGATGAGCCAGCCCGCCGGCGCCCAAATTGTCCAATGCCAGCCTTTGCCGATTCGGATATGTCGCAGGCAGAATACGGCCCAAACGGCCACCGCCCATTGCCCCCAAACAACCGGCCAAGCCTGCTCTACCGTCAGCCATTCCGTCAGTGATTGCGGCGGTTTTACGAGATGATCCAGCACCACTGCGTGGCCTGACTTGAGCAGAAGCAGAAATACCAGCAGACCACCCAAAGCGGGAACGGACGGCGGCACAGCGTCGTTGGTTGATGAGTCAGATTGGATTTTGCGCGCGTTCAAAACGAACTGTCACAGCTTCAATCGAAGCAACGCTGCTTCGATGGTCAATAAATCCTGCACGTTGGTATCGAGCCGACGCAGCGCCACCTCTATCAAAGAGAGATTCGCCATCGCGTCACTCGATGCGATACGACCAGCGACGACTCCCGACTCACTCGCCAGACCAGGAAAAGTTGGCGCTTGGTTTTCCGCGCCAGTGCATGTCATCCAAACATCTCTGAGCCACAATTGCAGCGCGCGCAAATATCCCTCGCGCCGATGGCGGATTTCACCGGCCACTGCCGCGGCCAATTCATCCTCCCATTGTTCGCGCAAATCTGCCGGCACTTCATCGTGACGCGAGAGTGGCGATCGTTCTCGTTGTTCCTCCTCGACCGTTTCCTTCAGCGAATTCCACCTATCGGCCAGCGAGCCGATCAACCTGTACCTTGCCAGCACATCCTGCTGAGCGGTCGCTGCCGAACGCGCAAATTCGCTCACCCATAATCCCTCATCGTCACGAACTACATTTGTCGCGCCCGAAGTGGCCCGCAATCGCAGACATCTCGACACCAAAGTTTCCTGCACTTGATCCGGAGCGAGCGTCAGCAACAAAAAGAGCGTTTGTTGCGGCGGTTCTTCCAGTGATTTGAGCAATGAATTGCCCGCTTCCACTGTCATTCGCTCTGCCCAAACCAGTACAGCCACCTTGAATCGACCTTCTGTCGGAGGCAAATTGATGAGGTCGGTCAATACTCTTGGCGGGCTCTCCGGACGCCGCACTATTTGCTGAATTCGAATCTGTCGGCTCTTGGATTCCGGCCGCAGCCATTGAATGTCGGGATGATTATCCCCAGCGATTTTTCGACAACTCACGCAATGCCCGCACCCGTCGAGTGGCAAGCCATCCGGAGCGGTGTTGTTGGGAGACTGGCAATTGACCGTTTGCGAAACGGCCCGCGCGACGGCCTCAATATCGCTCATGCTCTCACCACTGAGCAAATAGGCGTGCCCCAGCCGGCCTTGTTCAAAGCTGCGTTGGAAGAGCTGTACGACCTCGCGCCGCGCTGGACTCTCGGCAAGAACCATGGCCCTTTGGTCTAGTCCAACTTCAGCCGTGCGTCCAGTTCCATCGACTGAAAGTTGCCCAACATTTCCCTTCAATTTGTATCCGGGTTGGAGTATTGTTTCATCGAGCCGAGGGTTCACACCTTATGCGCGAATGGCAACCCATAGCCTTTTCGACGGCAGCATGTGCCGCCGCAATTCTCATTTTGGGGTGCGACAAAAATTCCCCGCCCACACCGCCAGTCAAGCCGCCTGTTCCGTCGGGCACAGTCTCCTCAACGCAGCGGACGAATAAATTTATTCCGGATCCAGTTTCAACAAACAATTCGGCGGCGAAGACTATCGAGTTAAAACTCATCAGCTCAAATCCGGCTGATAATTTGGAAGTCTTGAATCAGGCGTTGGCAAAGTGGATCCTGCAAAAGGGCACTCCGCCAAATGAAGTCACCGAAATGGTGCGTGACGGACTGCTCCCGATGCTGCCCATGGCGCCCACCGGACAGACTTTCTCGATCGATCAAGTCGCGCACCGCGTCGTGCTCATTCCGAAATAGGCACCGGCTATTTCACTTCGGTGTTGGTTTTCGACGGCTTTTTACGAGTCTGTGTTTTGATGTTGATCATCTCGACCATCACCGAGAACGCCATTGCAAAATAGAGGTAACCCTTCGGGACTTTTTGGCCGCATCCTTCTGCCACCAACATCATCCCGATCAACAACAGAAAACTCAGCGCGAGCACTTTCACTGTCGGATGACGATTGATGAAGTCGCTGATTTTTCCTGCCAAGGCCATCATCACCAGCATTGAAATCAGCACCGCCGCGATCATCACCGGCAATTGCTGCGCCAGCCCAACAGCGGTGATGACCGAATCCAAAGAGAACACGATGTCGATCAGGACGACCTGAAAAATAATTGACCGGAACGACGCTGTGGCTGTGGCGGCATGATCTCCATCGCTTTCCTCAAGCTTCGAATGAATTTCCCGGGTGCTTTTGAACAACAGGAAAAGCCCGCCGCAAATCAAAATGAGATCACGCAAGGAAACAGGATGCGATTCCTTCATGCCGAGCATTGCGGGAATATAAAACAGCGGGGTCGCCATCTTCGAGAGCCACACCAAACTGCATAGCAACAACACGCGCATCACCAGCGCCAGCATCAATCCAATTCGCTGCGCCTTTGGCTGTTGTTCCTTCGGCAGTTTCCCTGTCAGCAATGAAATGAAAATGATGTTGTCGATTCCTAGGACGACTTCTAGCAGCGTCAAAGTCACCAATGAAATCCACACCGACGGATCGAGCATCCAATTGAACCATTCCATTTCTTGATTAATGTCTAGTTAGACCCCACATGGGCAAGCCAAAGTTGAAGGAGAATCATTTGACAAATCGGCCGTCGCGACGAAACTGCATTCAATTTCACGCTATGAAACTTTTGCCTTGTCTGTTGTTAGCTGCCATTGCCATCACCATCCCCAGTTGTGGCGCAAAGAAAAACCCGGTGGCGCCCGGCCCGAACGCAGCAATGGAAAAATTTGCTGCCGAACTCAACGGTAGCGATCCAGAAGCCCATCTCCGAGTGCTCACCGAGGCATTGCAGGCCTACATGATGACCAAAAACATGCTCCCCAAAGAATTGAGCGAGCTTGTTTCGTCCGGATTCATTCCTAAATTACCCGCGCCGCCCACTGGTCAGAAATTCGAAATTGATAAGTCAGCGGCTGCCGTCGTGCTTGTGGCGCAATAATCGCGAGCGCGATTATTGTCTGTCCCAAAGCGCAGCCTTATCTCCCAAGGGAAACTGAAATCCGAATTCGGCTGGACGCAGGCCTTCACTATGCCCATCCACGAAGATGGACGTCGCCTTGCCATTGAATCGGCCATAAACCCGTGAAGGTGAAGTGTCGTACCACGGCATATTGCTCGGACACCGATAATACAATGAAGATTGGCGGTGGTTCACCGGCTTCCACGAATCAGGATCTGCACTGTACGAAGGAGTGGGAGCCATGATGGAAGCATCAGCAAAAATGACCGTGGCCGCAGGTGTGGCGATATCTGCTTCTGTGAGCCTACCTCCCAGCCATAAACCCAGCTCGGGATGATTCATGCCAATGCCGATATCAGTCGGGTTAGCAGACGGATTCTTGAAAACACCCCTGTCATTGCTCACGAACGGCAAAAGAAACTCGGTCCACCAAGTCACAGTTCCAGGAACAAGCGCATTTGCCGGCGGAGGGCGGTTCATCGCCAACATCACCAGCGCAAAATCGTTCTCATCTGAATACATGTTCGAGCCATAACCAAGCTGCTTCGCATTGTTCAATGCTTTAATAGCATTGGCCTTCCCTTTGGCTCTAGACAAGACCGGCAAAAGCATCGAGGCCAAGATGCCAATAATGGCAATGACAACCAGAAGTTCAATCAGCGTGAACCCCACGCGATTATTGCGTGGAGCGCTAACGAATGAGCCAGAAACGAGGGTAATTCTCATACTCCCATAAATAGAGCAATTCACACGCCAGTCACAAATCTAATTAGTTTTTTAGGCTGGCTAGGAACTCGATCAGGTCACGCAAATCGCGCTTGCTCAACACTCCGCCCAGTTCCGCTGCCATTCCGGAAAGTCCTTTGGCCCTTTTTGTGATTTCCGATACTTTAATATTTACCAATCCATCTTCGGGCGAGAGCAAGGTTAGCGTTTCCAGTGTTTCCTTCTTCACGATTCCCGCGTAATTCATCCCGTTCTTCAGCGTCACTAAAATCGTCTCAAATCCTGGCGAGATTTTTGCATTCGGATCCACTATCGATTCCAGCAACGTCTCCCGATTGTATTTCTTGCCTGCATCATCCAGCGGCGGCCCCACTTCTCCACCCTCCTTCGCAATCGAATGACACCGCACACACGACGCCTCCACCTTCTCCATGAAAACCACCCGCCCTTTTGCCGCATCTCCTCCCAACAGCACTTCTCGAAACGGTGACAGCTTGCTTTTAGGATCCCGAGTCGCCTGTTGTTTTGCCAGCAACTCCTTCAACTCGGTCGTGTTCCGCTGCGTCGCCGATTCCAATAGCTCCAGATGCAGCTCTGCTGGCAACTTGCCCGCGACCATTTGGCCCAGCAACCCTGCCAATATTTTGTCTCCACCAGAATCTTTCAGTAGACCCAGCGCGCTCAATGCAGCCTGTTTCTCGCGCACACTGCCTTTGTCCAACACGCCCTGCAATTTTTGCAACGCCCCATCGGACTGTACTTGACCACGCAACCGGATGGCCTCCTGTCTCATTCCCTCATCGGCATCTTTCGACGCCATCTCCACTGCCGCGCCCAACTTCGGATCTTGAATCGCACCCAACGCCTTCAGCGCCTCGCGTCGTGTCGCTGCACCCACAGCTTTATCGCCAACCATTTTGAACAACGCCGGCCCAGCCTCCTTCACGCCAAGCCCGCTCGCCGCGCGGATCGATTCCACACGCACCATCTCACTCTTGTCTTCCAGCAGGCGACTGATCGACTGCGCCAAAACTTTCGCCGCCGCCGCCGTGTCATGTTTTGCAGGTGGACGCCACAAACCCGTCACCGCATCGCGACCTGAAGGAGCGTTCCACGAGCCGAGAAGAAACAGCGCCTCCGAACGCACCGAGTCTGCTGCCGGACTTTGCGCCGCAGCGATCAGCATCGCCGCATTGCCCGTCCGATGCGCTGCATTCAACACCCGCCGCGCTGCTGGTTTTTGAAGCTGATGAATCCGGCTGCACAGGGCCGCGAGTTTGGGCATCGCTCCAGCAATCGTCTCATCAGAAATAGCGCGAGCCGCTTCGGTGACAATGTGGGGTTCTGCATCCGATAAAAAAGCCGCCACTTCTGGCCGTTGCAATCGACGCAATGCCAGCAACGCACCGAGCCTCACTGCCGGCGAAGGATCCGTCGCCGAATTCGCCAGCACAGCCACCTCACCGCTCCCGACAAGCGCCATCACTCCCGCGTGTCGCACAATCGGATCGGCGTCCTTATTTTCACGCAACAATTGAAGTGCTGCACCGGTGTGTTCCTTGCGCCCCCATTTGCCCAGCGTGATCGCAGCAAAAGCGCGAACGCGCGGACTTTCGTCCTTAAGCGACGGGATCAATGCAGTCACCGCTTTGTCTGGATTATTTTCGCCCAGCGTCTTGGCCACTTGCGCGCGCACTTCCTCATCTGTGTCCTTCAACAACGGCAACAGCGGCAACAAGGCGCCAGCGGATTTCCGACCCATCTGGCCGATGCCCCACACCGAGTGCAGTCGTGCGAGCCGATTGGTGCCGTTGCGCGCGATGTCCAGCAACAACCCGCCCGCCTGATGTTCCACCAACTGAAACTGCGCCTCCATGCGCACCCGTTGATCGGGATGTGACAAAAGTCCTGCCAGCTCGGCGTTCTGCTTTTTCGCAAATCCTTCGCCAAACAATTTCGTCACTCCCGTCACCACCGCATTCGTGCGTTGCGATGGATCGCTGATTTTGTAGATACGTCCTTTGCCGGGCATCCCCCAACCTTCGACCCAGTCACTGATGTAAATCGCGCCGTCGTATCCCGCTTCGACATCCGTCACGAGCACATTCCAAATCAGCTTGTCGAGTTTCGCCACCTCGAAGCCCGCGCCCTTTTGCTTGAGCTGCACGGTGCGTACGCCGCTGTTCGCTGCCGAGCCACGAAAATCGCACAGCAGAAAATTGCCCTCGTATTTTTCGGACAGTCCCACGCCTGGATAATACGTCAACCCCGACGGGCCATCGGCAATGTTGGCGACAGGGGCGATGCGATGCGGCGCGTACCCATCGGGAAAACACATCCGCTCATCGAGCCACGGCCCGCGCCGCTGCGTCCAAGCCGCTTTTTCGATGAACTGCCAGCCGATCCGCCAGCCGCTGTCTCCGCCTTCCACCGCATAAACCCAACGAGCCGGATCACCGCCATCCGAATTATTATCGCCTGTGAAAAGATTGCCGTGCTGATCGAAAGCCAGCTCCTGTGGGTTTCTCAATCCATAATGAAACACCTCCAACCCCGCGCCATCCGGTTCGCAACGATAAATCGCACCCGTCTCCGGCAGGTGCAGTTTGCGCCCATCACCCGTCAACACCGACGCGCCCCGATCGCCGATGCTGAAATAGATTCGACCGTCCGGCCCCATCCGCAAACCGTGCAGATCATGACCCAAGAATCCCACGCGAACACCAAACCCGCTTGCGAGCGATTTACGCACATCAGCCACACCCGATCCTTTCGTGTCCTGCAACAGCCACAAATCCGGAATGCAAGTGAACCACACGCGACCGCCGCGAGCCAAAAGCCCCGAGCCAAGCCCATCGAGCGAGTTGTTGAAATTCTCGGCGAACACCGTCGCATGATCCGCCTTGCCGTCTCCGTCTCGATCTTCGATCAGCCGCACGCGCTCGGAATAATCGTTCAGTCCGTCCACCTTGTATTTCTTGTAGAGACGCGCCAGATCATTCGTCGATTGCGAGGCCAGCTCTTCATCCAGCCAATTCATGTGGCCGCGGATATCTGAAATACCTTTGTGCACGCGAAAAGTTTCGGCGACAAAAAACCGGCCTCGTTCATCAATTGTGAACGCAACCGGATTGGCCAACAACGGCTCTGCGGCCCACACCTCCACTTTCAATCCATCGGCCACTTTGAACGACTTGATGGCCCGCTCCCCTTCATCCGAAGCCGGAAGCACTTTGCCCGGCAACGCCTGCTTGAGCGGCTCCGCAGCCGACACACCGATTGCCAGCGCAACCCCAACCAGACCGGACATGAAAACCATCAAACGATTCATCGCCATAAAAAATCCTACTGAGCCATCACAAGGAATCAAGCGACGAAATTGTACTCCCTCACCATTCAATCAGGCAGCGAGCCTGTTTACGGAGATTTGATTTCTGATGTGGCAGATTGAGGGTTGGCCAATTCGCGTTCGCGCAGCCAGGTGAAGATGACGGGGGTGACGATGAGGATGTGGATGAGGCTGGAAATCATTCCGCCGATGACGGGTGTGGCAATCGGTTTCATGACCTCGGCACCCGTTGCCGTGCTCCACATGATGGGTAGCAGGCTGGCAACAATGGTTGCAACGGTCATTACTTTCGGCCGCAACCGCAGTCGCGCGCCATCTTTCACAGCCTGCAACAGGTCATCGCGATTGAATGCAGCTCCTCGCTCGGCCTGTTTTTTGTGCAACATCTCTTCGAGATAAACCACCATCACTACGCCGGTCTGGATGGCTGTGCCAAACAGCGCAATGTAGCCAACCCACACCGCGACGCTGAAATGGTAGCCAAGCGCGAATTGTAGAAAGACGCCACCGGTGAGCGCAAAGGGAACGGCGAGGATGACATGCGCCGCCTCTTTCGCCGAGCTGTACACGACATACAGCAACAGGAAAATGATGAAGAGAACCATCGGCACGATGACCGCAAGCGTGCGCTGGGCGCGCAACTGGCTTTCATATTCGCCGCTGTACTCGATGGTCATTCCCGGTGGCAGATTCGGGACGATTTCCTTATCGATCCGTGCTTTGACGTCTTTCACAAATCCCGCGAGGTCGCGATCTTTCGCATTGGCCTGTACAAACACGCGCAACCGGCCATTTTCGCTGGCGATTTCGCTCGGGCCAATGTTTCGACGGATCTTGGCAAGCTGGCCAAGCGGGATGTGCCTGCCCGACGGCGTGGCCACAAGAACGGCGCCCAGCCGCTCGATGTCATCGCGCTCGTGACGTTCGAGTCGGACTTGAATGGGAAACCGTTGCCGGCCCTCGATAGTGGTCGTGACATTTCTACCACCGAGTCCTGCCTCGACGACCTCCAGCACGTCCTGCGCTCGAAGCCCGAAACGCGCCATCGCCACTCGATCGACCTCCACTTCAACATAAGGTTTACCGAATGAGCGCGGCGTGTTCACGGCGTCGGCGCCATCCACTGCGCTCACTATTCGTTCTACTTCGAACGCCTTCGCCTGCAACGTTGCGAGATCGTCGCCCAGGATTTTCACGCCCAGCTTCGCGCGAATACCCGTGCTCAACATCAGGATGCGATTCTCGATCGGCTGCAAGAAGCTGGGGCGATAGCCGGGCACCGCCTGCAATTTCTCGGATAATTCCTCGATCAATTTATCCGTCGTCATCCCCGGCCGCCAATCGGGATTTCGCACGGTGACGGGCCATGGGATGAAGCCGGCCACAACACGATTGGTGCGCAGATATTCTGGCTTCAAAGTGATGGTCGTCTCGATCATCTCGATGGGCGCAGGATCAGTCGCCGTTTCTGCGCGTCCGAGTTTTCCCGCCACGATGGCCACTTCCGGAAGCTCGGCTATCACACGATCTTGCCAGGCCATGATGCGCTTCACTTCGGTGAGCGATGTGCTCGGCAACATCACCGGCATGAACAGAAGCGATCCCTCGTTGAGCGGCGGCATGAATTCGCTGCCGAATCCGCGCACGGCCTTGGCAACTGAGTGCCATTGCCACTGCTCGAGTTTTGCGATCGCCGATCGCGGCAAACCAATCGCCATGGCCAACGCCCCCGATAATAGCAGCACGGCGAGAGTGAGAACTGTTTTGCGATGGCGCAGCGACCAATCCAGAATGGGATCGTAAATGGCCAGCAACAAACGCATCACCCAGTTCCGGTCTTCGGAATGGAACGGGCCGCGCACAAGCAGGGTGCACAGCACGGGCACCACCGTGACCGCCAGCAGCGTGGCTCCGATCATCGCAAATGTTTTTGCGAAGGCGAGCGGATGAAACAGTTTCCCTTCCTGTCCCGTGAGCGCGAACACAGGCACGAAAGCGAGGATGATGATCGCCATCGCAAAGAAAATGGGGCGGCCCACTTGTTTCGAAGCCGC
Organism: Akkermansia muciniphila; assembly: GCA_945903605.1. Taxonomy (GTDB): domain Bacteria; phylum Verrucomicrobiota; class Verrucomicrobiia; order Limisphaerales; family UBA1100; genus CAMDOH01. The sequence continues at coordinate 14,248 of CAMDOH010000033.1, forward strand.
GCAGACCGCCTCCCAAGTTTCCGTCGAATTCAGTCGGCTGCCTTTGGTGCGCTCGGCGGTTTCGCAATGACGGATGACATTTTCTGTTATCACAATTCCTGCATCCACCAGCACGCCGATGGCGATGGCGATGCCGGAAAGCGACATGATGTTGGAAGTGATGTTGAACTCCTTCATCAGGACAAATGAAATGAGAATCGAAACGGGCAGCGGGAAAGTGACGATGAGGATGCTGCGGAAATGGAACAGGAAAATGATGTGCGCCAACGTTACGAGGAGGATCTCTTCAACCAGCGCGTGTTTGAGCGTTCCAATTGTGCGATCGATCAACTCGCTGCGATCGTAAAATGGTTTGATGGAAACGCCCGGTGGAAGACTCGGTGTGATGGCAGCGATCTTTTCTTTCACGCGCCCGATGACGTCCATTGCATTCTCACCGGTACGCATCACCACGGTGCCGCCGACCACTTCGCGACCACCGAGATCCAGCGCACCACGCCGAAAATCTCCGCCGATCTGCACTGTGGCGACTTCGCGCAGGTAAATCGGCGTGCCGTTGCGTTCCACGAGCACCGTCAACTCCAGTTCCTCCACCGACCGCACCAGTCCGAGTCCGCGCACTACAAATTCCATCCCATTTTCTTCGATCGTTTTGCCGCCGACGTTCAAGTTGCTTTGGCCAATGGCATTCATCACCTCTTGCAGCGACACGCCCGCCGATCGCATCTTCAATGACGAGACTTCGACCTGATATTGCCGCACGAAACCGCCGATACCCGCGACCTCCGCCACTCCCGGCACGTTCAATTGATAGCGAATGAACCAATCCTGCACGGCGCGAAGTTGGCCGAGATCGTAGCCACCCTTGGGCGAGTGCTTCGGATCCACATCGAGGTAATATTGATAAACCCAGCCAAGACCTGTGGCGTCCGGCCCAAGCTTGGCCACGACGCCGGGCGGCAGAATGTCGCCCAGATAATTCAGCCGCTCCAACACGCGTGACCGGGCGAAATAATTGTCCACCTTGTCCTCGAACACGAGCGTGACGAGCGTGAACCCAAACATGGAATTGGCGCGCACAGCCTTCACACCGGCAAGCCCCTGCAGATTCGCCGAGAGCGGATAGGTGACTTGATCTTCCACCTCCTGCGGACTGCGCCCGGCCCAATCCGCAAAGACAATCACCTGATTTTCGCTGAGGTCCGGAATCGCATCCACCGGCGTGCGATAGATTGCGCGCACACCCAAACCGACGATGATCAGCACCGCACACGCAACGAGAAACCGGTTGCGAAGCGACCATTCGATGAGGCGATTAATCATGGCGTGGCTGGAGAGGGGCGGCCGACAGCCCGCTCGTCACGGCTTCTTGGGCGCACTGAGTTTGGCGAGGTATTTCGCGGGTTCCTTATCAAAGTCATCTCTGCAACCTCCGCAGCAAAGTTTGATCTCCTGACCGTCGTGAACGAAGATCGAGGGATCTCCCATCGACCCGAGTTTCTCGCCGGTGACGATGCAGGTTTGGAGCGGATACGATTTGGCTGCGGCCGTTTTGCCGCACGCGGCTGTCCAACCAACGAGTGCCAGCGCCGCGCAAAGCGGCATCCATGTTTTTGTTTTCATTTTGGGTTCCTTTTTTGTTTCGTCAGAATTAGTTCACGGCGCCTCCAATGAGCCGCAATTCGACATGCGTTTCCCCATGTACGGATTTTGGAGTGGGCCAGCGAATTGAATCCAGTAGCCCGTCTTTGGCGCGCCTGCCACGGCGGCGTCCACCATTGGACACAAATAAACCGAAGCCTCGCGCCAGGTGGGCTGTACTCGGCGACCCTGCCGGACCAATTGCGCAGCCGCCATCGAGAGCGGATGAAATTGCTGACGTGCGACGGCGAGGTTGGCAGCCGCCGTGGACGGAGTGACAAATGCCGTGAACATTTTCTCCCATCCTTTGACCGTTGATGCGCTCTGGATTTTTTTGATCGAGTCGGCGATCGATGCCATCCGTTCATTGAGCGCAGCCAAATCATCCGTCGCGAGCGCCGCACCGGCACGATCTATCGCGCGCAACAATTGAGTGGCCGCTTCCAGCTGGGCGGCATCGAGTAACTCCAGTCGCAACCGTTCCACTGCGGGAACCTGTTCGAGTTGCGCAACGGAATCGAGCAACAGGTTGCCATTGAGCACCACGCTTTCGCCCACTTCCAAGCCATCGAGAACTTCCCAACCGTCATCACCCAATCGACCCAGCCGCACTTTTCGTGGCTCATATTTGTTGGGGCCTGTCTCGATATACACCACAGGCGTTGCTCCGGGCGAAAGCACTGCTGACCGCGGAACAACCGTGGCCAGCGGGACGTCCACTTGCACGACGGCGCTGGCGTACATTTTATGATACAGCTCGCGAGACTTGCGTCCGTCCTTTTCTATGAGCGGATTGTCCAATTCCACTCGCACTTTTGCGGTGCGTGTTTTGTCATCGATCGTCGGATCGATGAAGGTGATCGGCGCAGTGAATTCTTTTCCCGGAGTGGCGTGCGTGCTCACTGTCACCATCTGCCCCGGGCGCACCCACGCCAGATCCTGTTCGTAGAGACTGAACTGGAACCACATCTTCGAAAAATCGGCCAGCTCGAACAACTTGTCGCCCTCCTTCACATATTGTCCCTGATAAATCTCGCGCATCACCACCGTGCCGGAAATCGGCGCGAGCACCTCGCTGAAATGATCGGCCTCGGGTTTGTTGGCCAGCATCTCGATCTGCTTTTGATTCAATCCCAGCCGCTTTAATTTCAGCGCTGCGGCGTTCATCGCGCGGTCATGCTCTGCGACGATGGCTGGAAAATTTGTCGGCACCGTTTGCCGGAGCAACGCCACATATTCGCGCTCGGCCATGTACAAGGTCGGGCTATACATCAACGCCAGCGGCTGACCGGCCGCCACTTCTGCGCCGAGATAATTGATGTACAACTTCTCGATGCGCCCATCGACATAGGCCGACATTCGTTTGTGGCTCGTGTCATTGTCCTCGATGAGACCCGCCACACGCAGGCTTCGCTTGAGTGACTGGCGGGTGACCCGTTCGGTCTGCAGATGGATGACCTGCGTCACGCTGCGGCCGAGTGTGATTGTTGAGCCTTGAACCATCACGCCGGCACCGAAGGGCGCGAGCTTCATCTGGCACACCGGACAAATCCCCGGCTTCGATTCGCGGATGTGAGGATGCATCGAACAGGAATACACTTTGCCCCCGCTATCGACCGGAGCCACCACACCACTGGCTCCGAACGGTGCGGGGTTTAACACAAGCCACGCCGCACCGGCGGCGGTCATTGCGACCAACGCGAGTTTCACGAACAGGGATTTTTTCATGGTTGTTCCTCCAGTTTGAGTGGCTGCGCGAATCGCTCCAGCTCCTTGAGATTGGGTATGCCGCAACAGAGGGCAAGGTTGACCAGCAGCTTGTGCTGTTCCGTTGTTGCGCGCGCAAAAGCCATTTGTGCTTCCACCAACATCCGGCGCGAATCGATCACATCGCGATACATTCCCTTGCCGGATTCCCACGCAGCGCGCGAGCTGGCCAGCGCCTGCTCCGCGCGGGGCGTCACTTCATCGCGTTGCACAATGGCCGTGCGTCGCGCATTTTCAATTTCTGTGAACAGCCGGTGAATCTCTTCGGCGACACGCAGCCGCTCCGTCTCCAATTCCAATTCGACTCCACGTGCCTTCGCGTGTTCCCGTTCGAGATCCTTCGCGTACTTGTCGCGATTCCACCACGGCAAGTTGACATTGAAATACACTGTTGCGCTGCGAAACCCACCGGTCTCGATCCGGCTGCGGCCTTCCACGCCAACACTCACATCGGGCTTGCGAGATGCGCGAGTCTGATCCACCGCCGCGTTGGCAGTGGCCCATTCGCGATCGAGCACTTTGAGGTTTGGCTCAAATTTCAGTGCCACTTCAACCAACCGTTTGGTGTCCTCCAAAGCATTGAAGAGAGTGGGCATTTGCAGCGTGGGCCAAAAATCGTGAAGCGGCCGGTTCAGGATTCTGTTCAACTCCAAGCGGCCATGATCGCGATGCCGCGACTCGATTCGCAGTTCTTCTGCGCGACGGGCGCGCTCGGCTTGAATTCGCAGCAACTCCGATTGCGCGACCTTACCCAAGGCAAACTGGATCTCCATCGTCGCAGCCAGTGCATCGATCCATGCTGCGTCTTGACGGATCAGCTCAACCATTCGGTCGGCAAATGCCGCCGCATAAATTTTCTCTGCAATCTGCCTGTTGATCAATTTCGCGACTCGATCAGCCTCGGCTTCCCGCTGATCACGCTCGGCCAACGCCACCTTTCTGGCGAGGTCCGGTTTTTTGAACAGCGGCAGTTTCTGTTCAATCCCAATCTGAAAATCGCCGTCATCTGCGCGCATCCTGCTGGGTGTCGCCGCGACCACTCCACTGCGAAGAATCGGATCGTTCCATTTTCGGACACTCTCGGCATGGGCTTGCGCGGCTTCGGTCCGAGCTATGGCAGCGGCGATAGCCGGCTGCTTATCGCGCGCTTCGTTTCCCAATCCGGCAAGAAAGTCCGGCGTGATGGCGACTTGATTAGTCGTCACCATCGAATTGGTCTCAGCAGAAAGCCCAACGCTTCCGGCAATCATCATCAAAATTATCGATCGTTTCATAAATCATCTTTCGGTCTGGGTTCAAATGGACATGACGGCGCACCACATGGGCACACCCCAACCGTGGAAGTCAGAAACGAATCAGATCAGAAAGCTGCGATGCCGCAGAAAAAGCGGCACCGGATCAGGAAACGAAAGCACCGATGGAGAAATGGCAGGAACAATGCGCAGGCTGGCCAATGTGAAAATCAGCGCGACCAATTTTGGTGATGGAAATGCTTTGATCTCGCAAGAAGGCTGGGCGCCTGCAGGCGTCGGCGCGGAAGGGACTGGCGTCGGGATGCAGCATGAGATTTGGACGCAACAGGAATCGGTGCCGCAAGCGACATCCGGCTTGCACTTCAATTCCGCAGTCACTCCACCCGCGTTCATCGCCGGGATGAGCGCACAAGCCAGACTCAAAATGACTGCGGTCCAATTCATTTCGCCTTCGGATCAGCCTTCGGCAATTTCTTCAGGTACTTCGCCGGTTCAGCATCAAAATCATCTTTGCAACCTTTGCAGCAGGTTTTCAATTCCTGTCCTTGGTAGATAAAAGAATGAGCGTCCTTGTCCAAAGCTTCATCTGTCACGATGCACTTCTTGAGCGGATAAGGTTTGGGCTTGAGTGGAGCCTTAACCGGCTCGACCGCCGAAAGAGCCAACACGCCCAACGCCGCCACCGCAGTACAAATGAGAACTGACATATGCTTCATTAAAGTAGTCTTAGCCTTATTTGTGCCGTTTTTCAACTGTTGATTTCCTTGCGTCAACTTCTCGAACAGCCGATTCTCCCATTCATGTTCCATTTTGCGATCCATCGACTGGCCATCGCTGGCGTGGTTGCCATCACTGGAATCGCTCATTCCGCCCAATTCAAACTGGATGGACAAACCCTGACCGTGCCTGATGGATTTGTTGTTGAACGTGTCGCCACAGCGCCGCTCGTCAATCGGCCCATCTCAATCGCCCTCGATGAAAAGGGACGGCTCTACGCAACGGATTCGTCGGGTTCCAGCGACAAAGGCCCGACGCAATATGAGCGGAAGGATCACCGCATTATGCGCCTGGAAGACACCGATGGCGACGGGCGCTTCGACAAGTCCGTCGTGTTCGCCGATAAAATGATGTTCCCCGAGGGCGCGATGTTTTACGAAGGCTCGCTCTATGTCGCCGCGCCGCCGCAGATCTGGAAACTCACCGACACCGACAATGATGGCGTGGCTGACAAGCGCGAGGTGTGGCACGACGGCAAGACGCTCACCGGCTGCGCCAATGATTTGCACGGCCCCTATCTCGGCCCCGATGGCTGGTTCTACTGGACCAAGGGCGCGTTTGCCGAACAGCGCTACACGCTTCACAACAACAAGCCCTTTGTCACCCGCGCCTCGCACATCTTTCGCGCGCGACCCGATGGAACCGGCATCGAGCCTGTCCTCACCGGCGGCATGGATAATCCCGTCGGTGTCGCTTTCAACGCCGCTGGCGAACGTTTCCTGAGCTGCACATTTTTTCAAAACCCCGCCGGTGGCCGTCGTGATGGTCTCATCCACGCCATCTACGGCGGTGTTTATGGCAAGCAACATTCCGTGCTCGACGGCCACGCGCGCACCGGCGACCTCATGCCCGTGCTCACTCACATGGACGCAGCTGCGCCCTGCGGAATGACAGCCTACCGTTCGCGCCTTTTCGGTGCGGATTATTTCGACAACCTTTTCACCTGTTATTTCAATCTGCGCAAAGTCTCCCGCCACCAACTCATCCCCAATGGCGCGACCTTCACCACCCGCGACAGCGATTTTCTTTCCTCCGACAATCACGATTTTCATCCCACCGATGTGCTCGAGGACGCCGATGGCAGTCTGCTCATCGTGGACACCGGCGGCTGGTACAAAATCTGTTGCCCCACTTCGCAACTCGCCAAGCCCGATGTGCTCGGCGCGATCTATCGCGTGCGTAAAATCGGCGCCGTCAAACTGGGCGACCCTCGCGGACTCAAGCTGGACTGGGCAAAACTCTCGCCACCGGAGTGCATCAAACTGCTGGGCGATGACCGCCTCTTTGTCCAGCAACGCGCCATTCATGAACTTGGCAAACGCGGCACGGCGGCCGTCCCCGCACTCGAAACATTCGTCAACAGCAATGCCGCACCCGCAGCCAAAGTGAATGCAATCTGGGCGCTCGCGCGTATCGGGGGCGATGCCGCACGCAGACCGGCGCGCATCGCCATTCTTCAGGATCCGGATATCGTCCGCCATGCCGCCATCCATTCCGCTTCACTCTGGCGCGATCCGGGCGCGGTCGTTCCGCTCATTCGCGCACTGCGCGACATCGGCCCCACCGCACGCGCCGCAGCAGAGGCGCTCGGGCGCATCGGTGATAAAAATGCCGTGTCGCCCCTGCTCATGGCCGCCGAGCGTTTGCCGCAACAGAAAGCGGGCGACGCGAGCCGCGTCATGGAGCACGCGCTGATTTATGCGCTGATCGAGTTGGGCGACGCCGCAGCCATTCGCGCCGAATTCATCCGCCTCATGCCCGCTTTTCAACAAGAGACCGTGATGCTCAACGAGGGGCCGGAGAAGACGGTCGCGCTTTGGCGAGTGGCGCTCATTGCGCTCGATCAAATCCCCGGCGGCCATCTGCGCCCGGAAGAAATTCTGCCGCTGCTCACTTGCAAGCAGCCTGTCCTCAAGGAAACCGCCGAGTTCATCATCGGCCACCATCCCGATTGGGGCCAGCTACTCGCCGAACATTTCAAGACCATGCTCGATCAAAAGCCGGCTGGTGATTCTGGCCCGCTGCAAATTCAGTTGGCCCAGCTCGCTAAATCGCCGCCCATCCAAATGCTTTTGATTCACGCTGCTCAGGACGCAACGCGTCCGGTGGCGACAAGGCTGCTCGCCCTTCGCGCCATGTCCGGTGCGGGCTTGAAAGATTCACCGCCGGAATGGATGGCCGGCATCACACAACTGCTCGAAAGATCCGGTGGCGAATTACTGCGGCAAACTCTCGACACCGCGCGCACCCTTTCACTGCCAAAGACGGGTGCTGCGCCACTCCACGCGGCTCTGCTCGCGCTTGGGGTCAACCTAGTTGCCCCCGCAGATATCCGACTGGATGCGCTCGCCCTCGCCGCGCCGATCGCTGAAGTGAAGCGGCCGTTATTCGCATTTCTCTTGAGCCAGTTGGATGCCTCGCTTCCGATACTCTCCCGCACGGCAGCAGCCAGCACGCTGGCCCGCGCGCAACTTTCCGCCGAACAACAATTGGAATTACTCGGCGCTCTCAAAAAGATGAGTCCGATTGACGCGCCAAAACTTCTCCCCGCCTTTGAGCGTCAACCCACCGAAGCGCTCGGCCTCAAATTGGTCGCCGCACTCAAAGGCTCAAGCGGGCTTGCCGGTCTGCGCGCTGAATCCATCAAGCCACTGCTCGCCAAGTATCCCAAAACGGTGCAGGACGCCGGCGCTGAACTCCTCGCGCTCCTCAACGTCGATGCCGCCCAACAACGCGCGCATCTGGAAATGCTGCTGCCGACATTGAAGGACGGCGACGTGCGGCGCGGCCAGATTGTTTTTAACAGCCAGAAATCCGCCTGCGCCACCTGTCACGCCATCGGTTATCTCGGCGGCAGGCTTGGGCCGGATCTTACCCGCATCGCTCCAGTGCGCACGGAAATGGACTTGCTCGAGAGCATCGTTTTTCCCAGCGTGAGTTTTGTCCGGAGTTACGAGTCCTTCACGCTCATCCTCAAATCGGGCGATACTGTCTCCGGCATCATCCGCAAAGACGCCGCCGATGAAATGATTATCGCCACGGGGCCACAGACCGAGGAACGCATCGCGCGCGTGGACATCGCCGACATCCGGCCCAGCACCGTGTCGATCATGCCCGGCGGCATGCAGCAAGTGCTCACCCGACAGGAACTGGCCGACCTCCTGGCTTTTCTCAAGGCAACAAAATGAAAACCGCAAATTACTTCGCATGTCTTGTGTTCGTTTTGCTCGCGAGTTTCGCCGCCAACAAAGTTCGTGCTGAAGATTCAAATATCAATATCCCTGCCGGTCTTTCAGTGCAGCGCACTGTGCGCGTCGAAAAACTGTCGCAGCTCAAAGGCGAGCCGGGTGTGGTAATCGTGCTGCAGAATCCAGGAACCTTTTATGTCGGCGGCCTGTACTGGGTGCTGTGGGTCGGCGGCAAACCGTATGCCGAAGGTCTGTGCGGGGTTCCAAAACTGGAAAAGTTGGAGGCGGCAAATAACACCACACGCTGTTTCACGCTCAGCGCTGCCGCGTGGGAGAAGTTGCCGGATGCCGCGCCGCTGTTTTTGACTTGGGGCGAATCGGAGCCAAAGAAAGGCGCGCTGCCATTCGCAAAACTGGATAAGAAAAAGCTCGAAGATCCAGTCAAGCGCCCGTAAACCGCGCTTAGAATTTAGCCGGATCGAGCGTGACGTGCTTGATGCGTTCGCGCTTCCAAGTGTACGTCACATGAATCAGCCCGTCGGCCGATTGAATCACCGCGGGGTAGGAATATTCGCCGGGCTTGTCTTCGAGAACCGCCACTTGTTTCCAAATTTTGCCATCTGTTGTCACGCCGACATTGAGCGGCGATCGTCCCGTGGGCGTGTGGTTGTAGATCAAGACGTGTCTTCCATCTTTGAGAGTGACGGCATCTGTGCCTGTGCTGGAATTGGGCAGTTCAATCAGTTTCATCGGCCCCCAAGTCCTACCGTTATTCTCGGACCAACTTTCCCAAATTTTTCCCTGTCGACTGCGCCCGAGCGCCTGCAGCCGTTTCTCGCCATGCACAAGAATGCTCGGCTGGATGGCGCCGATGGCTTTGCCGTCGTTGATAGCGTCGGAGACAGCCCACGATTTGCCGCCGTCCTTGCTCGATTCAAAATGCACGCGCCAGCCCGAATGTTCACTGCTTGATCCGCAAAGCAACGTGCCATCAGCCAGCAACACGGGTTTGTTTTTAACCGGGCCAATTCCTCCATCGGGCAAGCGCTCCGGCTTGGACCATGTCTTTCCTGCATCATTGGAATTCATCCATTCACCCCACCACTTGCTGGGGCTGGGGCCGACTTTGAAAAACAGGAGCAGCGGGCCTGTGGGCATCTGAAAAAGCACCGGATTCCAACACGGGTGCCGTTGCTTTTCCGACTGCACGCCGTTGGCCACTTCCGCCGGCGCTGTCCATTTGCCATCCACTTTTCGCGACAGCCAGATGCCCACATCCTTGTTGCCCTCGCTCGTGCCGCCGAACCACGCCGCGACGAGTCCCGATTTTGTCTCGGCGATGGTCGAGGCATGACAAGATTTGAACGGTGCCGTTTCGTAGATAAATTCCGCAGGCACGGCGGCAAATGAAGCGCTGCTCAATCTGAACAGCCACAGGATGCCGATTATGAAGCAGCAAAAATGTTTCATGATAAAAAACTCAGCGCAATATGGCATCCAGCAGCAACACCAAAATCAGCCCGACGACTGACATGGAAGTGATCATCAGCGTCCATGATTTTAGCGTCTCCACCACGGACAAGTTCAGATATTCTTTCACGATCCAAAAACCACCGTCGTTGAGGTGCGAACAGAACATCGAGCCGCAACCCATCGCGAGAATGAGCAGCTCAAGATTGATTCCCGGCGTCGCTACTGCTCCAGGCACGACAATGCTGGAGGCGATCGTGATCGCCGCTGTCGCCGAACCCACCGAGAATCGCAGTAGCGCCGTGATCATCCAGCCGGCCAACAACGGCGACAGCGCCCATTGTTTCGTCTGCGCATTGATCGCATCGGCCACACCCGTGTCGCGCAACACTTGGCCAAATCCGCCACCCGCTCCGACGATCAGCAGCACCGCAGCCACCGGCCCAAGACATTCCTCAACACTGCGCGCCATCTGTTGGCGTGAAAATCCGCAGCGCCAACTCAGCGCGACCATCGCGAATAAGGTTGATAGAATCATTGCCGTCAGCGGCTTTCCAGCAAAGCTGATCCATGTGTAAAACGGGTGGACGCCCAGTGGTGTTTTTTTGATCTGACCATCGGCGAAACTGGCCGCGAAGAGCAATAGAATGGGCAGCACCAACGTGATCATCGCCAAGCCAAATCCTGGCTTGGTCGCGGGCGCCGCCGTCGGAGCGGCTGTGCTGGCAGGCACACGGCCGGGCACTATTTTACCCAACCACATTCCGAACAGCGGACCGCAAATCAACATCAACGGAACACCCAACACGACGGCGTAGAGCATCAGCTTTCCAAAATCGATTGCGCCCGAGTTTTTTTGGACTTCAGCAAAAGCCGCCATCACTCCCGGATGAGGAGGAGTCAGCCCGTGTGATGCCGCCAGTCCTGCCAGCATGGGAATCGCCAGCGACATCATCGGCCGTCCAGTCTGCTGGGCAAGCGAGCTGACCACGGGTAACAAGAGCAGAAATCCCACACCAAAGAAGGACGGCAATCCCACAATGAACGCCACAATCCCGATCGCCCACGGCAGGCCGCCCGGCCCCATTTTTTTGATGACCGTCTCTGCGATGACAAGCGCGCCGCCCGAATCCGTCATCAACCGCCCGATAATCGTGCCCAATGCCAGGACAAGCGCCACGTGCGCAAGCGTCTTGCCAAACCCCGTCTCAAAAGAATGCACCGCATCGCCGAGAGGTTTGCCGATGACGGCTGCCAGAAAAAAAGCGGCGATGGCCAACGCGATGAATCCGTTCAGGCGACCCCACGAAACCAGCGCGATCAACCCCCCAATAGCCAGCGCCAAGGCAAGCAATGGATCCAACTGCACGCTGGCAAGCGTTTCGATCATCGTGAATCGCGGCGAGGCTATCGATGCCCCCGATACGAGGCAACGCCTTTCGCTGAAAAACGTTGCCGCACTCGAACAGTTCAGCTACACGAAACTCCGAACACAACAAATCATCATATGAAACTAGCCACGATCGCCCTCGCATTTTCCATCATTGCAGCCAGTGCAGCCGAACCCAAAACAACTGCCGCGCCCAAAGGCCACGCCTCGGCATGGACAGGTGTTAAGGAACTCGTTGTCGTGATGCAGTCGGCCAGCGGCAGTTCGTGCAAAGGCTCCGTCCGCTTCACTCAAGTTGGAGAGAAAATCAAAGTCACCGCCGAAATTGAAGGGCTGACCCCGGGACAGAAACACGCCATCCACGTTCATGAATTTGGAGATGTCACCGCGCCCGACGGCATGGGCACCGGCGGCCATTATAATCCCGAAGGACATCAGCACGGCCTCACTTCTCAAAACAATCGCCACGCAGGTGACCTCGGCAATTTGCAGGCCGACGACAAAGGCAAGGCGCACTACGAAGTAATCGTTGAGAATATTTCACTCGTCGGACTGAA
>CAMDOH010000034.1 GCA_945903605.1 Akkermansia muciniphila
CTGCACGCCTGCCTGCTGAAGTTTCGCCACCCCATCACGGGCAAGGAACTTCAGTTCGAATCGCCGTTGCCACCCGAACTGGCGAGACTCTTCTGAGCAAGGATTAGCTTGTGGGTGGTTGACATCCCCTCGCGCTGACTACCACAATCCGCGCGTGCCTCACTCATTCTTCCGCTTTCTGTTTCTACTGACTATCTGTGCACTCAATTGCTCGTCGGCGATTCCCTCATCCGCCGCCGATCTTTCCAGTCTCGGTGCGGCAGACTGGCCGTGGTGGCGCGGGCCGCAACGAAATGGCGTGGCCGACGCCAATCAAAAGCCGCCGCTCAAGTGGAGCGAGAAGGAAAACATCCTCTGGAAATCTCCGGTGCCCGGACGCGGCCACGGCTCCCCCATCGTGGTGGGCGACCAAGTGTTCATCGCCGCAGCGGAGCCGCAGGAGGGGATTCAGTCCGTGCTTTGTTTCGATCGCAAGTCGGGCAATCAACTCTGGCAAACGGAAGTTCATCGCGGCGCGTTTCCGAAAGGGAACGACAAAAGCTCCTTCGCCTCCGCCACGCCCGCGTGCGACGGCCAGCGCGTCTTCATCAACTTCCTGCACAGCGGCGCGGTTTACACCACGGCATTGAGTCGCGAAGGCAAACAGCTTTGGCAAGTCAAGGTCACCGACTACGTCCTGCATCAAGGTTTCCCCACGTCGCCGGCCATTTATCAATCGCTCGTGATCGTGTCGGCGGACAACAAAGGCACGGGCAAAATCGCCGGCCTTGATCGCGCCACTGGCAAAACCATCTGGCAACATGCGCGACCGCAGTTTCCCAATTACGCCTCGCCCATCATTCTCAAAGTGAACGGGCGCGACCAACTGCTCCTGAGCGGATGCGATCTCGTCACGAGCCTTGAACCGCTCACCGGCAAAGTGCTGTGGGAAACCAAAGGCTCGACCACCGAATGCGTCACATCGCCCGTGACCGACGGGCAATCCTTCATCGTCAGCGGCGGCTATCCGAAGAACCACGTCGCAGCAATTCGCGGCGATGGTTCGGGCGAAGTTATTTGGGAAAACAGCAGCCGCGTGTACGTGCCCTCGATGCAATTCTACAAAGGGCATTTGTACGCCGTGCAAGATGCGGGCGTTGCTGCGTGCTGGAATTTTGCGACTGGCGCAGAAATCTGGAAGGGCCGGTTGGGCGGTGGATTCAGCGCGTCGCCCGTGCTCGTCGGCGATCAACTCTTCGCCGTGAACGAATCAGGAAAGACTTTTATTTTCAAAGCCTCACCAACGGCCTTTGACTTGATTGGCGAAAACCAACTTGGCGACGAAGCGATGGCCACGCCGACCATCTGTGGCAGTCGCATCTACATGCGAGTGGCCGCGCGCATTAACGGCCAGCGACAGGAGTCGCTCTATTGCATCGGTAACAAAGAGTGAGAATCGTCCAGACTGAGGTGGTTTGAAACAGTTTGGAGCTGATGAGGAGGGAGGACAGTATCTAAGTGATTACTTGTGGAGTTGGAGCCAATGGTCGGGATTGAACCGACGACCGACGGTTTACGAATCTCAATTAGATTTCATGACATTGCGCAAACATGCGTAAACATTGGTCTAGATGAGTGTCGTATTTTGTTTAGCTATCAACAATCACGCACCGACGCGCAGTTTCGCTGTTGCATTTTCAACCCCTTTAATTTGTCTAAATGTGGGCATAAGAAAGCGAGAGCGGTTTGGAGTTGGTCGATTCATAATCAAAGTTCGTCCTACGACATCGCGGGGTGATTTGCCCCCCCCCCTCAAGGAATCTTTTTGGGGAAAGCAGAATGGTGCGTAAAACGAGGTCTGCCCTGTTTTTTTATGAAAAAGTGTAAAAACGAAGTTCATCACCTCAACCCATGACGCCCGAACTTCTGCCGTGCTAACTCCCGAACAGTCTGCCGCTATTTTCCAGAAAGACTTGGCGAACATCATCGCCAAGACCCGAGACGGGAAGCCACTGACGGCGGCCGAGCGTCGTGTGCTGCGCTCCGTCCCCGATGGGATCACTATTTGTGATCCGAATCGTGATGGCGAAGGGGTGGCCAAGGTGTTCCAGCGGATTTAGGATCGGGCGATTTAGGCTGCTGTCCGCCGCGATTAGCCACTATTGAAAATTGCCCCTTTTACGGTGCCGGCCCCACCGTTCCGCCCGCGACAAATTCGGCGGGAGTGAACGTTTGTTTCATGTCCCTGCGTCCCCGGCTCACCGCCGTCGCCCAGCGCACGATGCGGCGGACGACTGGCGCGGAATCCCAGTGGATGTGAGCGATGGTCGGCAGACACCATTCGAAGGTGGAATCGGCATCCGTACAGACCAGCGAGACCTGCTGCGGTACGCGGATGCCGCTCTCGGCGAGGAATTGCTGCACTGCCACGAAGAGCGGGGCTTCGTCGATAATCAGTGCCGTGGGCGGCGTGATTTGGAAGAGCGACCGCAGCAGTTTGTGCAAACCATCCCGTGTTTCCTCCCATTCCGGCAGATTGTAAGCGCCCACCGATATTCCATGGGCCTTGAGTTCTTCCAAGAGAGCCCGCTCGGCCCGGCCCGGTTCCGGCAACCGCCGTTCTCGGTGGGCCAATAGTATAATCCGACGATGCTCGAAACCGATCAAACTGCGGGTCGCAGCGATCATCGCCGGCACCTTGTCTGGGCCGGTACCTGCAATGGGCAGTCCCTCTCGGCGTCCAAACAGGGCAAACGCTGGGGCTGGCTGTGCACTGAACCATTCAAGCACTTCGCGTGAGCCGGCACCAATCACCCACGCGTCCGCCTCCATCTGCCGGACGAAACGGGCGATGCGCGCGACGTCCATGCCGAGTTCGAACAGGCATTTTTCGGCAAAAAAAGCCGTGTGGCCGCAGGCCGTCAACGAATGATGCAGTTCGACTACGTAGCCCTCGCTACGCGTAGCAGAATCGTATTCCAGCAGCGCGATTCGCATAGGGCGCGCGGCTCCGCCTTTGGGCTCGACAATGCGACGTTTGCGCCCCGGCCCCAACCCGGCCAGTTGTCCCTCCTTCTCGAGTTGTCGCAGCGCCTCCTCCACCGTCTTGTGATTCACCCCGAGTTCCGCAGCGAGCGCTCCCGCTCCAGGCAGGCTCCCGACCCAATGCCCTCGCGCCAGCTCCCGACGCAGATGCAAGGCTACCTGCTCGACGGCGGAAAGCAGGCGCAACGGGTGCATGCAGCGAGACATGCCCCCAAAAGGGGTTGGCTGTCGAGAAGCGTTTTTGTGTTAGGCGCAAAGCGGCAGTAGGCCGCGTTCGGCCTCGGGGTATCGCAGCGCGAGAACTGCGTCGGTTCCTCTCCGGTAAAATCCGGCAGGTACAAACCGTACCCCAAAAGGGATAAGAGTCTTGGAATCAAACGTTCGCGCCACCATCACAAAGGGTGGTAAATTCCAATTGGTTCCTCAAGGGATTCCTGATGACCACGGCGTGCGGTTGGCCATCGCGTGGCGATTCATCCAAACGAACTTTACATCTTTTGCCCCGCAACCAAAATCACCAGTGACTCAATGAGTATCTTCCATAATTTGTTTCGCTCGGTCTGCCTGCTGGCTGCGCTCGCCCTATCGTCATTCGGCACCGCCTCGGCTGCGGTAACGCCGGATTCCAAGCCCAAGGACTGGCCAGCCAACCCGGCTCAACACAAAGTCAGAATTCACCGCGAAGCTGCGGATGCGAAGCAGACCGCCATGATCGCCATCGCTGAGGCGGCCCAACCATCCCAAGAGTCGCTACGGAATGCGACGGAAGCCGCTGAACGCAACGCTCCACTCGGCTTGAACCAGTCGAAAAAGGCGCCGCTGCACGCTGGCGAAAAAGTTTGGTGGTATAAAGAGCAACTCGGCATCCGTATTCCCAGTGCAATCACCGCCGACGCCGTCGCCTACTATTCGGACTTGGTCGAAAAATACGGCAAGCAACCCCTCAAACGCTACACTCAGCCTTCCAGTCACCTCGACTATCACGCCAGCGTCAAGTTCCACCAAGAATTCAAGCTGGGTGATAAAACCTTCACCGGTGTCAACGTGGTCTCCCTCAAGCTCACCTTCGCCCAGAACTTCGTCGCCACCCAGACCGAGGGCATGCAATTTCAGAAAGAGCGGACCGTGATCCTCGATGCCGCGGGCAAGGTAATCCACATCTCCGGTGATGGTCCGACTGAGGCGCTGATTCTGGCGATTTAACCGACGAAAACCACATTCTCACTCCAACAACAAGTCGCTCGTCCCCACGATCAAACAAACCAAAACACTCGCCGCCGTTGCATTGGACGGGCTCTTTTCTCAAAGTCTAATCACCCAAGCACGGGCGGTTACCGTCACAAGTCTCGATTCAAAACCAAGCCATCAGACAAAACACACCTCACAGCATGAAACAGAACCTTAAAACCCGCCGAGCCTTCGCTCTGGAAACCCTTGCCTTTAGTGCCATCGCTCTTTCGCCTCTCTGGCGGGTATCCGCAGCAGATCAACAACCGCCGAAGCCTGACGGCAAACCCGCCGACATGACCAAGCCCGTCCAGGTTTTCATCCTGCTGGGCCAGTCCAACATGGTCGGCCTCGGCAAGGTGAAAGGCGCTGACGGCTCGCTAGAGTTCGCGGTGAAGGAAAAGAAAAAATATACCTACCTCGTGGACGCCGCAGGCGCGTGGGCCGAGCGTAAGGACGTGCGCTATGCCCGCGTGATGCAGGGTCGTGGCGGCGGCGGCATGCAACGGCTCAACAACGAGTGGATGACGGTCAAAACCTGCAACACCATCGGGCCGGAATTTGGCATCGCGCAACCCATTGGCAACGCGGTCGAGGCCCCGGTGCTCATTTTGAAGAGTTGTATCGGCAATCGCAGCCTGAGCTGGGACCTTCTCCCGCCCGGCAGTGAGCGCTTCGAGTTCGTCATCAAGGATAAGGCGGGCGTGGAAAAGAAAATGGTGTATGCCGGCTACAAGGACAAACCCGAGTCCTGGGAAATGGACTCGGCAAAGGGCCTCAAGACCGAACCCGCACCGTGGGTGGACAAAGCCGGCAAGCCGATTGACTGGTATGCCGGCAAGCAATGGGATGACGACCTCAGCTACGCCAAGACCGTGCTCTCCGAACTAGATAAACACTACCCCGGCGCGAAGAGTTACGAGGTCGCCGGATTCTTTTTCTGGCAGGGCGAGAAAGACGCGGGCAATCCTGGCCACGCCGCCCGTTACGAGAAAAACCTCGTGCAGTTCATCAAGCAGGTGCGCAAGGAATTCAAAGCGCCCAACGCGAAATTCGTCCTCGCCACGATGGGCGAATCCGCAAAGGGCGGCAACGGCAACGGGGCTTTGGTTCTCGACGCCCATCTCGCCGTGGACGGTGCCACCGGCAAATATCCCGAATTCAAAGGCAACGTCGCCACCATCTACACAAACCCGATGGCCCAAGGCGGCAGCGGCAATGGTCACTACGGCGGCAAGGCCGAGGTCTACATGGACATCGGCGAAGCGATGGGCCGCGCGATGGTGGAGCTACTGAAAGCCGGTAAGTAACGATGCGGCATTTCATGATGTATCGAATCCAGATTCTCATCCGGCGTATCGGACTGGGAATTTTTCTCGCGGTGGTTGCCAGCGCCGCTGCGGCTCCAAAAGCCG
Organism: Akkermansia muciniphila; assembly: GCA_945903605.1. GTDB lineage: Bacteria > Verrucomicrobiota > Verrucomicrobiia > Limisphaerales > UBA1100 > CAMDOH01. The sequence goes on from CAMDOH010000034.1 coordinate 5,667, forward strand.
CGACGAAGCCGAACATTGTTTTCATCCTCGCAGATGACCTCGGTTATTCCGACCTCGGTTGTTATGGCGGTGAAATCGAGACGCCGCAGCTTGATGCGTTGGCGAAGGGGGGCGTGCGCTTCGAGCAGTTCTACAACACGGCGCGTTGCTGGCCTACGCGGGCGGCCCTGATGACCGGTTACTACGCGCAGCAGGTTGGCCGCGACAAGTTGCCCGATGTGTTCGGCGGCGTCCAGACCCGCCGCCCGCAATGGGCGCGGCTGTTGCCGGACTACCTGAAATCCGCGGGCTACCGCAGCTACCACAGCGGCAAGTGGCACATTGACGGGAAAATCCTCGCCGCGGGCTTCGACCGCTCGCTTGCGATGAACAATCCGGGCAACTACTTCACAGCGCGCGGGAGCATGCGCGACGACGCGTCGGTGAAGCCCGCCGCAGATGAAAGCGGCTACTATCTCACCACGGCCACGGCAGACCACGCCATCGAGTGCCTGCGCGAACATGCGGCACAGCACGTTGACAAGCCGTTCTTCCAATACATCGCCTTTCACGCGCCGCACTTCCCGCTGCACGCGCTGCCGGAGGACATCGCGAAGTATCGCGGCAAATATCTCACCGGCTGGGATGCGATGCGCGATGCGCGTTTCGCGCGGCAGAAGGCAATGGGCCTAACAACAACAACAACGCTCTCGCCGCTGGAACGTGAAGTCGGTCCGCCGTATGTGCAGCCGGACGTGTTGAAAAAACTCGGCCCGCACGAAATCAACCGCCCGCTGCCGTGGTCCGAACTCAACGAACAGCAGCGCCGTTTTCAGGCGGCGAAGATGGACATCCACGCCGCACTCGTGGACCGAATGGATCGCGAGATTGGCCGCGTGATCGCGCAGCTCAAGGCGATGGGCGCGTTTGAAAACACGCTCATCCTTTTCGCCTCCGACAACGGCGCGACCGCCGAAATGCTCGTGCGCGATGGTGGTCACGACCAGAGCGCCCCGCCTGGCAGCGCGGCGACATATCTCTCGCTCGGCCCCGGATTTTCCAGTGCGTGCAACACGCCGCACCGCCGTCACAAAACGTGGGTGCATGAAGGCGGCATCGCCACGCCGTTCATCGCGCACTGGCCGGCGGGCATCGCCGCGCGTGGCGAGTTGCGCCACACGCCCGCGCACGTCATTGATTTTGTTCCCACCGCGCTTGCACTGGCGGGCGTGGAGAAGCCGCGCGAGTGGGACGGTGAACCGGTTCCCGCCGCGCCTGGAAAAAGCCTGCTGCCAGCGTTTGCGAAGGATATGACCATCGAGCGCGCGAGCCTCTGGTGGTTGCACGAAAGCAACCGAGCCATTCGCGTGGGCGATTGGAAGCTCGTTGCTTCCAGCGGCACGCCGTGGGAGCTCTACGACCTGAAAACCGACCGGGGAGAGCAGCGCAACCTTGCCGTGAAAATGCCGAACAAGGCGAAGGAACTCGAAGCCGCGTGGCAACGGCAGACGGACGACTTCACCACGCTGGCAAAGAAAACCGCGCCCCACGTCCCATCGCCAAAACCAGCCAAGAAGAACTAATCGAAAATGCGCGACATGAAAATAAAACGAAGCCATTCGCTGATGAAGACTGCCACACTCGTCACTCTCTCGACGGCACTCGTCGCCGCGGAATCACCTTTGGAACAACTGCAGAAAAATGCTCGGCAGGGAGATGCCTCCGCGCAGGTCTCGCTAGCCATCCGCTACCGCGATGGCAAAGGCGTGGCGAAGGACGATGTCGAAGCGTTGCGCTGGGCACATCGCGCGGCGGATGCCGGCAATGCGGATGCGATGGATTTTGTCGGCTTCGCTTACCTGCGCGGCGCGGTGGTGAAGGGGAATCCCGCCATCGCGTTCGGCTATTTCAAAACGGCGGCGGAGAAGTCGGCGCAGGCGGCGTTTAATCTCGGCCAGTGCTACTTCGGTGCGCAGGGCACAGAGCAGGACTGCGCGAAGGCGCTCGATTGGTGGACTAAGGCGGCGGCTCGCGGTCACGGCCGCGCGGCGTCCACGGCCGCGATGGCTTTGCTGTCCGGTGAAGGCGTTGCACCCGACGCGAAGGAAGCACGTCGGCTCGCTGAGCGGGCGGCGGAATTGAACGACCCGTCGGGCCTCATCGTGCTCGGTGAAATGCAATTCCAAGCCGGTGAACTCGACGCCGCAAAAGCGAACTGGACGAAGGCTTCGAAGCTCCACCCGACCACCGTCACCGGCCATCCCGCGCAGCCTTCCGGCAACGCGTCCGCGCAGCAGGGTGCTGACCTTTTGAAGCTCGTCGAATATCGCCAGCGCAAGAGCGAGCCGGGCAAGTTCGCCTTCGTGCAGATGCCGCACATTCATCAGGGCTACAACAACTGCGGCTCCACGGCCTGCGCCACGTTCGCACGATTTCAGGGTGGCAAAATCGGCGGCTGGGATTTCAAGAAACTCTGCCCATCGCCACTCGGCACCGGCACGGACTGGTGGCATCTGCTCGATGCCTCTGCGAAAATCGGCCAGCGATGGAAGCTCGTCACCTACACGCCCGACGACGATGGCTTTGCGAAAGCCACCGCCATGCTGAAAGTCGAACTGGATTCTGGGCGTCCCGTCGTCGTGGACTTCAAATACATCGGCCCGCAATACGCCGGCGGATTTGCGGGCCACACTCTCAGCGTCTGCGGCTACATCGCCGCGGAGAATCTCTACATCCTCTGCAATCCCGCCGTGGCCACTCCCGGCCTGCAACTCATCACCGCCGCCGACCTGAAAGATTTCTGGCGCTCCGACTACTACGGCGCGAAGGCCAAGGCCGTGCTGTCGCGCCCGGCGTTCGTCATTGAGAATCCCTCAACCACTGGTAAAAAATAAGCTCATGCGCCACATCCGAGCCATTTCTCTGAGCGTTGTTGCCATTCTCGCCACGGGCGGTCATGTCGCTGCCGCCGACGGCGGTGCGGTGGCGGTGGGCGATCCGAGCGCGATACAGGGGCTGTTGCGGACTTATTGCGTCGGGTGTCACGGAGAGAAGAAGAGCAAAGGGCAGGTGCGGCTGGATACGCTCGCAACATTAGATGCGAAGGTGCGGCTGGACCTCATGGGCAAGGTCGAGGAGCAGCTTCACTTTTCGGAGATGCCGCCGGACGATGAGAAGCAGCCAAGCCCGACCGAGCGCAAACTGCTCATGGATTGGGTGCGCGCGGAGTTGCAGAAATCGAACGCGCCTTCCATCGAGGACAAACTGCGTTATCCCGACTTCGGCAACGCCGTGGATCACGACAAACTTTTCAGTGGCACGATTCAGGGCAAGGCGTTCACGCCTGTGCGTCGCTGGCTGGTCAGCCCGCAGATTTTCATGGGCCGGGTCATTGATATTTTCCGGCCTGCGGGCGCGCCTTACGACAAGTATCTGCGGTGGCCGATAAGTTTTTACGGCGTCGTCAATCCCTTTGTCCTGCCGGACCGCGCGGGCATCCGCGACTACGCCATTTCTCCGCTGGATGGCGGGCATCTGCTGGTAATGCTGGGCAGTGCGCAGTGGATTTCACAGAAGCAAATCCGCGAGGCGCGGGTGAAGAAGGGGGAATTCAAAGCGGACTATTTTGAGAACAAAGCGGACCGATTTACTGCGCCCACGCATCAGGCGTTTGCGTCGGTCATCCTGAATCCAGTCAAGCCCGCGGATGATGCGCTGGTGACTGCGATTCAGGCCCAGTTTGGCCTCGTGCTCCAGCGCTCGGCGAGCGAGGCGGAGCTGGCGAAGTATCTGGCGCTGACCCGCTCGGCGATTGACCTCGCGGGAAATACCGAAGGGCTCCGCCAGATGCTGGTGGCCGTCTTGCTGGAGTCGGAGTTTCTTTACCGGCTGGAATTTGGCAGCGGTGCGCCGGATGCCTCCGGCAGAAAGTTGCTGTCGCCCCGCGAGGCGAGCTACGCCATTTCCTATGCGCTGGGCGACTGGAATCCGGATCCCGCGCTGGCCAAGGCGGCGGCAGAGGGGCGGCTGAATACCAAGGAGGATTACCGGCGAGAGGTGGTGCGATTGCTGGCCGACGAAAACTATTTCAAAGGGCAGATTGACCCGGCGATCAATAATTCCGATGTCGTCTCGCATCCAAAGGTCGTCCGATTTTTCCGCGAGTTCTTCGGCTATCCGAATGCGGTGAAGGTCTTCAAGGACAAGAACCGGAGCGGCGGCTATTACGACAATCCGGGACGCGGTAGCAGTGCGACACCCGGTAGCCTCATCCGGGAGGCGGACCGCGTCGTGGCGCTGCATATCAAACAGGACAAGGCGGTGTTTGAGCGTCTGCTGACGTCGGACGAATTCTTCCTCTACCACAATCTGGACAACGAGAAGGGTCAGCAGCTCATCGCCGAGTGGAAGGCCATTTACGAAGCACTGAAGGACACGGATTGGCGGACGAACCCAGAGAAGGTTTTTGCGGAGCACGGGGCGCTGTTGAAGAAGCATCGCATCGAGAATGGAAAAGGTGTTCATGCCAACACGTTGGCCCGTGTGATGGAGCATTTCTCCTACACCTTTGGCAAAGGGCATACTCCCTTCACCACGTTTCCGTGGGCGCACGGAAATCAATTCCGATACTCCCAATCCTACAGCCTGCCGGCGACGCCGGGTGTGAGCGGAAGTTACGGTGGCGACGACCACTTCGACTATCAGGTGGTGCAGCCTTTCAAGATCGCCAATCGCAAAGGCATTCTCACCCACCCCGCGTGGCTCATCGCCCATTCCTCGAACTTCCACACCGACCCCATTCGGCGCGGGCGCTGGATTCAGGAAAAGCTGCTCGCCGGCCGCGTGCCGGATGTGCCGATCACTGTGGATGCGAAGGTGCCCGAAAATCCGCACATGACTTTCCGCGAGCGCGTCGAGTCCGTGACCGGGCAGACGCAGACGGCTTGCTGGAAATGCCATCAGCACATGAATCCGCTGGGCTACCCCTTTGAATTCTACGACGACTTCGGCCGCTTCCGCCGGGATGAGCCGCTGGAGAATCCCGAGAACCTCGTCGCCAAAGCCAAGGGCAAATACGACGCCGATAACTACAAAACCAAGCCCGTCCACACGGAGGGCCTGCTTCGCGGAACGGGCGACCCAAAGCTCGACGGACCGGTATCTGGGGCGCTGGAGATGATTGACCGGCTGGCCACATCCACGCGCGTTCGCCAGTCCATCATCCGCCATACGTTCCGGTTTTATCTGGGGCGGAATGAAATGCTGTCCGACTCCCAAACCCTCATCGCCGCAGACAAGGCGTATGTCGAAAGCGGCGGCAGCTTCAATGCCGTCATCGTGTCATTGCTCACGTCAGACTCGTTCATGTATCGCAAGTAACCACCTATGAAAACCCGAAGAGACTTCCTTAAATCATCCGCGTTGGGCGCCGGGGCGCTGTTGCTTTCCGGCTCGCAGGCGAAGACATTTGCCGCGCCCACGAGCGGCCAGCCGCCGATGCGCTTTATCTTCATGCACAAGGGGAATGGCCTGTTTCCCAGCGTGATGGTGCCGCCGAGCCTGAGCGAGTCGGACAAGGCCAAGGAGAACAAGCGAGAGTCGCTGGAGGTGGAGATCGCCAAGCACGAGTTGCCCGCATGGATGAGCGTGCTCAACGACCACAAGGAGCACCTGACCATCCTCCAAGGATTGTCCGGGAAAATGTGCACCACTGGGCATCACACCTGGCAGTCCAGCCTCGGCGTCTATGCCGCCAATGAACGACTGGCTTCCATCAAATGGGCGACGGTTGACTTCGAGTTGGCGAAGCTCTTTCCCTCGCCGCTGGAGCACATCGAGCTGGCGTGTTTCCCGTGCGATGGCGGCAACGCGCGCGGCAACATCCACGGCATCGAAAAGGGCTTTTCCGCCCGCGGTCCCCAGCAGCCGAACTACGCGTTCGGCTCGCCCAAAGTGGCCGTCAATGAGTTGTTCAAATCCGTCTCCAGCAACGCCGCCGATCGCATCCGCTACGAGCTTGAGCGCAAGGTGCTGGACTTCACTGCCGGGAATCAGGCCGGGCTGGGGCGGGAACTCGCCGGCCTCGAATTGGCAAAGGTCAAAAACTACGCCGACGCGATGGAGGACATCCGCCGCCGCAACAAGAAGCTCGAATCCATGAGTGCGGTCATCGCCAGGAACCTGCCCAAGTTGGCTCCCAAGTATTTGGCCGACGACCTCTCCACCATAGATTGCCAAGTCGGCCACACCGAGGTGCTGCTCTCCGCGCTCATCTCCGGCATGACCAATGTCGTCACCTTCACCGTGGATGAACTCGGCACGCTCTACACCGGAGTGCCCGGAATTGAAGGGGAGAAAATCAATCTGCACGACATCGGCCACGGCAAAAGCGTCGGGCTGCTGAAGGCGGACGAAGTGCGGGAAAAGATTCGCACCCGCCACATGGCGCTCGTGGACACCATCGTCCGCCGGCTCAAAAGCGTCCCCGAGGGCAAGGGCACGATGTTCGACAACACCATGATCTTCTACTTCCCCGACAACGGCGAAACGCATCACAGCTCCGGCATCGAATGGCCGTTCGTCGTCCTGTCGGGCAGGAACGCCAAACTCAACATCGCCGGTCGCTTCATCCGCCTGCCGCACTGGGGCCAGGCAGGGCACATGACCCTCGGCAACTTCTACACCACCCTCCTCAACGCCTACGGCAACCCCATCAAGCATTACGGCGACCTCGACTTGGGCTTGAACAAGTTCGTCGCCGACCAAACCGGACCCATCAAGCGGTTCATGGCGTAGTTGCACATGGATCCTTCGCACCCGTTGCGCGTCACGCGACGCCGGTTCCTCGCCCTTAGCATTGGCGCGATGACGCAGGCTGGATGCATGGCCGCCGCCCGCACCGGTTTCATCGACGCGCACAGCCATGTGTGGACTCCCGATACCAAGCGCTTCCCGCTCGGCCCGTGGATTACGCCGGACAAAATGGAGCCCGCCAGTTTCACCGCCAAGCAGTTGCTGGCCACCGCCGAGCCATGTGGCGTGGACCGTGCCGTCCTCATCCAGCACGCTCCCTACTATGGCGACGACAACTCGTATCTCATTCATTGCGCCAAGGAACACCCCGGACGGTTCTCCATCGTGGCCATCGTGGATGAACGACGCAGCGATCTCGGCACTCACCTTCGCCACTTGAAGCAGCAAGGCGTGCGAGGCATTCGCATCGGCCCGTCCCGCTACGCCGACCGCACGTTGGTGAAAGAACCGCTCCTCTGGCTCAAAGCCTCGGCCATGCGGAAACTGTGGGCAATGGCTGCCGACGAAGGCCTGCTCCTTTGCCCCCTACTCAGCGCCGAGCATCTGCCGACGCTGGAGCCGATGCTCGCCGAGTTTCCGCGCACGCAAGTCGTCATTGACCACTTCGGCCACGCGGAAAAGCCCGACGAGCTTTCCTCCTTGCTCAAGCTCGCCCAACACCGTCAGGTGCATGTGAAAGTCTCGGGCTTCTACAAATTCGGCGACCGCAAAGCGCCCTACGATGACCTGACGCCCATGATCAAACAGGTTGTGGATGCCTTTACACCCGCACGGCTACTCTGGGGTAGCGACTGCCCCTACCAACTCCAAAACGGCAACGACTACAAAAGCGCCGTCGCGCTCATACAAAGCGGCTTGGATTTTCTGGATGCACCCTCTCGTCAAGCGATTCTCCGCGACAACTCCCAACGCCTTTTTTTCGATGAACCTCTGGCTGCGACGCGTTGAGCAATACAAGGGAGCTATGAGAACACGCCCTGCCGCCTGCGTAGCCGTCATCCTCTGCGCTCATCTCGCCTCTGCGGTGCTTTCCGTAGCCGCAGCGCAACCTAACATCCTCCTCATCCTCGCCGACGACCTCGGGTATGGCGACGTGCGCTGCTACAACGAGCAGTCGAAAGTCGCCAGCGTCGTCCGCATGCGCGCCGACCACGCGCACGACGGCGCGCGTCCGTGGCGCGGTGTGAAGCGCGACAATTGGGACGGCGGCCATCGCGTCCCGTTCCTCGTCCGCTGGCCCGGCAAAGTGAAACCCAGCACCACCAGCGCGCAGCTCACCAGCCTCACCGACGTGATGGCCACTATCGCCGCCATCATCGGCGCGAAGCTTCCCGACAACGCCGCCGAAGACAGCTTCAACCTGCTCTCCGCCCTGCGCGGCGAAGCCAAATCCCCCATCCGCCCGTATCTGCTCACGCAAGCCTTTCGCGGCGCACAGACACTCGCCATCCGCCGCGGCCCGTGGAAATACCTCGACCACTCCGGCTCCGGCGGAAACCACTACGACCAAGGCGAACTCAAACGTTTCCACATCCCGGACACCGACCCCGGCGAAACGAAGAATATCCACGTCGAACGCCCCGACATCGCGCGCGAATTGAAGGCGTTGTTGGAAGCCAGCAAAGCTCAAGGACACAGCGCATCGCGAGGCTCGCCGCAATGAAACCCATTTTCGCACTCATCATCGCGCTGCTGCTCGTGCCGCAGCTACACGCCGGGCCGGAGGCTCGTCCGGTGGTCGGCGCGATTCGCTGGGATGCTTGGTATGGCGAGGGGAGCGCGACGAAGGCGATGGAGGCTTCGCTCGGGCAGCCGAAGTATCACTTTCGCCTGCCGTGGTTCGCGCGCGTGGTCGGTGCGGACAAGGTGAGCATCAACGGCGACTCGCAGGCCATTGTGGAGCAGGAGATCTCGTATGCGGCGCAGGCGGGGCTGAACTACTGGGCGTTTGTGGATTACTGCGACGAGGCATCGGCCATGCACATCGGTTTGAAGCGTTATCTCGCCGCGAAAGACAAGCGGGGCATCCGCTATTGCTTCGTCGAGGAGGGCGCGCGGCTCGACAAAGTTGCCGCGCAAGGCTGGCGCAGACTGGTGGAGCATTTCCGGCATCCTGATTACCAGACCGTGCTGGATGGCCGACCGCTGCTGTTTGTTTTCGTGAAGACGACGAAGCTCGGAAAAAACGAGTGGGATGAGTTGAAGCGCCAGACCATCGCCGCTGGCATGAAGGCGCCGTATCTCGTGCTCATGGGCTGGAATCCCGAGCTGGACGCGAAAGACATGGCCGCGCTCGGTTTTGACGCGGTCTCCGCCTACGCACGCGGCGGCAGCTACAGCATTACGCAGCCGAGTTACGCCGAGCAGTGCGCGCTCATTCGCCGCGACCGTTGGGAAAAATGCCGCGCTCTCCGCATCCCGAGCGTGACCTTTGCCAGTGCCGGCTGGGACACGCGCCCGCGCAACGAACGCCCGCCGCCGTGGTGTACATGGGTGACCGCGACGCCGGATAAAACGCCGCCCGCGCAGCAGAAGCCGCTCATTGATTCCGTGACCGCCACGCCCGACGAACTCGCCGTACACATCCGCGAGGCGCTCGACTGGACCAAAGCCAACCGCGACCTCAACCCCGCCAACGCTGTCATCATTTACGGCTGGAACGAGCACGACGAAGGCGGCTGGCTCCAACCCACGCTCGGCACCGGTGGCAAACCGGATGAATCTCGCATCAGGGCGCTGGGCCAAGTTCTACGTCGGTCGTCGCCGGAGAAACTCCGATAAAAACGATGCGTCACTCATCCATCCGTTTCACCAGCACACCATGAAACTTTTACTTCTCACATTACTCACTATGTCCATCGCCGCAGCCGTCCCGCTCACTGAAAAGAAACCCGTCACTGACGAATACCACGGCGTGAAGGTCGTGGATGAATATCGATGGTTGGAGGAGACGGGTTCGCTGGCGGTGAAGGCGTGGACGGACGCGCAAAATAAGCACTCGCGGGCTTGGCTGGACGGGCGAGCGGAACGGGTGGACATCGAAGCGAAACTCACGGCGCTGTATGCGAAGGACACGCCTTCGCACGGCGGATTGGTGTCGCGGCCGGGGCGAATTTTCGCGCTGAAATTCCAGCCGCCGAAGCAGCAACGATTGCTCGTCTCGCTGGCGTCGGTGGATGATTTGGTGTCGGAGCGCGTCGTGCTCGACCCGAACGAACTGGAGCCGAAGGGACAGGTCGCGATGGATTGGTTCGTGCCGTCGCCGGATGGAAAGCTCATCGCTGTGTGCCTCTCGGAGCACGGCAGCGAGGATGGCGCGCTGCATTTTTTCCGCACGGAAACCGGCGAGCGTCTGCCCGGCCGCATCGCCCGTGTGCAATACCCGACCGGCGGCGGCAGCGCGGCGTGGATGCCGGACAGCAGCGGCCTTTTCTACACGCGCTATCCGCACAAGGGCGAGAAGCCCGAGGCAGACTTGAACTTCTTTCAGCAAATCTATTTCCACAAACTCGGCACACCCACCGGGGCCGATGAATACAGCGCGGGACGCGATTTTCCGCGCATCGCGGAAATTGAGCTGGAGACTTCTGAAGACGGGCGCTGGCTGCACGCGGCAGTGGCGAATGGCGACGGCGGGGAGTTCTCGCATCACGTCCGCGAAACGAAATCCGGCGCGGCGTGGCGGCAAATCACGCGGCACGAGGACGGCGTGAAAGAGGTCGTGTTCAGCCATGACGGCAGCGCGCTTTTTCTGCGCTCGGTGAAAGGCGCGCCGCGGGGAAAAGTGCTGCGGATGCCGACGACCGGCACGCTCGGAGATGCAGTGGTCGTGGTGCCGGAGAGAGAGGCGGTCATTGAGAGCATCACGCCCACGGCAAAGTTTCTTTTCGTCGCGGACATGCTCGGCGGACCGTCGCGCGTGCGGCAGTTCACGCTCGATGGAAAGAACGCGCGCATCCTCCCGCTGCCCGAGGCGTCGGGCGTCGGCGGGTTGCTCGAAGCGGATGGCCGCATCGTTTTTCGCCAGACGAGCTTCGTCGCTCCTGCTGCGTGGGTGGCCTACGACCCAGCCAGTGGCGCACTGAAAAAGACCGCGCTCTTTAATACCTCGCCCGTGGATTTCAGCGACATCGAGGCCGTGCGCGAATTCGCCGTGAGCAAGGACGGAACGAAGGTTCCCGTGAACATTCTGCGCCGCAAAGGCACGAAGCTCAACGGCAGCAATCCCGCGCTGCTCTACGCCTACGGCGGCTACGGCCACTGCATGAGACCGTTCTTCGATTTCGAGAACCGACTTTGGTTTGATCGCGGGGGCATCTATGTCGTCGCGAACATACGCGGCGGCGGCGAATACGGCGAGGAGTGGCACCTCGCGGGTAACCTCACCAAAAAGCAAAACGTGTTCGACGACTTCGCCGCGTGCGCGCAGCATCTCATCACGCGCGGCTACACGCGTCCGGAGAAACTCGCCGTCGAGGGTGGCAGCAACGGCGGCCTGCTCATGGGCGCATTCCTCACGCAGCACCCCGCACTCGCCCGCGCTGTTGTCGCGCATGTCGGTATCTACGATATGCTCCGCGTCGAACTCGATCCGAACGGCGCGTTCAACGTTACCGAATTTGGCACCGTTAAAAATCCCGCGCACTTCCGCGCGCTGCACGCCTACTCGCCATTCCACAACGTGAAGAACGGCACCAAATATCCCGCCGTCTTCTTCCTCGCCGGCGAAACCGATGGCCGCGTGAACCCCGCCCACTCGCGCCGCATGACCGCCCGTCTGCAAGCCGCCACGGCTTCACAACACCCCATCCTCGTCCGCCTCAGCTCCGCTTCCGGCCACGGAATGGGCACCGCCCTCAGCGAGAAAATCGCCCAACAAGCCGACGTGTTCGCGTTCCTTTTCGACCAACTCGGGATGTCGGGGAATTAGTTGTCCATCCAGCCCATAAATAATCCATCATCACACCATGAAACTCGTCTGCATACTCATCGCGCTCGCGCTCACCTGGAGCCAGGCAATTGCGGCGGAAAAGAAACCGCTGAAAGTCTTCATCCTCGCCGGGCAATCGAACATGGAGGGGCACGCGCGAGTCGAGACGTTCGACTACATCGGCGATGACCCGGCGACGGCGCCGCTTTTAAAAATGATGCGCGGCGCGGATGGAAAGCCGGCGGTGTGCGACGGCGCGTGGATTTCGTATTTCACCGGCCACTATGATGGGAGCGCGAACGGCGAAGGCGTCGGCAAACTGACGGCGGGCTACGGCGCGCGGGGCGACAAGCCGACGGTGGACGGCGGGAAAATCGGGCCGGAGTTCACGTTCGGCCTGACGATGGATGCGGCGCTCGCGGAGCCGGTGCTCATCATCAAGACGGCGTGGGGCGGCAGGAGTTTGCACACGGATTTCCGCCCGCCGAGCGCAGGGGCGTATCAGCTCAATGAGTATCAGAAAAAGCTCTACTACGGCCCGCCGGGCCACGGCATTCCGAAGGACATGAACGTGTGGTTCGCCGAGAAAAAGAAGGACACTGGGCGCTTCTACGGGCTGATGATTGAGCACGTGAAAAAGGTGCTCGCCGACCCGGCGCGCGTTGTCCCCGGCTACGACGCGGCGCAGGGCTACGAAGTGGCGGGCTTCGTCTGGCTGCAGGGCTTCAACGACATGGTGGACGGCCAGGTTTATCCGGCGCACGGCAAACCCGGCCGCTTCGACCTCTACAGCGAGTGGCTGGCGCATTTCATCCGTGACGTGCGGCGCGATGTGGGCGCGCCGAGGATGCCGTTCGTCATCGGCGTCATGGGTGTCGGCGGCATTAATGCAGACAAGGACACCGTCGAGTTTCGCAAAGCGATGGCCGCACCGGCAGCACGGCCGGAGTTCGCGGGCAACGTCTTCGCCGTGCAGACCGCTCCGTTTTGGTCCGACGAACTCGACGCGATAGACAAGAAGCGCGCGAAGGTGGGCCAGATGCGGTACTTCATAAACTCGAAACACAAAGACCACGCGAACGCCGACGGCAAAATGAGCGAGGAGCAAAAGCGCGAGCACATGAAGAAGTTCGAGGCCGAACTCATTTTGCCTGCCGAAGAGACACGGTGGAAGCGCGGCGCATCCAACGCGGGCTACCACTACCTCGGCTGCGCGAAGACCTTTGCGCTGATGGGCAAGGCTTTCGCGGAGGCCATTCTGGAAGGCAGCCCGAGCAAACCTGCGAAATAAGCTCCACGCACCCAATGGAATTCTCCAATCTCTGTCCCATGCTCCGCACCCTCCTCGCGCTGATTTTTTGCACGCCACTGCTCGCCCATCCGGTGCCGGAGAGCCCGCACTGGCTGATTTATCCCGGCGGGGACGGCCCGGGCAAGGGGCGGCACATCGTTCTCATCGCTGCGGAACAGGAATATCGCAGCGAGCAATCCATGCCGATGATGGCGAAGGTTTTGAGCAAGCATCATGGCTTTGATTGCACCGTGCTCTTCGGCGTGAACGAAAAGGGCGAGGTGGACCCGACGCTCCCGGTTTATCCCGAGAAGGGGAAGGAAGCGGAGTTCAAGCCGCACCACATCCCCGGCCTTGAGCATCTCGCTTCGGCGGACTTGGTGGTGTTCTTCACCCGCGAGCTTACGCTCCCGATGACGGAGCAGCAGCAGATCGTGAAGTATATCGACTCCGGCAAGCCGTTCATCGCGCTGCGGACCGCCAATCACGGGTTCCGCAGCACGTTGCCCTACAAGCTCAACGGCAAGCAGGTGCGCTGGGGAGAGGACGTGCTGGGCGGCAGTTTTCTGGGACATCACGGACGGTGGCAGGCCGACTCCACACGCGGCATCCTCGTTGCGGAGCAAAAGCAGCACTCAATCCTCACCGGCGTCAGCGACATCTGGGGGAACTCTGATGTGTATCGCACTTACAAAGAAGGCGCCGCGCTCCCCGCCGATTGCACCGCGCTCGTTTGGGGACAGCCGCTCACGGGCCGCAATCACGACGACCCGCCGAACGCCAAGCTGGAGCCGTTGCCCGTCGCGTGGGTTAAGAACTGGCAGACGAGCACAGGTAAGAACGCCCTCGTGTTTCACTCCACCATGGGCAGCGGCACTGATTTGCAGAGCGCCGGCCTTCGCCGCCTCGTTATCAACGCCGCCTACTGGTGTCTCAAAATGGAGCCCTCCATCTCCGCCACTCGCAGCGTGGACATCGTCGGCGACTACAAGCCGCTCGGCAGCGGCTTCAACTACGTCAAACTCGGAGTGCAACCCAAGCCTGTTGCCGCTTACCGATGATCACCACACGCAATCAAACTATGAAACCATCGCTGAACCTTCTGCTCTCCGTCTTTGTGCTTTCTACACTCCTCTGCGGCCCCATCGTTGCGGCGGAAAAGAAACCACTGAAAGTCTTCGTCCTCGCCGGGCAATCGAACATGCAGGGCCACGCCAAGGCCAGCACCTTTGAGCACATCGGCATGGATCCGGCGACGAAACCGATGCTCGACGCAATGCTCGGCCTCGACGGCAAGCCGAAGGTCTGCGAGCGCGTGTGGATTTCATCCATCGGCTGCGCGGAAGCCGAGCAGACGGGGAAGCTGACGGTGGGTTTCGGTGCGTCGGGCGAGAAAATCGGGCCGGAGTTCACGTTCGGTCTCTACATGGAGAAGTTCACCGACGCGCCAATCCTGCTCATCAAAACCTCGTGGGGCGGCAAGAGTTTGAACACCGATTTCCGCTCGCCGAGTGCTGGGCCGTATGTGTTCAACGAGTCGCAGTTCGCGGCCTTCCAAAAGCAGGGCAAGGACGTGGCGGCGATGAACGCTGAGAAGGCGAAGGCGACGGGCGTGTATTACCGCTTGATGGTCCAGCACGTGAAGATGGTGCTCGCTGATCTCAAGCGCGTGGTGCCGAACTACGACACGGCGCAGGGCTATGAATTGGCCGGCTTCGCGTGGTTTCAGGGGTGGAACGACATGGTGGACGGCGGCACGTATCCGAATCGCGACAAGGCCGGCGGCTACGAGGCCTACAGCACGGCGATGGCGCATTTCATCCGCGATGTACGGCGGGATTTGAACGCGCCCAAGCTGCCCTTCATCATCGGCGCGCTCGGCGTGGGCGGGCCGACCGCGGATTACGGCCCTGACGAACAACGTTACAAGACGACGCACCAAGGTTTCCGTGACGCGATGGCTGCGCCGGCGAAGTTGCCGGAGTTCAAGGGCAACGTCGCCGCAGTGCTGACGGAGAAATATTGGGATCGCGAACTGAAGGTGGCGCGGCAAAAGGAGAGCAAAATCAAAGAGCAAGCGAAGAAGCAGGCGAAAGACGGCAAGCTGAA
Organism: Akkermansia muciniphila; assembly: GCA_945903605.1. Classification (GTDB taxonomy): domain Bacteria; phylum Verrucomicrobiota; class Verrucomicrobiia; order Limisphaerales; family UBA1100; genus CAMDOH01. The sequence continues at coordinate 20,789 of CAMDOH010000034.1, forward strand.
GCCCGCCGAGGAAAAGGCCGCGCTGGACAAACTGCTTGTCGAAGGACTGACGCAGCGTGAACGGCTGGTGCTGGAGAAGGGCATCTCGAATTTCGAGTTCCACTACCTCGGCTCGGCGAAAATCCTCGGCGGCATCGGCAAAGGGCTGGCTGAGGCGATGGCGGAACTCAATCAACTCAAGCCGGCCAAGAAATAAAACCGAGATCCTTTCGCCACAATGACAATCCGATCTGCCATGTTGCTCGCCTTCGGGCTGGCCTCGCTTCACGGTGCGGGCGCCGCGCCACCGTTCGTCGGTGGATTGGCCCGGCATGAGAAGGCGTCGCCGAAAATCTCCGGCGCGGTGCTCATCAATGAACTCGGTTGTGTCGCGTGCCATGCATCGAGCCGCGCGGAGTTCGCGGCGAAGGCGGGGCCGGATTTGTCAACGGCCGGAGCGCGGGTGATGGGTGGGCACTTGCAGCGGTTTATTGAACAACCTTCAGCCGCTAAGCCCGGCACGACAATGCCAGATGTGCTTGGGCACTTGCCCGCCGCCGAACGCGCGTCCACCGCAAACGCGCTCGCGCATTTCCTCGCAACGCTCGGCGGCACGTCGCCCACCTTCACGAGGCCTGCGGGCGAAGCCGTCGAGCGCGGGCGTAAGTTGTATCACTCCGTCGGTTGCGCCGCGTGCCACTCGCCCGAAACGCTGCTGCCGGATTCGGTGCCGCTCGGTCCGTTGGCGGAGAAGTATTCCGTCGCCAGTCTTACGAAGTTCCTCGAAGACCCGCTCGCAGTGCGACCCAGCGGCCGGATGCCGGACTTGAAGCTCGATCACTTCGAGGCCGTGGACATCGCGAGCTATCTCCTGCGCGACCAATCCGCGCCTGCGCGCGCCTTCGCGCCCGACCCGCAACTCGCCGCGCGCGGCAAGGCGCTTTTCACGCAGCACCGCTGCGACGCATGCCACACCGTCGGCAGCTCGCGCGTCACGCCGAAACTCGTTGCGCTGGACAAAGTCCGCCCCGAACGCGGTTGCCTCTCCGGCCAATCTGGCGCGTGGCCGCAGTATCCGCTCTCAGATAGACAACGAGCCGCAGTGCGCGCTTCGCTAGCGGCGCAGTCGGAACCAGCCAGCGTCGCGGAGAATGTTGAACTCACGCTCACGCGTTTGAACTGTATCGCCTGCCACACGCGCGGAGAACTCGGCGGCGTGCCCGCGAATCGCAACGCGCACTTCACCGGCAAGGATGAAAATCTCGGTGACCAAGGCCGCATCCCGCCGCCTCTCACCGGCGTCGGCGCGAAACTGAAACGCGATTGGTTCCGCGATGTCGTCGTGAACGGCGCGTCGGTTCGGCCTTACTTGAACACGCGCATGCCGAAGTTCGGCGCGGCCAATACCGAGCCGCTCGCCGACTGGTTCAAACAGCTCGACACCTTGTCGAAAGCGGAGTTCACCCGCGTGCGCCAACCGGAGAAGCCGCACGAGGTCGGCCGCGAACTCGCGGGCAGCAAGGCGTTCAACTGCATCGCCTGCCACACGTTCCGCGAGAAAAGCGCCTCGCCCATCCGCGCGCTGGACTTGATGACGATGACTGAGCGGCTGGAAGAAAACTGGTTTCACCATTACCTCGCCAACCCGACGCGCTTCTCGCCGATCACCATCATGCCGAGCTTCTGGCCGGATGGGAAATCGCTGTTGCCCGACATTCTCGGCGGCGACCCCGGCAAGCAGCGCGACGCGCTTTGGCAATACCTCGCGCGTGGTCCCGAGGCTGGCGAGCCGCGCGGGTTGGTGCTGGAACCGCTCTTTGTCGCGGTGACCAACGAGGCGATCATCATCCGCCGCGCGTTCCCCGGCATCGGCAAGCGCGGCATCGGCGTGGGCTACCCGACAGGCATCCACCTATCGTTCGACGCGGGCCAGATGCGGCTCGGCTCGATGTGGAGCGGCGGGTTCATCGAAGCCTCGGGCATCTGGCGTGGACAGGGTGCCGGCCAGGCGCACCTGCTCGGCAAGGACACGGTGAGCTTTCCGGCGGGGCCGGCCTTCGCGGTGCTCGAATTGCCCGCGACCGCGTGGCCGACAAACATGGCGAAGCAAGCTGAAGGCTTGGCATTCAAAGGCTATTCGCTCGACGCGCAGCAGCGCCCCATCTTCCGCTACGAGTTCGGCGAGACGTTGGTGGAAGACGCGTTCCTCGACCTGAAACGCGGCGACGCGAAGCCGCACTTCGTCCGGTCGCTGAAGTTCCCTCAACGCCCTCCACCGCCTCGCCTGCACTTCCGCGTCGCGGTGGACAAGGTCATCGAGGCGCGCGGTGATCAGGAATTTGCCGTGGGCAAAGGACTGCTCGTGCGCCTCTCCACACCCGGTGTCGTGCGCGAAGTGGATGGCGCGAAGGAACTGCTTCTGCCCGTGCGCGGCGCGTTCACGGTCGAATATCACCTCACTGCAAAGCCATGAGACAACTGTTGTGTTTTCTAACTGTGGTCAGCGCCGTTTGGGCAGCAGTCGCCCAAGACCTCGGCGATACTTGGGGCACGGCGGAGCGCGAGGCGGCTTACTACCGCATCGTCAACATCCCGCTGCCGGAGGGCGTGTATCTGGAGGCGGGCAGTTTCGTTTCGCTGCCCGATGGCCGGCTCGCGGTGGGCACACGACGCGGGGAGATTCTACTGTTGAGTGGCATCACGAATGAGCACCCGCGTCCGACCGTGCATCGCTTTGCCAGCGGACTCGACGAAGTGCTCGGCCTCGCGCATCGCGACGGCGCGTTTTACGCCACGCACGCGACCGAGGTCACGCGCATCACGGACTCCAACAACGACGGACGCGCGGATCGCTTCGACACTGTGAGCGACAAGTGGGGCTTCGGGCATTACCACGAATTTGCGCTGGGCTCGAAGTTCGATGCCACTGGCAATCTCTATGTCGCGCTCGGCCTCTCGGAGTCCTACAACTCGAAAGAGAAGTTCCGCGGCTGGGCACTGAAAATTACGCCGGACGGCAAGACCATCCCGCTGTGCAGCGGCCTGCGCAGCCCACTCGGCGTGGGGGCCAACGAGCACGGCGAAATGTTTTACGTCGAGAGCCAGGGGCCGTGGAACGGCTCGTGTTCACTCAAGCATCTCAAGCCCGGCGGCTTCATGGGCCACCCCGTCAGCTTCAACTGGTATCCCTTCGCGCCGAACATGGGTCCGGAGCCGGTGAAACCGAACACGCCCTCGCGCATGGAGATCGAGCGCAAGCGTGTGAAGGAACTCGTGCCTTACGCCGTGGTGTTTCCCTACAAGAAAATGGGCCGCTCGATTTCCGCGTTCGAGGTGAACCGTTCCGGCGGAAAGTTCGGGCCGTTCGAGAACCAGATGTTCGTCGGCGATTACACGTTGAGCATCGTCATGCGCGTGACAACCGAGTTGGTCAACGGCGTGTGGCAAGGCGCGTGTTATCCGTTCCGCGAGGGATTGGGCACGGGGATTCTTGCGGTGCATTTCACACCGCGCGGGCAACTCATCGCCGGCGGCACGAACCGCGGCTGGCCCGTGCGCGGCATGAAGGACAACATTCTGCAACGCCTCGACTGGACCGGCCGCACGCCCTTCGAGGTGCTCGATGTCCGCGCGCAGCCCGATGGCTTTGTTGTCCGCTTCACACGGCCTGTGGACGCCGCGCTCGCCGCGCGACCGGAAAGCTACGCGCTCCAGACCTACACGCACATTTACCAAGGCGGCTACGGCAGCCCCGAGGTGGACCACACACGCCCGACGGTGACGGCCGCCGAAGTCGCGAAGGACGGGATGAGTGTGCGGTTGAAGATTCAAGGCCTCGTGCAAGGTCACGTCCACGACTTCCATTTGCCCGCGTTGAAATCCCGCGACGGTGAAGCACTCCTGCACGACCGCGCCTACTACACGTTGAACGAGATTCCGAAGCCGTGAACCGCCGTCCAGACTAACCCATGAAGATCACCCTCATCCACGCCGCCGCCCTCGCCGCATTTTCCTCCTCCTCCGCGATCGCGCAGGAGAAGCCCGCCACCGCTCGGCCTGAACTCAAGCGCCCCGACGGCAAGCCCGGCACGCTCACCACCCTCACGAAGACGGACAAAAAGTATCCCTACCTTGTGGACGATGCCGCCAGTGGACGGTGCGGAAGGATGTCAGTTGCTACGACGCGCGTGTGAAGAAGGGCGGGCCGTTGAGTGCCGCATCGAACGGCAGCGCGATCGTGTCGGAGAGTACGTTGGCACTCATCGGTTTTCATCGAAGTGATACGCCGGCAGGGTGGTGAACAGGGCGGCGAGGAGGAAGAAGCGATTCATGGGTTTTGTGATCGGTGGAGGTTGCTGGCGATGGCCGATCATTTCAAAGCCACTGGCCGGCCAAGGCAAATCCGGAATCCATCGCGGGAGTCTGAATAGGTCACGCTGGCGATACCCAAGCGGACAGCGCAGCGGGCGTTTCCGGGCACATCGAAATAGTTTCCTCCGCGGCAGACAGGGCGCGATACGCTGCGCAGCGCGGCGTCCTCGTAATGAACTTCCTCGTGCCCGCCCTTCGGGTCGAAATGGTCGAGGACAAACTCCCACACGCCGCCGCACATATCGGCTAGGCCAAAGCCGTTTCGGCCTTTCTCGCCGAAGTGATCCGCCGGCGAGACGAAGGGGAAACCGTCGCTCCACGGCGCCTTGCCCAGCGGCCAAGTCCTCTTGCGGTCGGGTAGGAAATCAATCGCGGAGATGTTCAGCCGACCTTCGCCTTCTTCGATCTCGTTGCCCCACCAGAAATAGCGACTCTCCTTGCTGCCGCCTCGGCAGCCATATTCCCATTCCGCCTCGGTGGGCAGGCGGTATTCCATGCCCGCCGGCAGGCGGCCTGCTTTTTGTTCACGCTCCGTCAACCAGCGGCAAAAAGCTTTCATGTCGTTGTAGCTCACGCACACGACAGGAAATTCATTGCGGTTGGGGAAGCCCCAGTTGGGATCGCGCCAGCTCTTGCCCGGCATCGATTCCCACGGGTGGGTCACCTGCTTCGTCAGGTTGTAGCCGTTCCATTTCGGATTAAACACCTGCGTCTTGCCGC
>CAMDOH010000035.1 GCA_945903605.1 Akkermansia muciniphila
AACTCACCAAGGATTCGCAGGCGTTCGCTGGAATGATTGTAGAATCGCCGTCCGGAGTTGGCGCCGCCTTTGCGATCGGTGGTCGGTTCCATCGCGAGAATTCGAATGGCATGAATGTCATTGTTTTCATAGAGGCCGATGTCGCCGCCTTGATTATGAAGGTTGAGTGAGATGCCGTTGCCATGACTGGTGAAGGCGTCCAGCCCGCGCCACGGATCGTTTCCGCCGGAGTAAACGGATGTGACCGAATCCGGGCGCACGACGCCATTGGGATAGCTCTCGCGTTTGTACAGACTCGATGTGCCGACGAGTCCGAACGGCGTGCCTTCGGGCAAATGTTTGTTGAGTTTGCCGTTGTTGACCAATGACACGAGCTGCTTGGGTTCTTTCACGCCATAAGTACGCGAATAGGGAACCAGAGCGCGTGGCCAGCTTTCATTGAACTCCGGATCGTTTTTGATGAGGCGCAATTGAGCTGGCTCGTTCACGACCTCGCCGCCCTTGAGTAAATAGATGCCACCATCGAGTTGCGGAAGATAAGTGTATTGGTGATTCACCGGGCCGGAAGAATAGACGGTGAGCATGTGATTGTCGGGTGCGCCAGAGGGATGTGTGAATTTGCCGACAGCCGGCGTGGTTTTATCACCAAGCACAGCACGGTCTGCTGGGCCTTCGTTGTTCAGCGCGAAGGGCGTGAAAGAAACGGCCTGCTCGGGCATGAATGGCATCCGATAATATTTTCCCTTGCCGTTATCGAAGCGTCCGAATCGCAATGCCGGATTGCGTGGACTGCTCATGTGCGCCGGGCTAAACGTCACCTGCGGCGGCATTTTGATGTAGGCACCGAAGCCGCTGTTATTTTGATTGTAGTACTCCTCGACTACCAGCGAGCCATCACTCAACTGAGTTTGAAAATGAAAACCGTTCGCGGCGCCACCGGTGTCGAACGCGCTGACCAATGGCGCCCAATTGGAACCATCGGGATGTATCGTCCAAATTCCCCATGATATCTCACTACGAATTCCTTGGCTTTCCAGTGTGCTGAACATGACACGACCATCGGCCAGCGCCACGGGATGTAATGCGCCAGCGATGTTGAAGTGGCCGATCTTCTCGAGGTTCTGCGGCGTCTCATCGTCGCCGATGCTCTTGTCGTTGTCGTCCATCACGAAGAGTTGCAGAGCGATCGCTGGATACCCTTTTGAGGGACGGAATCCGTCGCGATTACTGCTGAAGATGATCCGATTACCGGGTAATGGACACGGCCCCATATTGAAGACTCCGTATTCAAAATGTGATTTTCCCTGTTGCGACACGCGATAATCATTCGACCAATCTGCCGCGCCGGTGTTGGGAGTGAATCGCTGATTGGTGAGTCGCACTATGCGGCGCGACTTGACATGAATCTTGAAAATGTCTGCGCCCTGCCGTGAGGGAGTCCATTGATTGGCCTTTTGCAGATTGTAGAGGTGCACGTAATAGACCCACTCGCCATTGAAGGAAACCATGGGGTCGGTGATTGATCCGGTGCCGCCGGCCACGAGCAATTCTTCTTTGCCATCGGGATGGAGCAGCATCAGATCTGCGCCCGGCTCCATCGTCACCGGCTGTGAGAAATCGGTGTAATACCGTTTGTGGATTTTGTCCCCGGCACGATGTGCGCGCACATAAACGATATCGTAATCGTAGCGCACTGACTTATCCGTCAGCACATGCGGGATATTGGTGTCGAGCGGCTGTTTGAAGAGCGGTTCTTTTTCCTGCGCAGCAAGTGCGAATAGAGTGAGACTCAAGGCGGCAACAAAACAGAGCGGGAGTTCTAATTTCATTTGATGATGGTGTGAAAATGGAGACGGATTGGAATGGAGTGTATTCAATAGATAACCCCATCCAGACAGGAAGTCACTCGAATGCTTCCTCCGACTTTACGGAATGCGCTGACCGATGGCCGGGTTATTTGTCCCGATTAATAAAATTGAACGTGAACGCTGCTGCTGCACCGCCAGAGAAATCAGCCACGAGATGAATCCAAACGTCTGAGGATTGGATCAATCCCATCAAGCTCGCTGCAACGGCCACCGCTGGATTGAACGCGCCGCCGGAGATGCTGCCAACAGCGAATGCGCCCGTCATCACAGTCATGCCTATGGCAAGACCGAAGAATGAGTTTCCTGCATTGCCTTTCGCCGTTGCCACATTGAGCACCACGTAGGCGAGAGCGAATGTGAAAAGAAATTCTGCGAGGAGCGCTTTGTTCATCACGAGCATGGCCGCCGGTTGTTTCGGTGCGCCAACCAATTCACTCACAGCCATCGTGGCTAAAAGTGCGCCCGCCATCTGCGAAATCACGTAGGGAAGAAACTCGCTCCACTCACATTTTCCTCGGATGCAAACGGCGAGTGTGACAGCGGGATTGTAGTGCGCGCCGGATATGTGTCCGCCGGCAAAGACCATGACCATGAGCGCTGCTCCGATGGCAATCGGAGCAATCTCAGGTTCACCAATCACCGAGCAACCGATGGTCAGGACGAGGAAGAATGTGCCGATGAATTCTGTCAGATATTTGTTCATGGTGATTTAAATGTTCTACTTAATGTCGCGGATGCGGATGTTTTTGAACTCAACCCACATGGGTTTGCCGGCATGTAATTGCAGTGCAAGAATGCCTTCTTTGAGAGCGAGGTCGGGATGGTTGTCGGTGAAATCAACAATCAGTCGATCGTTGAGGTAATGCTGAATGTGGTTGCCTTTTGCGATGATGACCACGTCATTCCAGTCATCGAGCTTGAATAGTTTTTCGAATGCAGCCTGTTCCATGAGATGGGAGCTGTTGATTTTCTTGCCGTCCTTTTCCCAAGTCGCCTTCTCTCCAACCAGACAGAGTCGACCGCGTTTACCTCCCTCGTCATAAATGAACCCAGAAACACTGGGGAGTTTTGATTCGTTTCGAATCTCATGCTGATAACCGCGCACGACCCAACGATTGGCAACCTGGAGGTCCGTGATATGTTTGGAGCGATATTGAATGCCGGAATTGTTGGACGCGTTGCTCCGGAAGGAGAGGCGCAACTCAAAATCTTTCGTGCGACCTTCTTTCCAAATAATGAACGTGTTTCCCTTCGCAGGAATTTCGGCAGTTGTTTCGCCACGGATGACGCCGCCTTTGACACTCCAGAGACGCGGGTCGCCATCCCAACCAGCGAGATCTTTTCCATTGAAGATCGCTCTCATTTCCGGCGCCTCTTTCGGAGCTGATTGAGAAGCATCGGCTCCAAAGCTATAAATCGGAAAAAGCAAAACCGACAACAATGTGATCGTGCGAATCATCACCTTCTTCTCCATAAGTTCGTATCAACGTAATGTTGATGGGGTCGAGAGTAGGCAATCGCTGTGGAGGGAGCAATCTTTTCGGCTGGATAAGAAGTTGTCCCGACTGCTTAATCTCCAAATGAACAAATTCCGATTTGCCAGTCTGTTGTTATTCGCCGTTGTCGCGCCGCTTCTCTCTGCCGATCATTTTGATCAATCCAAAGTGCCGTTGGAAATAGACGCGCCAAATAAAGCGATGCACAAAGTGATTCTGCTGGCGGGCAAACCGAGCAGCAAAACGATGGCGCACGAATATTATGCTGGATGCGCGTTGCTGATGAATTGGCTCAAGGAACAACCCGGCGTCTGGCCGGTGATGGCTCGTGAGTGGCCGAAGAATGAGAAGGTGCTCGATGGCGCGAAGGTGATTGTCTACTTCGGCGATGGCGGCGGCAAACAGCCTTTTGTTGATCCCAAGAATTGGGGAAAGCTCACGAATCTTTTGAAGGAAGGCGCCGGTTTCGTTTTGTTGCATCAGGCAATTGATTTCCCGAAAGGTCAGGATGCAGATGTGATCAAAGCTTCACTCGGTGGCGTGTTTCATAGTGACATCGGCTGCAGGGGACATTGGGATATGAATCTCAAGCCCACGGGAAATCATCCCGTTTTACGTGGCGTGTCGGCGTTTTCGGCACCTGGAGATGGATGGTTGTACAATGTTCATTTTGCGCCCGATGCAGTTCCACTATTGACTGGCACTGTGCCGGACAATTCGCGCTCCTCAGCAGATGCCAAGAAACACACCGGTCGTGAAGAAGTGATTGCATGGGCATATCAACGGCCGAATGGCGGGCGCGGATTTGCTTTTACTGGAGCGGATTTGCACAAGAGTTGGGGTTACGAAAGCCAGCGCAGATTGGTGATCAACGGCATCCTTTGGTGCGCCAAGATCGAAATCCCAGAGGGTGGAGCGAAATCTACTTTCAACGATGCAGACATCAAAGTGAACCTCGACAAGAAAACCGACCCTGCCTCACCAAAGAAGCCTGCGACAATCAAGTCCACTCCAAAATCAAAGTAATCTGTCGTGTGCGCAACGCAGAGATTGCGTCAGCCAGAAGTTGAATCACGCGAAGATCGAAATACCATGCGCTTTCGAATGCTATTCCCGAGCCGCCTTTGATCACGACACTCAAACGGCAAATATCGGCGTGGTTCCGGTGGAATGGGGAGCAGTAGATCTAACGCTCGAAGGATCAGTTCTCGAAGCTTCCGTCGAAAAGGATACCAGTTTTCAAGTGGCTTCATGCGATCCTATTCTGCGTCCTGCATTGCACGCACACAGTTCTTGAAAATTCTCCCCACCCGCAGCTTGCAAACGTAAATCTGCGCGATGGACACGCCATAGGAAGCCGACACCGTCTTCACCGATTGCCCTTTCATCACATGTGAATGAAATATCTGGTACTGACTGGCGGAAACTTTTTTCTTCAACTCTTTAAGCGCCATTTCAACGATATGTTGCCGCCATTCATCATTCCAAATGTCCTCGAACTGCCCAGTCTCACCATCATTCTCGATAGCACTCGAGTCCGCCTGCAGAACTCCGTTGACCTCTTGAGTGCGCTTTAACTTTCGCAAGTGAGTCATCGATTGGTTGCGAACAATCGTGAACAACCACGAACGGAATTTCCCCTTGTTCCGATCGTAATCGAATTCAGCTATTTCTTGAGCGACAATCGTGATGGTATCCGCCACCACATCCTCGGCGGCATGTGCGTCCAACCCCACTTTGCGCGCGAAATTGTAGAGCAATATCCAATAGGTATCAAAAAATCCCTGCCACGCCTGCCGATCCGATGAGTGACGAAGCCGATCGAGCAGCCGACTACTGGTCTCTGAAAAATTGACTGCGGTGCTCATCTCTCTATTAGTAGTACGTCTGTCCGGCTCCATTTCTAACAACCTATTTTCATCGTAAGCCTTGGATGAGCCTATACAGCCCGCGCGCTGAAGTTCAAGAGTTACTGGAATTGAGTGAGTTGATGAAATAGTTGGCATCATAAAAAATGTTGCACATAATTCATCATGCGCGCGAAAACAGAAACTGTATGGACGAACCTTGCCTCACTTCGACTGTATTTCGTCCCACTCATCTTCCTGCTTTGCGCCAATTCGTATGGTGCTGAACGCCCCAACATCGTCATCTTTCTCGCGGATGATTCGGGTTGGGGTGACTACTCGGTAAACGGCAACTCCAACCTGCGAACTCCCAACATAGATTCCATAGCCCGCGCAGGAGCAGTTCTCGACCGCTTTTATGTCTGCGCTGTTTGCGCACCGACGCGCGCGGAGTTCCTCACCGGCCGCTATCATTTGCGCAGCGGTGTGCGCGGTGTCTCCACGGGTTTGGAACGGTTGAATCTTGACGAGAAAACCATCGCCGATGCCCTCAAAGCTGCGGGCTATGCAACGGGCGCTTTTGGCAAATGGCACAATGGCAGCCAGTGGCCGTATCATCCCAACGCGCGCGGTTTCGGCGAATACTACGGCTTCACCTCCGGTCACTGGGGCGAATACTTCGATGCGCCGCTGGAACACAACGGCCAGCCTGTGCGCGGCAAGGGTTTTGTCGCCGACGACTTTACCGGGCACGCGATTGCGTTCATCGAGAAGCACAAGGCCAAGCCCTTCTTTTGCTACGTGCCATTTAATACCCCGCACTCGCCGTGGGCTGTGCCGACGGAATTCTGGCAGCGATTCAAAGTCAACCCCATCGCGCTCCGAGCCAAGCCCGGCGATGCGGAAGACCTTGACCAGACTCGTTGCGCGCTCGCGATGATGGAGAATCTTGACTGGAACATCGGCCGCGTGCTCAAGCGTCTCGACGAATTGAAACTCGCCGAGAATACCATCGTGATTTATTTCTCCGACAATGGCCCGAACTCATGGCGCTGGAATGGCGGCATGAAGGGACGCAAAGGCTCCACTGATGAAGGCGGCGTGCGCTCGGCCTGTTTCATCCGCTGGCCGGGCGGCGGCATCCAAGCCGGCACCGTCGTCAGCAAGATCACTGGCGCGATTGATCTCCTTCCAACTCTCTGTGCAATGACCGGCGTCAAACGCGTTGGCGATAAACCGCTCGATGGCCGCGATGTCTCGCCGCTGCTGCGTGGCAAGGCTGAGGACTGGCCCGATCGCCTGATCATCTCTTCCTGGGCAAACAAAGTATCCGCGCGAACGCAGCAATACCGACTGGACAGTGCGGGCGCGCTTTTTGACATGGCTGCCGATCCGGGACAGAAACACAACATCGCGCAAGTCAAACCCGACATCACCGCAAAGATGCGCGGCGCCATCACCGATTGGCAGAAGGATGTCACCGGTGGCGTGGTGCAAAATGTGGCCGACTTGTTGCGTCCGTTTCCCGTCGGCTACGCGGAATTTCCAATGACGCCATTGCCAGCGCGCGATGGTGTGCCGCACGGTGCCATCAAGCGCAGCGCGCCCGCGCCGAACTCCTCTTACTTCGTGAACTGGAAAACTACGGACGACAAGATGACGTGGGATATCGCTGTGAACACGACTGGCGATTACGACGTAACAATTCTTTATACCGCAGCCGATGCAGGCGCGAAAATTGAACTGGGATTCAACGGCAGCAAACTCGCGGGCAAAGTCGCACCCGCATGGAACCCGCCGCTGTACGCAAATCAAGACACCATCGCGCGTCCGCCCGCTGAATCACAGATGAAGGAATTTCGCCCACTGCAACTGGGCACAATGCGACTGGGAAAAGGACGCGGCCTGCTCACGTTGCAGGCGCTCGAAATCCCCGGTGCCAGCGTGATGGACGTGCGACAAGTGACCCTCACGTTGAAGAAGTAAATCACTCAACGCAGCCTTGCTGCAAAGAACTCCCTTCACTATGCTCCACACGCTTTATGAAAACACACTCACTAAAAATCATCGCTTGCATTGCGTTCTTGGGAGTCGCTCTGCATTCGAGCAATGCTGCAAGCCCCAGGCCGATCCGAGCATTACTGATCACCGGCGGTTGCTGTCACGAATATGGTAAACAGAAGGACATTCTCAAAAAGGGAATTGAGGCACGCGCGAATGTGATCGTCGACCAGATCCACAGCGACGACAAAAGCACCAAACCGCCACTACCGATTTATGGCAACCCCGATTACGCGAAAGGTTACGACGTGATCATCCACGATGAATGCTCTGCGGACATCAAAGACCCAGCCGTGATCGAAGGCGTCCTCGCGCCACATCGCAAAGGAATCCCCGGCGTAAATCTCCATTGTGCCATGCACTGCTATCGATTTGGCGAATACGGTAAACCCGTGAAAATCGGCGATGCGAACTCGCACTGGTTCGAATATCTCGGTCTGCAATCCACTGGTCATGGCCCGCAAGAACCCATTGCCATCCGATACACCGACAAAAGCCACGCGATCACCAAAGATCTCGCTGATTGGACGAGCATCAAAGAGGAACTTTATAACAACATCCAGATTTTCCCCACGGCAAAAGCACTCGCCAGCGGAAAGCAGACATTGAAACAAAAAGATGGGTCAACAAAAGATGTGGATTCCGTTGTGACTTGGGTGAACGACTACAAAGGCACCCGAGTATTCTGCACGACTGTCGGACACAATAGCGCCACTGTCGAAGACGCTCGCTACCTCGATCTCGTCACACGCGGCCTACTTTGGTCCTGCGGAAAACTGGACGACAACGGCAAACCAAAGAACGGCTACGGCCCCTCCAGCACGACGAAATAATTCCATTAACGGCTGTAGCGGACCACCAGCCAAGTTCGACCAAAAACCGCATGCAAATTACTGACTCCATCGACGTCGCAGAAGCTGTGAAGGCTTTCATTCGCCTTCCGGCAGAAGCTGTGGACGATTCCAAGTTCAACGCACTTGCCCTGCAATTATTCGCGGTGCAATTCGAGCGCAACATTGTCTACGGCAACCTGTGCAAGTCACGCCATGCGTTGCCCGGTATTGTTGAGCACTGGACAGAAATCCCCACCGTACCAACAACCACATTCAAAGATTTTGAATTATCCACGTTGAATACGGAAAATCGGATGACGCACTTTCAATCCAGCGGCACCACGAACCAAAAAGCCTGCCGACACTATCATGATTCCACTTCCTTATCGGTTTACGAAACTTCGTTGGCGGCCGGATTCACAGTTCATCTCACCCCAGAAACTGCGCCATCAGTCCGCTTCATTTCACTCACCCCAGCGCCAGATTCCGCTCCGCACTCATCACTCGTGCACATGATTGCGACTGTCTCACGCAATCAAAATGAACGCGTATTTTTTGGCCAACTTGGAGCTGATGGAAACTGGACCATCGATTTGACTTCATTTCGATCTGCATTGGCAGGTTCGATGGGTTACTCCGTTTGCATTTTAGGCACAGCATTTCTCTTTGTGCACCTGATCGACGCTTTGACAAAACTTCCTCTGCAACATCCATTGTCAGTGGGTTCGTGCGTGATGGAAACTGGCGGCTACAAAGGGAAAACTCGTGAGCTATCAAAAGCTGATTTCCACGAACTCATCTCGCGACATCTTGGAATCAGGCCGAATCACATCGTGACTGAATACGGGATGACAGAACTCAGCTCTCAGGCTTACGACCGTGTGACTGGCCGAGAACAATGTTATTTTAAGTTTCCACATTGGGCACGAGCGCGGGTGCTCTCGCCCGAAACGGGATTGGAAGTCGCCAATGGCGAGCCGGGCATCATCACGATTGTTGACCTTGCAAATATAGCCTCTGTGCTCGCTTTACAGACTGAAGATTTAGGGATCCGTCACGCCGATAGGTTCGAGCTGATTGGCCGCTCGCAACTGGCCGAACCGCGTGGATGTTCTTTGATGTCGCCATGACGCTGCCCAATTATTTTCTGGCCGACTTGCCCCCTGAAGCGATTCTCACACCGCAACTCATCAGCGACGCATGCCAGTCAATTCGTAAAAACCGGGAGCGGTTCATCAGCGAGCTTCAGCAAGAACGGATAGTCCGCTGCCTCGCACAAGCAGCAAAGAATTGGCTCGATCACGATCACCCGATTCGTCGCCTCGCTCTCGAACCGGGTCGAACACAGTTTTCTCCTGAAACGCTCGCAACTGGCCTTGATCATTATTTTTCGAGAGTCACCGAAGAGAGCTTGTTCAATTTGCTGACTCAGGAATTCGGCCATGAAAACAGGCTCGATTCTCCTGTCAGCACGCCGGAAGAAAACGTCCATCGCCGATCAGCCATGGTGACGGGGCCATTTCTCATTGCTCACATCACAGCTGGCAACATCCCCTGCCCGACCTTCAGCTCGATGATTCATGGATTGCTGGTGAGATCGGCTCAATTCGTGAAATGCGCATCGGGCAATTCCTTTCTGCCACGACTCCTGGCTCATTCCATTTACGAGATTGAACCGAAACTCGGCGCGTGCATTGAAGTTGCAGAATGGGCTGGCGGCTCAGAGCAACTCGAAGGCCAACTTTTTCATGAAGCCGATTTCGTCACAGCAACAGGTGCCGATGTGACTTTGAAAAATATCCGCAGCCGATTGCCATCGGGAAAGGGATTTCTCGGGTTTGGACATCGCGTCAGTTTCGGTTACATCACCAAGGATTTTCTATCGCGAGCTCAAGCGCGGCTCGCCGCGAAGCAGGCTGCAATCGATGTGATCGCGTGGGATCAATCGGGCTGTCTTTCGCCTCACGCTTTTTATATCGAGGAAGGCGCAGCGATGACGCCGGAAATGTTTGCGGCGATGCTTGCAGAGGAATTGGCTCAGCTGGAATCCCAGCAGCCGCGCGGAAACCTGACGGTTGCTGAATCGGCAATCGTGACTGCTGCGAGAGGCTTCTTCGAAGTTCGCGCCGCTAATTCGGGTGGGACAAAGATTTGGGCAAGCGAAGAATCAACTGCGTGGACAGTGGTGTTTGATGACGACACGGTTTTTCAGCATTCATGTCTCAGCCGTTTCATTCTTGTGAAACCTGCAAAGGACTTGGAGTCGGCACTCCGCGCAGCCGAAATGGTTCGAGGTAAAGTTTCCACGGTGGCGATCGCAGCCTCCGTAGTTGCCGTGACTCCATTAGCCCAGCAGCTGGCTCGTTGGGGTGTCACACGAGTTTGTCCAATTGGGCAGATGCAAAATCCACCACTCGCTTGGCGTCACGATGGGCGACCGGTGCTGGCTGATTACGTGACATGGACCGATGTCGAACAATGAACATTGAATTACGGAAATCTTTTCAATTTGAAGCGGCACATCTCTTGCCGCATTTACCACTCGATCACAAATGTCGTCGGCTGCACGGGCACAGTTTCAAGGTCGAGATTGTATTGGCTGGCGCCTGCGATCCAAAACTCGGTTGGTTGATGGATTATGCAGACATCAGTTCCGCCTTTGATCCGATATGGCGCCAACTCGATCATCGTCATCTGAACGAAGTTGATGGACTGGACAACCCGACCAGCGAGAACATTGCGCGATGGATCTGGGATCAACTCAAACCCGAATTACCACTGCTCATCGCTGTGGAAGTCGCGGAAACCTGCAACGCCAAATGCGTTTACCGTGGTTAACCATTTGAATTCACTTCGTCATCAACTCTAATTTCGAATGACCCAGAACATCCGATACGCACACACGAATTTGATTGCCAGTGACTGGCGCTGCCTCTCTCGTTTTTACGAAGAGATCTTTGCGTGCGTTCCAGTCAGCTCCGAGCGCGATCATCACGGCCCGCACATTGATCAACTCACAGCAATCCCCGGCGCCCGCATATTCGGTCGCCACCTCAGATTGCCGGGCCACGGCGATAACGGCCCAACGATTGAGATTTTTCAGTTTGAGAAAAATGTAGATGGACCCAAGCCAGCATTGAATCGTCCGGGACTTGCTCATCTAGCTTTTGAAGTGCCGGACATTGATTCCAAACGCGCACAGATTCTCGCGCTGGGTGGACGCGATCTGGGACAGCTCGTGACAATCGATATTGCCGGTGCGGGCAAACTCTCCCTCATTTACATGACTGACCCTGAAGGAAACATTGTGGAACTTCAGCACTGGCACTAACGCATCGAATGCGAATTCCACGCTTCCCAACGAAACCTTGCGAAGATAAAGTTTTGCGTTAACAAATGAAATGCACCCTCTCCACGGTCGTCGTTTTCAGTTCATTGTTTGTTTGCAGCACAATTGCTCAACTCACGCCTCCTGCACCACAGCCGGTGATTGGAGCGCGACATCCTTCACTCAGTGCCGACGGCAAACAACTCGCCTTCCTCTTTCGCGGCGACATTTGGTCGGTGTCTGCCAGCGGCGGGAGGGCCATTCAACTCACCACACACGTCGAATTGGATACCTATCCACTTTTCTCGCCGGATGGAAATTGGATCGCATTCGCCAGCAAACGTTCTGGCAATTATGATCTGTATTTGGTTCCAGCATCCGGCGGCACCGTTCGCCAGCTCACATGGCATTCCGGCTCGGAAGTGCCCACCGGCTGGAGCGCTGACAGCAAGCGAGTGATTTTCACTGCTCAACGAAACCCGCCCAATCACAGTTTGCATTCGGTGGACATCAGCACGCATCGCACTGAATTGTTGTGCGAGGATTTCGCCTCATTGCGTTACGGCGTGCTTTCAAAGGACGGCTCCACGCTCGCTTATGCGCGTCATGGCATGCCGTGGTACCGCCCGCGCTATCATGGCGCTGCCGCTTCACAACTTTGGATATTGGATACAGCCTCCGGCAAACGTCACGCGCTGACGACGAACTCATTCCAACATCTCTGGCCACAATTTCTGCCTGATGGAAAATCGCTCGTCACCGTCACCGTGGGCGAACGCACCCGTTCTGCCACGCACTTGAACGAGCCTGTGATGAAGTTGGACGATAATCCTGCACGCACGCCGAATCTCTGGGCGATCGACCTCGCTGGGAAATCGAAGCAAATCACGACGTTCACTGGTGACGGAGTGCGCTGTCCCACAGTGGCAGCCAAATCTGGCGACATCGCCTTTGAGTACGAAACGGATTTGTGGCTACTCAAAAGCGGTGAAAAGACGCCGAAGAAACTGCAGGTTCTCGCTGAGTCGGATTCGAAACAGAATCAGATCCGCTCAGAAACTCATCAGTCGGGCGTCACCGAATCCGAGCCATCACCGGATGGTAAAATGATGGCCTTCGGGATCAAAGGTGACATCTGGACGATTCCCATCACCAAACCCAAAGGTGACCGCAGCGCTGAACTCGCCCGTCGCCTCACACAATGGGTTGGCGAGGACGCGGATTTCTCATGGTCGCCCGACAGCAAGAAACTATACTTCGTATCCGATCGTGAAAACAACAGCCGCCTATACGAAATGGATTTGGCCAATTTGCAGGTACGACCGCTCTGGGCGCGCAATGAGGAAATGACATTTCTGAAAATGTCGCCCGATGGCAAGCAGGCGTCATTTTGGGTCGCTGGAAAAGAGGGCGGCCTTTATTTGGTTAATGTCGCTGACGGCACTTCCCGTCGCCTCGTCCATCTTCCTGGCATCAATGCACGAGGGGGAGGCGGCTCGGAATACAACTGGTCGCCTGACCAAAAATGGATTGCTTACATCCGGCGCTCATCGGGCCGTGGTAATAATATTTGGGTTGTCCCCACTGCAGGTGGTGAGCCGGTCAATATTACACGACTGAATGCATCGCATTCGCAACCCGTGTGGTCTCCAGACGGCAAGTGGCTTCTCTTCCAAAGCAACCGCGATGGCGAGGCCATTTATTCTGTGCCGTTGAAAAAAGAAGGCGCACGAATCGCCGTCAACGACGCTAAACACGAAACACCAGCCACCCCGCTGAAAGTGGATATCGACTTTGAAGACATCCATACCCGCATCCGCAAAGTCACCAGCCAGACAGCACAATCCGACTTGGTCGTGGCATCGACTGGAACGATTTATTTTATCACCGAAGGAGATGTTTGGTCAGTTTCGTTTGATGGACGCGAAGTGAAACGCCTCACCACCGGTGGCGGCAAGGCAGCCCTTCGCTTGCTTCCAAATGGACAACAAGGCTCCATCGTTCAAAGCGGCGAGATGCATCAGATCAGCCTTCCTGCCGGGACGCTCACCAAAGTGACATTCACCGCCGAGCGATTGGAAGATACGCAGGCGACGCGGCGCGCAGCATTCACCCAGTTCTGGCGCGAATATCACCATCGATTCTACGACGGAAACTTTCATGGTCGCGATTGGAGCGCCATCCGTGCGCGTTACGAAAAACGCCTGCCCAGCGTTGAGAACAAAGAGGAGTTCGCCACGCTCTTGCAGATGATGGTTGGTGAATTGGACGCCTCGCATTCTGAAGTTAGTTCCACTGATGATTCCCCAAGAGCCAGCACACCGCATCTTGGCTTCACTTTTGACCACACCTACACCGGTCCCGGATTGAAAGTTCAGGACATCCCCGTCAATTCCCCGCTCTCCTTCGAAAAAACACTCTTGAAATCCGGTGAATTCATACTCGGCATCAATGGCAAAAACGTGGCTGCCAACGAACAACTTTTCGAATGGCTCAACGAACAGAAAGATCGCGACCTCGACATTCAAGTCAGCACCAATTCCAAATCGCCAGCATCTCGAGTGATCCGCTACAAACCCATCAGCGCATCGGCCTTCGAAGATTTGCATTATCGACACCGCACGCAACAGTCACGCAAACGCGTCGAAACCGAATCCAACGGCAAGGTGGGTTATCTGCACATTCCTGCCATGAGTTTGGGCAATCAAATCCAGTTTGAAAAAGAAGCCTACGAATACATTCAAGGCAAAGACGCCATTATCTTTGATGTGCGTTTTAATCGCGGTGGCAACATTTCCGACAACCTCATCGACATGCTCGAACGAAAGCAGCACGGCATCTATCGCACCCGCGATGAAGAGGCCGAGCCTGCTCCGGATCGGCCATGGAGCAAGCCCGTGATCGTCATCATGAATGAACACAGTTACTCCAACGGCGAGATGTTCCCCTACGCCATGCGCCAACGCGGCCTCGCCAAGATTGTCGGCATGCCCACACCGGGCTACGTCATTTGGACAGGAAACTTTCCACTCATCGACGGCACCAGTGCGCGACTACCCGGTCGTGGCGTTTATCGAATGGATAATACCAACATGGAAGCCGATGGAGAAAAGCCCGATACTTTGATCCCATTGTCGCCTGATGACTGGTTTTCAGGACGGGACCCGCAATTAGACAAAGCCATCGAAATGCTCATCAAGAAACCTTGAGCGATTCTAGTTCGCTCTTGGACTTGCAGTCACATGCACTGCACACCTATTCATTTCGTCCTCACGATTATTGTTGCGGCATCAACCATCGCACAAGCTGCGCCTATTGACCTCAGCAAACAACTCGCCTCAATCCGCGAATCACACAAACTACCCGCGCTCGCCGCAGCCGTTGTCCGAGGAACCAACATTGTCGCTTGCGGAGTCGTTGGTTTGCGGCGCATCGGCGGCAGCATCCCAGTGACTTTGGAAGACAAGTTTCATTGGGGATCACTCACAAAATCCATGACGGCGACACTCGCTGCCATGCTAGTTGAAAACAACAAACTTCAATGGCAGAGCACACTTGGTGATGTATTTCCAAATTTGAAAGTTACAATGCACCCAGATTGGAGCGCCACAACCCTCGAATGGCTGCTCCAAAATAGAGGCGGCGCGCCCGCCAACCTCGATGCCAACAGCCTGTGGACGCGGATGTGGAAATTCTCCGGCAAGTCAACCGAACATCGCATGTTCCTATTGAAAGAACTCACAGCAAAACCACCCACGCAAAAACCCGGTTCCACATTTGTCTATTCCAACGCAGGTTTTTCCATTGCTGGCGCAATGACCGAGCACGTTGTCGGCAAATCGTGGGAAGAGACCATTCAAGACCGACTCTTTAAACAGCTGGGAATGTCTTCCGTCGGATTCGGGGCACCAGCTACTCCAGGAAAAGAAGATCAACCTTGGGGACATACGCTTACCGCCACAGGATTCAAACCCGTGCCGCCGGGACCAGGTGCCGATAATCCTGTAGGCATCTCGCCAGCCGGCCGCGCTCATGGCTCCATTCTGGACCTCGCAAAATACGCCGCATTTCATCTTGCTGGCGCGCGCGGGAAAGGTGTCATACTAAAGTCCGACACATTTAAGAAACTACATACACCCGGTCCCAATCAGGAATATGCAATGGGATGGATGGTTGTTCATCGCCATTGGGCGAAAAGTAATGCTCTGACTCACTCTGGATCAAATACGATGTTTTATGCCGTCATTTGGATTGCTCCAGAACAAGACTACGCCGTGGTTGTGGCAACAAATGCTGGTGGTGACGCAGCAGGACTAGCCTGCGATAATGCTGCAGCAACATTCATCAAACTTTATTTAAATGACTCTGCCACTCAAAAGAAATGACCGAGACTAAGAAAAGCCATCGCGTCCGAAACAACTGGCGGGATTATCTGGCAAAGGTAATTCCCTTCGGGATCGGCACTGACAAACCGAAGCATTTCCGCGACATGCTCGGAGTCGTCTGGCAGAACCGCGACAATCTTCCTTATGCTTGGAAGGTCATCACCAAGGGCGTTTGCGATGGATGCGCGCTCGGTGTCGCAGGGTTGCACGATTGGACAATCGACGGCGTGCATCTTTGCATGACGCGACTGAATCTACTTCGATTGAACACCATGCCAGCGCTCGATGTGGCGCTGCTCGATGACGTATCCAAATTAGAAAAACTCGACAACGCCCAGTTGCGCGAACTCGGCCGGCTTCCATTTCCAATGTTGCGCGAGAAAGGGGGAAAAGGATTCCGGCGTATCTCGTGGGATGACGCGATAGACCGCATCGCACGCCGCATCAAATCCACCACCCCAAAACGCTGGGCCATGTTCGTCACCGCTCGTGGTGTCACCAACGAAGTTTATTACATGGCGCAAAAGACGGCGCGATTTCTCGGCACAAACAACGTGGACAATGCGGCGCGGCTTTGTCATGCGCCCAGCACGAATGCGATGAAACACGCCGTCGGAGTTGCTGCGACTACTTGCTCGTACAAGGATTGGTACGGCACGGACCTCATCATATTCTTCGGCGCGAATCCTGCAAACGACCAGCCTGTCACCACGAAGTATCTTCACGAAGCCAAGCAGCTCGGAACAAAGATTGTGCTGGTGAACCCCTATCTGGAGCCGGGGATGAAGCGTTACTGGGTTCCGTCCACTGTATCGAGTTGCGTGTTCGGCACAGACATCACCGACTACTGGTTCCCCGTCGCTCAAGGCGGCGACATCGCTTTTCTTTATGGGGTGTTGAAGATTCTCATCGATCGCGGATGGATCAATCACGACTTCATCAAAGATCACACCAGCGAATTCGACGAATTGAAATTGAGAGTCGCCAATCTTCAATTTGAAGAACTCGAACGACAAGCCGGACTCAATCGCGCCACGATGGAGGAATTCGCCACACTCATCCGCGATGCGAAGAACGCCGTGCTGGTCTGGTCGATGGGATTGACACAGCACAATTACGGCGCCGACGCAGTTTCCATGGTGCTCAATCTCGGGCTGACTCGCGGTTACGTTGGCCGCGACAAATGCGGATTGATGCCGATCCGTGGACATTCCAGCGTGCAAGGAGGCGCAGAGATGGGCGCATATGCGACCGCTTTCCCCGGTGGCAAAACTGTCAATCCGGAGAACGCGCGCGCGCTCGCATCACAATATGGTTTCGATATTCCAGATTGGCCCGGATTGACTGCGCCGGAAATGGTCGAGTCCTGCACACGCAACGATCTCGATTTACTCTACTGCCTCGGTGGCAATTTTCTCCGCACATTGCCAGAACCAGATTATGTGCGGCGCGCTCTAACGAATGTCTCCATGCGAGTGCATCAAGACATCATACTCACAGACCAAATGTTCATCGAGGCCATTGACGAAGTCATCTTGCTTCCGGCCAAGACACGCTACGAACAGGATGATGGAGGCATCGAAACCACGACCGAACGCCGTATCGCCTTCAGTCCCGAGATTCCACGGCAGGTAGGTGAAGCCCGTGCGGAATGGAAAATCCTACGCGACATCGCCGCAGCCGTTCATCCCGATCGCGCCGGTCAACTCGGTTGCAAAACGGGTTGGGAAATGCGCGAAGAGATCGCTCGTGTCGTGCCGTTTTACGATGGCATCCAACATTTGAGAAACACGGGAGATGCCATTCAGTACGGAGGTGCCCATCTTTGCGCCAACGGCAATTTTCCGACTGCAGACGGAAAAGCGCATTTCAAAACTGTCTCACTCCCAAAACTTGACAAGTCCGTTGGCGTGTTTGAAGTCAGTACAAGACGAGGCAAACAATTCAACACACTCATCTACGCAGAAGTGGATCCATTCAACTCTGCGCCGAGGGATGCCGTGTTGATGAATTCGGATGATGCCGCCTCGCTTCACCTCATCCATGGCGATCAGATCGCCCTTGTGAACGACCTCGGCAAACTGAATTGTCGCGTCCATTTAGCGCCAATTGCACCTGGAAATCTTCAAGTTCATTGGCCTGAAGGAAACATCATCATTCGCCGCGATCTCCGCGATGGTCCAAGCGGGATTCCAGATTACAATTCTCAGGTGCGCATTGAGAGGTGTTGACCGTGCCAAATAAATCAACAGCAGGCGCTCGCAAAACAACCGTGCGTCGTTGGTCAGACGGACAATCCATTACCCAAGCCGATTTACTGGCCTGCGAAGAGCCACTAGAAATCCGTGTGCGCGGCAGAAATGTGTCGGTGACCATGCGCACGCCTGGCCATGATGAAGAACTGGCCGCCGGATTTCTTTTCACCGAGGGAATCATCCGCCATCGTTGTGACATAGTTGAAATCGCCCATTGCGATCAGGCCGAGGCGCGCTTTGGCAATACCATCAACGTCTTTCTCACACCGAAGGTGAAAGTGGATTTCGATCGACTCACACGCCACATCTTCGCCTCATCGAGCTGCGGTCTTTGCGGGAAGGCAACCATTGACGCTATTCAGCGACAATTCCCGCCGATCAAATCCACTTTACACATCCGTGCACGCACAATGGAACTGTTACCCGATAAATTACGAGCGAAGCAGAAAACTTTCACACAGACCGGCGGCCTTCATGCCGCGGCCATATTTAATTCCAACGGCAAACTCCTCGTACTCCGCGAGGATGTGGGCAGGCACAATGCCGTGGACAAAGTCATCGGACACGAGTTTCTAAAAGATCATTTGCCGCTCGACAGACATATCCTACTCGTGAGCGGCCGCGCATCTTTTGAAATCCTGCAAAAGGCGCTAGCAGCACAGATTCCCGTTGTGGCTGCTGTTTCTGCGCCATCGAGTCTCGCCGTTGATTTTGCGCGCGAGGGAGGCCAGACGCTCATTGGTTTTCTGCGCGGTAAATCGATGAACGTGTACACACACACGGATCGAATCACGGACTGATTCATTTCAAAGGAGGCGGTTCAGGAATCGCTGCGCCGTCTTTTCGAGGGTCAGATGCACCAAAGTTCACTCCTGTTTTTCCTGAATGCATCACGGCCTGTCCACCTCCGACGCTTGATGAGAAATCGCCAAGCGCCGTCACACTGTGACCTTTGCCTGCAAGGGTGTCGCGGATGGATTGTGGAATTCGCTTTTCCATTGCGACATCGCGACCGTCAAAACTCATTTTGGTGAATCTCGGCGCCTCGATGGCTGCCTGCAGATTCAATTCATGATCGACGATGTTGGAAACAAATTGCGCATGGGCCTGCGATTGATTCCATCCGCCCATGATGCCGAACGCGATTCGCAAATCTCCTTTGGCCATGAATCCGGGGATGATGGTGTGCAGTGGCCGTTTATTTCCAGATAGACAATTGGGATGACCTGATTCCAATGTGAACAAGGCTCCACGATTCTGTAATGCAAAACCGCATCCATCGGGAACCAGCCCAGAGCCAAAGTTGAAATAGTTACTCTGAATGAGCGAAACCATATTGCCATCGCGATCGACCGTGCAGAGATAAGTTGTATCCGGTCCAGCCTCGAATTTCCCGGGTGTGGCGACATCGGCTGCCTTCTCCAAATCGATTAATCGCGCACGGACCGTCGCATATTCTTTGGAGAGGATTTGTTTCACTGGCGCCTTGCTGAAGCGCGGGTCGGCTACATGCGCGATCATGTCGGCGTAGGCAAGTTTTTTGGCCTCGATCATGATGTGCAACGATTCGGCAGAATTATGCCCGAGCTTACCAAGCGGTTGATTCTCCATCAGGTTGAGCATCGCCAATGCGGCAATCCCCTGCCCGTTCGGAGGAATTTCATGCACAGTCCAACCGCGATAGGTTGTCGTGATTGTATCGACCCACTCGGCGTGAAATCCAGTGAGGTCCTGCATTGTTATCGTGCCGCCGAGCCGCTTGGAATATCGCACGATACTTTCTGCAGTCGGCCCTTCGTAAAAACCTGAACGACCTTTGTTGGCGATGCGTTGCAAGACGGAAGCCAAATCTGGATTCTTGAAAACCTCACCGAGTCGCGGCGCTCGCTCATCGATAAGAAAAGTTTTCGCCGCATTCGTGCTGCTTGAAAGCAACCCCGCCGCTCCTGCCCAATAACCGGATATTAATTCCGGTACAGGCACTCCCTCCTGCGCCATACGAATGGTCGGGGCGAATAATTGCGCAAACTTCAGTTTACCGAATTTGCCATGCAGAGTCTGCCAGCCATCCACACAACCCGGAACTGTCACACTGTGGATGCCGCCGGATGGCATCGAAGTAATTCCCTGTTTTTTGAAAAACTCAGGAGTGAGTGCTTTTGGAGACCAGCCACTCGCATTCAGTCCATGTATTTTCCCAGACTTGGCATCGAAAACTATGGCGAACAAATCACCGCCAATTCCATTCATGCCGGGTGATAGAAAACCCATCGCCGCGTTTGCAGCGATGGCGGCATCCATCGCATTCCCACCTTGCGCAAGAATCGCCGCACCGGTTTGCGATGCCATTGGATGTTCCGTGGCCACGATGCCACCGCGAGAAACCACCATCGATCGCCCTTGTGTGCGATTGAACGATGCAGCTTCCAGAGCGGTTGCCATCATAAGGAAAAATGACACCGTGACCCATGACGCGCGAGTGAACATGACTTGAATCGTAGCAATGAACTCATTCTGGTGACAGCGCGAAAGATGGCATCAAACAGACTTCACAACCGACCGAGCTTCAAGAAACACTTTCAGTTTCGCAGCTGCTTTGCCACCGAATCCGTGAACATCGGCAATCTGCTCCAGCGTTGCCAGCCGAAGTCGCTGCACCGAGCCGAACTTTTTCAAGAGCGCTGATTTTCGTGCTGCACCAATTCCTGGGAATTCGTCGAGTATGCTTTCCGAAATCTTCTTGAGTCGAAGTTGGGCGTTATAAGTGTTGGCGAACCGATGCGATTCGTCACGCACACGTTGAATCAATCGAAGTGCGCCACTCTCAGGAGCAAGGCGTAACGATTGCTTTTCGTTCGGGCGATAAATCTCTTCAAACTCTTTTGCCAATCCGATGATGGGAATGTGTTTCAAATCCAGCTTGATTAACTCCACGCACGCGGCGTTCAACTGTCCTTTGCCGCCGTCAATCAAGATCAGATCGGGAAATGCGCTTACCTTCTCGGACTCACGGCGAAGACGCGTGTAGCGGCGACGAACTGCTTCAGCTATGCAGGCGAAATCATTCTGACCGGTGACGCTCTTCATCCGGAATCGACGATAATTGGAACGATCGGGCCGGCCGCCAATAAAACTCACCAACGACGCCACCGCGAATGTTCCGCTGATGTTTGAGATATCAAAACCTTCGATGCGAGCTGGTGGCTTATCCAAGCCAAGTACACGCGCAAGCTCTTCCAAGTCGCGCGATGGAATGACTGTGGTCGGCAGCGAATAGGGAATCCGTTCAAACCTCGCCGTGCGCTTGGATGTGTGACGCAGTGCTTCGAGGAAGTCGCGCAACTTGGCAGCCCGCTCAAATTCTTGCGCCACCGATGCCCTTCGCATTTCAGATTCTAACTCCGAAAGTAATTCGACACATTGCCCCTCTAGAAAACCGCAAGCTCCTTTCACCTGTAGTCCGTACTGGTCCTGCGTGACATTGCCGATGCACGGCGCAGTACAGACTTTGAGATGCGCATAGAGACAGTGCTTGTAGTCAGTCTCCGTCGGATGGAGCGGTTTGCATCCGCGCAGGTTGAATCGTTGACGCAGTAGATTCAGAGTTCTGTACACCGCCGTCCCACTCGGGAAAGGCCCGTAATATTGAGCGCCGTCATCTACTTTGAGTCGCGTGAGCGTGAACCGCGGGATGGGATCATTCAGATTTACTTTGATGAGAAGGAAATTCTTGTCGTCCTTAAAACTGATGTTGTAGCGCGGCTTGTATTCCTTGATCAGCTTGTTCTCCAATAGCAACGCCTCCGCTTCACTGCGCACCTGATGAATATCGAAATCATGGATGGCATCGACGAGCGCGTTGAATTTCAGATCCCAACCGCGACGACGCGAAGTCTGGAAATACTGACTCACGCGGCGACGCAGGTCGCGCGCTTTGCCCACGTAAATCACCGTGCCAAAACGGTCCTTCATCAAATACACGCCCGGCTTGTGAGGCACTTGACTCAGAAGCGAGTGGATGTGGTCCGTGGCGGGCACAAGCCACTTTCACGCGACTGACGGCAGCGTGGCAAAGAAAATATGCCGGAGAAAGAGGCAGCGATGATCGCTCTCCACGACTACTTCGCCAGCTCGGGGTTTTCCATGAAGGCGTAGCAAAGCATGTGGCAAATGCCCATCTGGCCATCCTCCGCGCGGCCGTAGTGCGTGTCGTTCACGACGAGGGTTTGATCGGCAATCTCGGCGAGCTTGCCGCGTTTGCCACCGACCAGCGCCACGGTGTGCAGTCCGTGCGTCTTGGCCCACTGAACGGCTTTCACAAGATTCGGCGAGTTACCGCTGACGCTCATCGTAAGTACGAGGTCGCCGGGGCGCGCGTAGTTCTCCAGTTGGCGCAGATAAATATCCTCGTAGCTGTAGTCGTTGCCCAGCGCGGTCATCCAGCTCACGTTGTCGTTGAGGGAGAGGATGCGAAAGCGTTTGCCGAGTTTGTCCGAAGCGCCTTTGCCCAAGTCCGTGGCGAAGTGCGAGGCGTTGGAGGCGCTGCCGCCGTTGCCGAAAACGAAAATCTGGCGGTCCTCCTTGTGCGCGACGCTGAATGTCTCGATGAGCGCGGCGACCTGTTCGACGGGGATGGAGTCGAGCGCGGCCTTTTGTTTGGCGATGTAATCGGCGACCCAGCTATTCATGTGCGGGACGTTAATGGAGGGTGTCGGAGTTGTCATCCAACCTTTTTGCTGTTCGCCAGTGCTGGCAATGCCCTAAATACCCGCCAGATATATGGAAGAAAAACCCGAGGCAGAACGCAAGACGCTGGATGACCGCGCGAAGATGACGGAGCTGGAGCGCATCCGGCACTCCTGCGCGCATGTGATGGCGACGGCTATTCTGCGGCTGTGGCCCGACGCGCAGTTCGCCTACGGGCCGCCGGTCGAGAACGGTTTTTACTACGACCTCGAATGTTCGCACCGCATCTCGCCGGAGGATTTCGTACAGATCGAGGCGGAGATGAAAAAGGAGATCAAAGCCAATCACGTTTTTGAGCGAGTCGTTGTCACGCGCGAACAGGCGATGGCCGAGGCGCAGAGCGGGAGGCTCGGCGGGCTCGCCGAACGGCCGGGCAACGCGAGCAAGTTCAAACTCGATTTACTTGGACAGATCCCCGAAGGCGAACCGATTTCCTATTTCAAGAACGGCGATTTTATTGACCTCTGCGCCGGGCCGCATGTGATGCGCACGGGCAACATCGGCGCGTTCAAACTCACGAGCGTCGCCAGCGCGTATTACAAGGGCGACGAAAAGAACCCGCAGCTCCAGCGCATTTATGGCACGGCCTTCAAGAACAAGACCGCGCTCGATGACTATTTCAAGATGCTCGAAGAAGCCAAGCGCCGCGACCATCGCAAAATCGGCGCGGAGATGAGCCTCTTCGCATTCGATCCGGACTTCACTGGCCCGGGCCTCGCACTGTGGCTGCCCAAAGGCGGCGCGATGATCGAGGAATTGGAGAAGCTCGCGAAGGAAACCGAGTTCGCCGCCGGCTACGTCCGCGTCAAGACGCCGCACTTGGCCAAGGAGAAGATGTATAAAACCTCCGGTCACCTGCCCTATTATGCGGAGAGCATGTTTCCACCAATGGAACTCAGGGAAAAGGGCGCGGCGCCCGATGCGGAGGTGGAGCGTTACTATCTCAAGGCGATGAATTGCCCGCATCACCACCGCATCTTTGCGGCTGAACCGCACAGTTACCGTGACCTACCGCTGCGACTGGCGGAGTTCGGCACCAATTACCGTTACGAACAGTCTGGCGAATTATTCGGCCTCATGCGCGTGCGTTGCCTCAACATGAATGACGCGCACATCTATTGCACCGAAGACCAGTTCGCCGATGAGTTTCGCGCAGTGAATGACATGTATCTGAAGTATTTCAAAATCTTCGGCCTGGAAAAATATCAGATGCGCTTCAGCACTTCGTCGCCGGAAGGTCTCGGTAAGAAGTACGTCAACGAACCGGAGTTGTGGAAAAAGACCGAAGATATGGTGCGCAAGGTGTTGGTTGAATCTGGCATCAACTTCGTCGAGGTGGCGAACGAGGCCGCCTTCTACGGACCCAAGATTGACGTGCAGGTGTGGAGCGCGATTGGCCGCGAGTTCACCATCGCCACCAATCAGGTGGACTTCGCTGTGCCCGCCAAGTTTGGCCTCACCTATCGCGACCGCGACAACACGGACAAGACGCCGCTCTGTATCCATCGCGCGCCACTGGGGACGCACGAACGGTTCATCGGATTTCTCATCGAGCATTACGCGGGCAACTTTCCGTTGTGGCTCGCACCCGATCAAGTGCGCGTCATCACGCTAAGTGATGACGCGGCTTTGATTGATTACGCAAAACCCATCGTGCAGGAACTGCGCGCGAGCATGGTCCGCTGCGAGAGCGACTTTGGTTCCGAACCCATCAAGGCCAAGATTGCCGATGCCGAGGCGGCGAAGGTTCACACGATGCTCGTCATCGGCGGGCGCGATATGGAAGCCGGTGTCGTAAGCGTCCGACTCCACGGCAAGGGCAACATCGGCGCGAAGCCGAAGGCCGAAGTGATTGCGGAAATTCTGGAGTCAATCCGCGAGCGACGGAGTTGAACCTCTACTGCATTGGCAAGGAGAGCGTGAGTCGTTTGTCGCCGCGCAGGACGATGGCCTTGAGTTTTTGGCCGGGCTTGGTGGTTTGCAGGAGCTGGCCGATGAATTGCCCCTCGGTCAGTCGCGCTGAACGCCCGTCTATTTCCAGAATCACGTCGTCCTTTTGAAATCCGGCGTTCTTGGCGGCGGCATGCTGGTTGTACTGGCCGACGAATTTGACGAGCAGCGCCAGACTATCATTGGCGAGGCCGCGTTTGGCGCGGTCTTCATCGGAGATGTCCGCCATCACAAGCCCGCCAGTGGCCATGCCGCGCATCCCCCACGTGCCGACGCGGCGCGAGATGTCCGACTTCATGCGCCATTCTGCGGGCAGCACGATGCTGAGTTCCTTCTGCGTTTTGTTGCGAAGCACCTTCGCAGGAATTGTCCCCTGCTCCGGCGCGCGATGCAGTGCCCACGCAAAGTCGGCGATGGAAAACAGCATCTGACCGTTGAGCGTCGCGAACTCATCGCCGGACTGCACGCCTGCTTTGGCGGCGATGGAACCGGGCGCGACCGATTGCACTTTCGCCATTTGATCCGGCGCAAGCGTGAGGCCAATCGTCTCGGGCATCGGCATCGGGTAGATGAATTCCGACGGGATGGGTTTTGATTGGCTGCGATAAAAGTTACGGTAGGCGTCGCCAATCTGATGGCAGTGCACGCAGCTTGCGACCACTTTGCCATCCCAATCCAAATCGCGCTTGTATCTGCCAGCGAGTGACGGGATTTCAATCGGCGTCTTGAAGGGAGTCGGCCCGCCTTGTTTGCCCACAAGTCCCGCGCGGTTTTGCGGATAACCTGCGTGGACTTTTAACGCCGACTCAAGTGCCAGCTTGAAGCCAG
>CAMDOH010000036.1 GCA_945903605.1 Akkermansia muciniphila
CACTTCAATTTCATTGTGCCGGGGAGAAACCAGTCTCTTGGGATTATCAGAGCGAATTCAAGGCCGAGATCGTTTGCGACAAACAGATTTACAAGGCGGGTGAGAACGCACAGCTACTGATCAAGACACCGATTTCAGGAACCGCTTTAGTGACGGTGGAGCGCGAGCGCGTGCTGCGATCATTTCAGGTTGAACTCAAAGGCAACGCACCTGTCATCTCCGTTCCCATCGACGCTGCTGATGCCCCCAATGTGTTCGTCTCAGTATTTCTTCTGCGTGGTGCAGAACACAGCACTCGAAAAGTGAAGAGCTGCGAGTATCGCGTTGGCTATTGTGAGTTGAAAATCGACCAACCAGAGACGCGATTGAAAGTCCAACTAGCCCTTTCCAATCCAACGTATCGGCCAGGAGACAAGGTAGCCGTCACGGGACGGATCACCGATCACTTGGGAGAAGCTGCCGCAGGTGCCGAAGTGACGCTTTTTGCGGTGGACGCGGGAATACTGAGCCTTGGCAATTACCCTGAGCCAAATCTGCATGAGTTCTTTTACTCGCCGCGACAGCTGGGGGTGATCACAAGCACGTCGTTTCCCCACATGCTCTCCGAAGATCCCAGTCGCATGGCGCTTGGCAATAAAGGTCATATCATTGGCGGCGGTGGAGATGGGCCAAATGGCAGATTAAGGAAAAACTTTCTTGCGTGCGCTTTCTGGAATGGAACTCTTCTCACCAGTGACCATGGCGAATTCACGGCTTCCTTCGAAGCTCCAGATGGGTTGACCGAGTACAAAATCTTCGCCGTCGTCCAAGCTGCGAATGGCAGATTTGGCAATGCGACAAGCTCATTCCGAATTCAAAAACCGCTGATGATCGAGCCTGCGCCTCCTGGTTTTGTGCGCGTGGGCGACGACGTAATATTTCGCGCCATCGTCTACAACCAAACTGATCGCGACCAAACTGTGTCCGTCCGATTACAGGTAAATGCAAAGGCAAAGCTGGCCGATCGGACGCAAATGAAACCAGTGACATTGAAAGCAGGAGGCCAGCAGCCGATTGAATTCAAAGTCGAAATCAGCGATGTAGGAGAGTTGGAGACAATTTGGAAAGCCGTGGCCAACGACGATTCTTCCGTGACGGACTCGGTTCAGTCGAATATCCAAAGTTTCCCAGCAGTTGGGGCGCGTCGCGCGGTGGTATTTGCGCGGCTTGCCGGCCTATCGAAAAATCTGATGAACGACATCGACCCTGTGGTTGCTGAAGGAATTGGAGATCTGACTGTGACTCTCAGTAACAGTCGGCTCACGGAATTGAGCGAGGCCGTTGATCAATTGCTGCATTATCCGTACGGATGCCTTGAGCAAACTTCCTCCAGCCTGCTCCCTTGGATCATCCTTAAAAAGCATCGGCATCTTTTCCCCGGCTTTGCGAAGAGCGACGAACAGATGCAGCGCGCAATTGACCACGGCATCAACCGCATCCTTTCAATGCAATTGTCGAATGGCGCGATGGCATACTGGCCTGGCGCGCACGAACCGTTTCTTTGGGGCACTGCGTATGCCGGCATGGTTCTGCACTTGGCGAAAGAGAGCGGGTTCGACGTGCCGCAGGATCGGTTGGAACGACTGGCAGCCTGGCTGCACAAATCACTTCGCGATACGGCAACGCACCGTGACAAAGTCAACGGCAGCGGATTCGTGCTGTATGTCTTGTCGCTGCTTGGTGAGTCGGAGAGCGGTTACGAACAAAAATGGGTCGAGCAATCTCACCTGCTCAGTTTGGAGGATTGCACCTTTTTGGCGATGGCTCTTGGTAGAGGCGAGGGTCAAAAAGATCGCGCGCAAAAGTTTCTCGCTCAGCTAGCCAACCGAAAAGAGATTGCCACCAGTTGGTATGGTCCGACGCAACTGGTGCCATTACGACTGCTTGCATGGTTGGAGTCGGGTTCGAATTCCGTTGAAGTCGACGGTCTCGTCACAGAACTCATTTCATCTAAGCGCACCGGACATTGGAATACCACGCAAGGCAATGCATGGTCACTGCTCGCCCTGACTTCATACGCGCGAATCGTAGAGTCGGATATTGGTGCAGCCGTTGGTGCGCTTAACATTGGCGGCGTCGCACATCCCTTTTCACTCGATCGTTCGAATCCCATTCAGACCATTCGTGCTCCCTACATCGGCGCTGTGAAACGTCCACAAGTCGATATCTCGATCCAAGGCGCAGGCAAACTATTCGCCCAGATAAAACTCGAGACGCGCCCAGTACGAAATGAAACCGTGCGACAAGATAGCGGACTTTCTATCCAGCGCACTTATCAAAAGATTGCAATCGATGGAAAGAAACTGCCAGCGACCGACCTTGCAGTCGGAGATCTCATCGAGGTGAGTCTGAACCTTCAAACAGACAAGCCAGCGCATTTTGTCGTCGTGGATGATGCGTTGCCATCGCTTTTCGAGGCTGTGAATCCTACATTGAAAACTCAACGCTCACTTCATGCTTCTCCTGTTCCTGGCTGGATCACCAATCATCAAGAGTTCCGGCGCGATCGTGCCCTGTTCTTTTGCGATCACCTTTCTTCAGGTCAGCACAAGATCACTTATCTAGCGCGAGTGCGAGCTGCAGGAAATGCGATTGCTCCCGCAACGAGAGCCGAGGAAATGTACCGACCTGAACGCTTTGGCACTTCTGCCAGTTCCAATTTGAGGGCAATCCCTCTGCCTTGATTCAATGAAAGCAGTAATCCGAAAATGGCTGCGGCGCGGCATCCAATTATCTCTCTGGCTGATTGCTTCGGCAGGATTCGTGTGGCTTGGATCGCAACTGGCGATTGCTTGGGTTCCTCTGCCAGCAACATTATTCCAACCCTTCCCAGAAAATATTGAGTTGATCGATCGACACGGTGAATCGTTGCGGTCGGGCTTGTTCGAAGGCCGCCAATTTCACAGGCACTTCAAACTCACAGAGGTGCCACCACATTTGATTGAAGCGACACTCGCGGCAGAAGACAGGCGATTCAGAAAACATCATGGCGTGGATTGGACAGCGGTTGCGCGGGCGACGAAGGATCTTGCAAAGAAACGCCGTGTCGTTTCAGGAGCCTCCACCATCACACAACAGCTCATCAAGATCCACCAGCCACGGCCTCGGACATTTGTCACAAAGGTGTTGGAAGCCATCCAGGCATTGCGGCTGGAAAGACAATGGTCGAAAGAACAGATTCTTGAGGCGTACTTGAACCGGCTCGATTATGGCAACCTTTGTTTTGGTGCTGATACAGCTGCCCAATTCTATTTTCAGAAATCGATCAAAGATTTGTCCCTGTCGGAATCGGCGTTACTGGCCGCCCTTCCGAACTCGCCTTCACGACTCAATCCAACGAAGCATCCACTCCGTGCGCGCGCGCGACAACGACTCGTGCTCGAACGCATGCTGCGCAACGGGATTCTGAACGAAGCGCAATATCAATCTGCGATCGCGCAGCAGTTGAGCATCAAGCCGAGCCGTCATCTTGAGACAGCGCACTTCTTTGACTGGGTGACAGGGCAGGGGGTGGCTCGAAGATTTCCGAATCAGGGCGAAATCCGAACCACACTTGATTTGCAATTGCAGCGCGTGGCCGAATCATCGTTGCGCGATCAAATGCGAAAAGTGAATTCACTGCGAATCCAACACGGCGCAGTAGTTGTCATCGACAATCAATCCGGCAACTTGTTGGCGATGGTCGGCTCGCCCGATTATCGCGCGATTGAAGGCGGCCAGGTGAACGGAACTTTGGCGCCACGATCGGCAGGATCCACTTTCAAGCCGTTCACCTATGCGCTCGCCATCGAACGGGGCATGACTCCGGCAACCGTCATCGCCGATATTCCATCTGAGTTTGCGACGCCAACGGGACTGTTTCGTCCTGAGAATTATGACCGGCATTATTCGGGGCCAATCCGAGTCCGAGTTGCGTTGGGGAATTCGCTCAATATTCCCGCAGTCAAATCGCTCGCGGCAGCCGGCGGTCCAGAAATATTGCGTGATGCGTTGATTCGTTGCGGACTGACGACGTTGAATCGCGATGCAACTCATTTTGGACTTGGATTGACCATCGGTAATGCGGAAGCGCGATTGTTGGAACTAGCCAATGCCTATTCGTGTCTGGCACGACTTGGAATCTACAAGCCGGTTCGCGTGGTTGATTCGGATCCATCGCAAAGTTGTCGGGTATTCGATGCGCGCGCCGCCTATCTCGTGGCTGAAATGCTTTCCGATAATGGGGCGAGGACGCGAACATTCGGCTTTGATTCGCCACTCGCTTTCAGTTTTCCTGTGGCCTGCAAAACAGGCACCAGTTCCGATTATCGCGACAACTGGGCTTTGGGTTACACGCCAGAATTCACAGTTGGCGTTTGGGTCGGTAACTTTGATGGATCACCGATGGGCAAAGTTTCCGGCGTAACCGGTGCGGCGCCGGTGATGCACGGAATCATCCAGCACCTGCACGAACGATTTGGGACAAGTTGGTTTTCACGGCCAGAGGGTATTGTGGAGGCTGTCATTCATCCTGTCACAGGACATCGATTGCTGAATCCGTCGTCACGGGCGGATACTGTGACTGAATTATTTCTTGCCGAGAATCTTCCTCCGATGGAGTCGGCATCCGACTACGATGAGAGCGGTCGGATTCTGCTCGGAGCTGAATATGCGAGATGGTTGCAGAGCGCGGACAATAATTTGGGGACGAGTGTAGCCATCGCTGGATCGTCGTCATCAACGGCAGTACGCGTCATTTCACCTTTGCCAGGTTCAAAATATTTTATCGATCCCGACTTGCCCGACTCTGGCAGAATGCTCCCGCTTCAGTTGAATTTGCAGGGTAAATCAAACTGGCACAGTGACACGTTGCAATGCCTCGTTGAAAACGGGGCAGGGTACGCAATCCTCAAACTCGGCAGGCACCGACTGCTTGCCAATTTCGACGGACGATGTGTGGAGACGTGGATCGAGGTCGAAGATCGTTAGGCTTTCGACTTTTCATCGGCAAGCGATGCCGTAGCATTTGGCCAATGGCGACACAAACAGATTCCTGTGTGATTCAACTTCATTCCGGCGACGATGTTGGCGTATTGAAACGAACCGTCAAAGCCGGCGCCCTGATTGCGAACGGAGTTTCTTCAATCGTTGCTGGCGCAACCATTCCAGCGGGTCACAAGGTTGCGCTTCGCTCCGTTACCGATGGCGAGCCGGTGAAGAAATACGGTCAGGTGATCGGCTTTGCAAAGGGTGGCATCGCTGTTGGAGACCACGTGCACACGCACAATCTCGTTTGTCTGGATTTCAAACGGCAGTATGAATTCTGCGCCGATTACAAACCGTGGTCGATGTATCCGGAATCGGATCGCAAAACATTTCTCGGATTCGCACGCCCCGGCGGACGCGCTGCCACGCGTAATTATGTGGCGGTGCTCACGAGCGTGAATTGTTCGGCCTCCGTTGCGCGCTACGTGGCTGAACGATTTAGCGGGCCGGATTTCAAGCGCGATTATCCGAACATCGATGGCGTGGTTGCCTTTAAAACTCAAGGTGGCTGTGGCGTGAATGTGAATGGCCCTTTCCAGATCCTACGGCGGACGATTGGCAACATGGCGCGTCACCCCAATATCAGTGCTTACGTGATGATCGGTTTGGGCTGCGAAGATAATCAGGTGCGCGGTATTCGGGATGCCTGTGGTCTGGAGAATTTGGCCGAAGGCGAAATCCCGCCGGAGTATATGACAGTGCAGGGCACTGGCGGTTCGCGAAAAACAATCGAGGCTGCTGTGGCGGCGATCGTGAAGATGCTGCCGCGAGCAAATGAAATGCGCCGCACTCCGCAACCTTTGTCAAAACTTTTGCTGGCAGAAAACTGTGGCGGCTCGGATGGCAACAGCGGCATCACGGCCAATCCTGCTTTGGGTGTGGCCTCGGATGAATTGATCCGGCATGGCGGCACATCTGTCTTGGCTGAGACGACTGAGATTTATGGCGCTGAACATCTGCTGCTACGCCGGGCGGCGACGACGGCCATCGCGGAGAAATTGACGCGACAAATTCGTTGGTGGGAAGATTACGCGCGTATGCACGGCGGTTCGATCGATAATAATCCTTCGGTGGGAAACAAAGAGGGCGGGCTGACGACCATTTACGAAAAGAGTCTCGGGGCGGTCGCCAAAGGCGGGCAAGCGCCGCTGATGGCTGTGTACGATTATGCAGAGTTGATCACGACTCAGGGATTCGGATTTATGGACACGCCCGGGTACGATCCGGTGAGTATGACGGGGCTTGTGGCGGGTGGTTGCAACGTCGGCGTGTTCACGACCGGGCGCGGCAGTGTGTACGGATGCAAGCCTGCGCCGTGCATCAAGGTGGCGACGAATACTCCGCTTTTTAACTGGATGGAGGAGGACATGGACATCAATGCCGGCACGATTTTGGAGGGGAAGGAAACGGTTCAGGAAGTGGGCGCGCGGCTGTTCGATAAAATCATTTCTGTGGCGAGTGGAGAGAAAACCAAGAGTGAAATCAACGGCATCGGTGACGAGGAATTTCAGCCGTGGTTTCCCGGTGCGCAGTACTGAAGGCTCAACTACGGCTCACATCACTTTGAGTCGCTTGGGCTGGACTCTCAACGCATATCGGCCCCGTCGCTTTTCAATCTTGATGGCGCAACCAAATGTTTCGCTGAGTGCGTGATTGTTCAGCACTTCCTTCACACGGCCTTGATGGAAGCATTGGCCGTCGCGTAGCAACAGTGCATGAGTGAAAAAAGGCATGATCTCCTCGACGTGATGAGTCACCAGCACGAGGGTTGGTGCACGGCGCGATTGGCTGAGTCGCTGGATGAATTGCAGGAAATGTTCGCGAGCGACGGGATCCAAGCCTGCACAAGGTTCGTCGAGGATGAGTAATTCCGGAGCGGCCATCAATGCACGACCGATCAGCACGCGCTGACGTTCCCCTTGAGAGAGATGGCACCACGGGCGATTGGCGAGCGATCCGCATTCGATATTGCGAAGTATCGACATGGCTTGTTTAGCCTCTTTCTTGTTCGGTCGATGCCAGAGGTCAATCATTCCGGACTTGCCACTGGCGACGGTTTCTAAAGCAGGTTCGTCGTAAGCAATCAATGCGTGCACGGTGGAACTGACAATGCCAATGCGCCGACGCAGTTCACGCCAGTCGCTTTCTCCAAATGTCTGATCGAGCAATTTGATTTCGCCAGCAGTGGGCGCAAGGTAGCCGGTGAGTGCAGCGAGCAGCGAAGTTTTGCCTGAGCCGTTGGCGCCGAGGATGACCCAATGTTGACTGCGGACGACTTGCCAGTTGAGCGAATCAAGAATGACTCTGCCACCGCGTTGCACTCGTAATTGCCGCACGTCTAAAATGGTTTTGTCGTTATTCATCGGGCGAAGGCGAGGGACGATAGTCAAATTGGGAAGAGTCGCGCCAGATGTTTGTGCGCGATTCTCCCAATGGAGGTAAACCTTTACTCGCTGTGTGTGGCTGACTACGATTTGTCCGTAACAAATATCACCATGAAACTAATTGCATTCATCACTACGGGCATGATGGCGACTGCGCTTGTGGCCGCTGACGCCAAGAAAACGCCGGGTTATGACGACACGCCGGTCATTCCGGGACAGAAATGGAAAGTGCATGACAATACGCGCCCGCATCCGCCAATTGTAAAACCCGATCCCTCTCCAACCATGGGAGCGAAAGCGCCGGAAGGTGCCGTTGTTCTTTTTGGTGGCACGGATTTGTCGAAGTGGAAATCCGCGAAGGGCGAAGCGCCTTGGAAGGTTGAGAATGGCTACATGGAAGTGAACGGAAAGGGAACCGTTTTGACCAAAGATGGTTTTGGCAGCATGCAGCTACATGTCGAATTCGCATCGCCAAAGGAAGTGAAGGGCGAAAGTCAGGGACGCGGCAATTCGGGGGTATTCCTCATGGGAATGTATGAGGTGCAGGTGCTCGATTCTTACAATAATCTGACTTACGCGGACGGCCAATGTGCTTCGCTTTATGGGCAGTGGCCACCGGACAAAAATGTCTCATTGCCACCGGGTGAATGGCAGACCTACGACATCACTTTTGAAGCGCCTAAATTCAAGGATGGTAAATTACTTGAGCCGGGCTACGTGACCGTCGTTCACAATGGCGTGAAAGTTCACGACAGACGAAAACTGAATGGGCCATCGGGCCATCGCAGTACGCCGGAGTACAAGGCGCACGCGGATAAATTGCCGATCAGCTTGCAGGATCACGGGAATCCCGTGCGCTTCCGCAACATCTGGTTGAAAGAACTGAAGTAGGCGGCAGAATCAATCGACTTCTACGGGGCGGCCATCGTTCGCGATGGTGCGCCCCGTTTTTATTCCAGTGATTAGTTGGACACCGGCTTTGGCTTTCTCACTTGGAGCAGAAGTGGTAGCGAAGTCTGCGCAGCGTCGATGGCGGCATGGAACGGACGATCCTGTTCAGCAACCCATTTCGCGCAGGTGATAAAAACTTCACGTTCATTTTCTCCACTGCGGATTTGCACGCCGTTGAGGCCGATGTTGTCCACGATGACGCCGTGTGGAAGATTGAACACGTTTAGATTTACTAAATCTGTGTTGCCGTTTCGGCGGACTTTGATGAGAACGGAGACCGTTTCGCCCGGAACAATGACGACTGGTTTTCGAGTTGTGCTTGCCGGGAAATTCTCCAGATCCAAATACAATTTGGGTTTCGGTTCAGTCACGGTCACCTTGCCGATATTGTTGATGGGCTTGAAAACAGTTTTCTCAGCGAGCATTGCGCTGGCGGTGGCTTTCATCTGGCTCCAGTCTGGCTTCGCATTGGGATCCTGACCCGGCAGCGCATAGATGGTTCCCGATGCCTCTTCATGACCTGCCTCGATTTGGAGCGGATTGGTGAGAGTAAAACCAGCGGGAACTCCGCTCATCTCGACTTTGACGGCTCCATCGAATCCATCACGACGATCCACTCTGGCAGTGAATCCTTTGCCGGTGTCTGCTGGTAAACTTGGATTTGTTCCAGTGAGATTCACTGTGAAATCAGGCTGCGCGCGGCGGAGTGAAAGTCGATACACGAATCGGTCGCCGCCAAGTCTGCGACTGTCGGTGATTCGAACCACGTAGTTGCCGTCGGCTGGTGCAGTAAATCTGAGGCGAGAGTCTGTTCCCAATGCGCGATCGGCATCGTCATCATTCGTGTAATTCAGTGTGAAGACGGGTAGTCCATTGGGAGCGTGTCGGGTGCCCAACGGTTGCGGAACGACTGTGTAGCAGGTCTCGTCATTGGCGTGAGCGGTGGCACTCGTGTCGAAATAGCCTTTGCGTTTGCCAGCCGCTGTGAAGAAAGCGAAACCAGAATCCGGTCCGCGCGGCATCCGAAAAGTTTTGCAGACTTCACCTTGGAAATAGACGAACTCGTTCAAGTCCATTTCTTCCCATTGATCCAAACGAATGTCGGCGGCATTTGCATCCACACCGCGAAAGTTGATGGCCGAGTTGCGGACCGCCTGCAACAACAGCCGCTGAACAGGGCGACCATCGGCATGCAATACCTCGATCTTTGTGTCCAATGGCGAGCCTCGGCGCGCAGCGAGCGTCTCGATGATCCATTGATCTCCAGAAATTGCTTTGAAAGAAAAATGGTCGATGTCCGATGAGGCAGATTTGTCTGGCGATTGAATGCTGCCATGGATGGAGCCGGGAGTTGTGATCATTCGTGCCGTTGCGGTGGTATCGTTTGGCTCGATCTCAATCATCTCAGACTCCCCTGTGATCATCACTTTGAGCGGGCGCAGTGAACGGAATCTGCCCGCGTCAATCGCCACATCCACCTCGCCGATGACTGTCGAATTGACTGGCACGCGCGTGTCCTTCGGCAGATTCAATCCGAGCAGAGATACACTTCTGTTGGTTCCCGTTGTCACGGCCATGGGAAAAATCCCGGTCACGAATGCAAATTGGCCCATCGTGATCCGGTAGAAATGATCTCGTGATGCCCCAACTTGCCGGTCGCTGATCCGTAAAGTTGCGATGCCAGTTCGCGTAAATGTGTGAGCGAGCAGCGGCTCTTCCCCTTCGAATCCGTTGCTTGCTGCGAGCAGTGCGCCTGTGTTGTCCACAATGGCCATCGCGATGTTGGCCGCTTTCGAGGTGAGTGATTTTGCGGCAAGATGAAATACGACAGTCTGGCCAGCGACGACTTTGATTGGGTACTCATCCACTTCTCCAACTTTATCCAGTGTTCCCCAAACGCTCGCCGGCATTTCGATGGGTTCAACCGCTGGCAGTTTCATAGGCTCTACCAACTGTCGGTGGTCATCGACAAAGACGGTCAGGCGCGCACTTTCGCCTCCGGTCCCGACGACAGAAATATCATAACTGCCACGAGGAAGATCTGCTGCGGGAGTGATTTCAACGGCTGCTAGAAGGTCGGTCGAAGGCTCGGAGAGGATTTTGCCACTGAGTTTGGGATGGTGCAGTATTAACTGATTGGAGCCACTGAGTTGGCTGCCAACCAACTGGATTCGATTCGTAACACCACGTTCAAGCCCACGAGGAAGTGCGTGTGAGAGGACGGGCGCTGCTGGTTTCGCAGGCGACTTTTGCGGGTCTGCCGCTTGAATTGTCGTGGCGGCTAAAAGAAGAAGAGGAATGAGTCGGCGCATAATCATTTGTCCTTGATAGGAAGTTTTGTGATGCCGAATTCAAGAGAACCATCCAGCCGGCCGAGCGTGTAGTGATTTTCGTCCTGCAAAAAAACAAGTGCGGTCGACCAATCAGATTGTCCAGCGAGATGCTGAATCTCTTTCAAGCCGTCAGTGTCCCAAATCTTTACCGTCCGATCCGTGGCGGATGTAATCAGTCGTTTGCCATCACGTGAGAAGGCCAGTTTGAGTATCGCGCCTTCGTGAGCGAATCGCGATTCGATGAGCGGGTTCGTCGTTTCGGCGGCTTTCTCACTGACACTCCAGATCCGAATGCGGTTATCCACTCCACCGGCGAAAAGTTTCTTTCCATCGGGAGTGAACGAAAGCGTGTGCAGCTCTTTGAGAGAATGTGCCAGCGTGTCGCGTCTGTCGCCGGTATTGACGTCCCACAATTTCACCGTGCGATCTGCGCTGGCGCTGGCCAGTAATTTGCCATCCAAACGGAAATCGAGGGCGAATACGGCCCCATTGTGGCCCGATAAAGTTTTCTTTGGTGTGCCATCGTTGACGTTCCACAGAATGATCTTCTGATCGTATCCGCCAGTGGCGATTGTCAATCCATCGGGCGAAAGTGCGAGGGAATAAATCGCATCGCGATGCCCATCGAAAGTGCGGATCGATGATCCATCGGCGACTCGAAACTGGTGAGCCTCGCCGTTGATGCCCGGTTCGCCGGCGGCAGCAAACAGGGTTGCGCCATCGCTGGAAAATGTGAGCGCGTTCACTTGGCCGCGCAGTTTCGGCAGAATGCGGATGAGCGATCGGGTTGTGCCATCGCGTAACTCGATGGATCCATGTCGTCCGACAGCGAGCAGATTTTGTTTAAGAGAATAAGCGAGCGCATTGACCGGATTCTTTGGTGTGCCTTTGACAGCGATTTTAGGCAGCTTGGCCAGGCGATCATTTTCTTGTCCGGGCGCGGGCGCAGACGCTCCGGAATCGATCCATGATTTGATGACGGCGATTTCATCCGGTGTGAGTTGCTTGCGTTTTCCCGGCGGCATGAACTGGTATTTCCCTTTTCGACCGGAGTTTCCCTCGAGAAACTTCACCAGCAAGCTGTCTGTGGATTTGCCCGGCTGAATGACAGTGCCTGTCTCGCCGCCTTTCATCATCTCCACGTAGGTCTCCAGCACGAGGCCGCCATCGGCTTCCTGGCGTGAATGGCAATCGAGACAGTGCTTGTTGAAGACTGCGGCGGCAGCGGAATAATCCGGATTGGGAGCGGCGACAATCACCCCAGTGGCCGTGGCCAGTAATACTGTGCAAAGGGTCAGGCGCATGAGTTCAGTGATTGAAGATGAATTCTTTTGTGCTCATCAAAGCCCAAAATAAATCTTCAATGGCATCGCGTCGGGAAACTTCGCCGGCCAGCGCGATTTGTTTGACGCATTTCAACTTCTCATCCGGAGTGGGAAATCGGGCGAATGCGTTCAAGAAGGCTTCGTCGATCAGTTGTTCATTGCTGAGTTTGGCAGCCAGAAGGCGAGTGATACGGTTGTCAGTTTTCTTCAACTTGTCGTTCAGCGTATCGCCGTTGGAGATATGGAGCATCTGCGCAACGCTGGGCTGGTTGTTGCGTTCACATTCGCAGGTCTGAGTGCGGTCAGCGTGGCCGAAACTTTTCAGAAAGTACGAGGCGATATTCGCGTCGGGCAACTGCATCGCGCGCAAGCCAGCGGGATAAGGTTTTCCAGTCTGCAGGCGGTTCCGTTCGTCTGTAAAAAAGGCAGTGGGTGCGTCGGTGACCTGACTGATGGAATCGAGAAGCACTTCGGCCATCATGCGGCGGGGGAAGTAACGAGAATAAAAGCGCGAGTCAGATTCAGTGCCAGGCGCAGCAATGTTGGATCGCTGATAAGTTTCCGATTGCAGGATGGCGCGCATCAGCGCCTTCAAATTAAATTTCTGATCAGCGAGATAGTTTGCGGCGGCCTCCAGTAGTTTTGCATTGCTCGGCGGATTGGTCATGCGCAAGTCGTCCACGGGTTCGACAAGTCCTGTGCCGAGGAAATTAGCCCAGACACGGTTGACAATCGCCCGTGTGAAGTAGGGGTTCTCACGGGCGGTGAGCCAGGCTGCGAGTGCGTTGCGGCGATCTTCTGTGGAATTCATCGGCAGCGGTTTGCCTTCGAGTGGCTGAGGGAGTTGCGGTCGGCCAATTCGTGGCTGAACGAGATCACCTTCCGTTGCGGCGAAGATAACGTGATCGCCTTCGCCTGCGGTTCCATTTTTGGCGCGCACACGGGCAAACATATTTGCAAAGCCGTAGTATTGGTCGTTGGTCCACTTTTCCATCGGATGGTTGTGGCACTTGGCACAGTTCACGGACATTCCAAGAAACGCTTGCGAAGTGGTCTCGGCCATTGCCGAAGGGTTGTCGTGCAGGACGAAGAAATTGGCCGCGCCGTTGTCGAGTGTGCTGCCGGTGGATGTGACGAGCTTGCGCACGAATTGATCCCAAGGCGTGTTGGCATCCACATTTTCGCGGATCCAATGGTAGTAGGCCCACATCGCTTTCTGCGGAAGTTGACGGCTGCTCACGAGTAGCAAGTCGCTCCATTTGTAAGTCCAATAATCGATGAACTCGGGTCGTCGCAGCAGGAGTTCGATGAGCGTGTCGCGTTTGGTGGTTGATGTGTCGGCGAGAAACGCGCGGGACTCATCAGCTGTGGGAAGTATTCCGATAGTGTCGATGAAGGCGCGACGGATGAATTCGCTATCCGTGCAACGAGTCGCCGGCGGCAGATTTAACGAGCGCAATTTATCGAGAGTCAGTTCATCGATAAAATTGCGCTTCGGAGCTTTGCTGAATGTGGAAGCGGTCACTTTGTTGGTGAAGGGCACGGTGATGCTGGCGATGGCGATGCGGCTTAAATACCACGCGGTGACGGCTCC
Organism: Akkermansia muciniphila; assembly: GCA_945903605.1. Taxonomy (GTDB): domain Bacteria; phylum Verrucomicrobiota; class Verrucomicrobiia; order Limisphaerales; family UBA1100; genus CAMDOH01. The sequence continues at coordinate 13,652 of CAMDOH010000036.1, forward strand.
TTCGCCGTGGCCGACGATTCGTGCCTTGCCATCATCGCCGACGTTCACGACGGATTCGTTGGCGGATGTGTATTTCACCCAGCGGGTGACATCTTCGGTACGGCCGTTGCTGAAATGAGCGCGCACACGAAGTTGCAAGTCGGCGCGGGGTTTCAGAGTGGCGGAGGCAGGCGTTACTTCGATGCGAGTGATGAGCGGATCATTGGGTTGCGGGCCGGGCGCACCGGCGGCAATCCATTCGCCGAGGATTTTGTATTCAGGCGAAGTGGTTTCAAATCGGGCGGCTCCTTTGTGCGGCACGATGCCTGCAGATTTGAGGAGGAGCAGGCTGCGGGCGGGGTCGGCGAGGTTGATTCGCCGTCCGAATGCGTGGCGTGTGATGGAAAGATGGTCAGCTTCGTTGTCATAGCCGCGCAGGGAAAGTTTGAATCCATTCTGCCCAGCGGCAGCGCCGTGGCAGGCGCCGGAACTGCAGCCTGATTTGGCCAACAACGGCTGGATCTGATTGCGAAAGCTCGGTGCGGCGGCCTTTGATGAGAGTGCAATGAACGAGCAAAGAACGATGATGAGGCGGGAAAAAATGGATGGGTTGAATGTCATGTTGACCTTCGTTCCGGTGACGAATTAAAACAGTTCCTTGATGGGCTGAGTGCCGAAATCCACCAGTGGGAATGGGCGCTGTTGCGGGCCGGGCAGGTGAGAGTCGAGATCGAGACCGAGGCTGCGATAGATTGTAGCGACCACTTCGTTGGGTTTGACTGGGCGCTCGACGGGGTAAGCGCCGATGTCGTCGCTCTTGCCAACGACGCGGCCCCCTTTCACACCACCTCCTGCAAAATACATTGTCCAACACTGTGGCCAGTGGTCACGCCCGCCAGCGGGGTTGACCTTCGGAGTGCGTCCGAATTCGGCAAGGTTGCAAACGAGTGTGTTCTCGAGCATGCCGCGCTGGACGAGGTCTTCGATCAGTGCGCTGTAGCCTTGATCATACATTGGCGCAACGATGTCGCGCATTCCTTCGATTGAGGTGAAGGGTTTCGATCCGTGAATGTCCCACGTGATTTCGTTGAAGACGGTGATAAAGGTGTTGATGGTGACGAAGCGCACACCGGCTTCAATGAGTCGTCGCGCGAGCAGGCAAGATTGTCCGAATCGAGTCATTCCATAACGCTCACGCACTTTGAGGGGTTCCTTGGTGAGATCGAAAGCTTCGCGAGCTTTGGAACTGGTCATCAAACGGAAGGCGGCGGCGAAACTGGTGTCCATCAATTTGGCGGATTCGCTCGACTCGAATCCCTTGACGGTGCCATCGACGATGTCGCGCAGATTACGGCGACGTTCGAGGCGCGCTTCGCCGAGGTCTTTCGGTGGGAGAAGATCGGGAACTTTGAAATTCGCTTGCGATGGGTCAGCATTGAGGACAAATGGGTCGTAGTTTTTACCGAGGAAGCCGGCTTCCTGGCCATGTGGCATATTGCCGCCAGTCGGTCCCATCGGTTCGGGAAGCACGACGTTGGCGGGCATGTCGCCACGTCGTCCTTTGATGAATTCCAATGCGCAACCCGCGTGCGGGGTGATGATGCCGCCGGTGAAGAGTCGTCCGGTCTGCATCATCTGGTGTCCGGTGTCATGCACGGCTGCAGCGGTGTGGTAGCAGGAACGGACGAGGCTGAATTTATCGGCGATGGCTGCGTGCTTGGGAAAGATTTCACTGATCTGAAAATCGCCTTTGGTCTTGATGGGCTTGAATGGACCGCGAACTTCGCGTGGGGCGTCTGGCTTCGGATCGAATGTGTCGAGTTGGCTGGGGGCGCCGAGATTGAAGATCATGATCACGGAACGGTCATCGCGTCCGCCGGCTGCTTGCGCGGCTTCAAGTTTGGCGAGATCGGCCAGTGTGATGCCGAGTGCTCCGAGCGCGCCGACTTGCAGAAAGTCGCGTCGTGTCAAACCGTCGCAAGTAGTGATTGATCCGGGGCCGGTGATGTTGAGCATGCGCTTCTTGTTAGATGACGGCTCTTAGGCTAGCTTTTATCAATCCAATGGCAACGAAAAGTCCGTTGGCGATTTAAGTTCTGAAGAGTGGGTATTTGACTTCGCGTTGTAGGAGCGTTTAATTTGCGGCAGAAGTAATTGTGGCACCAAAAGACGATTTTTTATTGGATCCGCTGTCCGACATGGGCGTGGTGGATGCAGCTCAAATTGACGAAGCGCGACAAATAGCGGAGTCCGCCGGTGCGGGTGTGGTGGATACGCTCCTCGTCAATAAGACGATCAAGCCGGAGGATGTCACTCGCGCGCGCGCGCTGTTGTATCACATGGAGGTGGTTGACCTGCGCGACCTTCGCCCACGAGATAATCTATTGAAGGCGTTGCCCCGGCATATCGCGCGCCGATTCCAAGTCGTCCCGTTGAGCGTTGAAGATAATTACCTGTCGATCGCACTGAGCGATCCCAGCGACATGGATACGATCGATGGCCTTCATCAGTTGCTCAGTGGATACACGCTCATTTTCAAGGTGGCTTCGTTGGATCAGGTGAAATCTGCGTTCGATCGGATGTACGGCACGACAGCCGTGAGTGAAGGTGTTGAGAGAATGGTGCAGGAGATGTCTCAGACGCAGGTGGATTTGGATAAGGTGCAGGCGGCCGATAAAGCAACCGTGGTGGTCGACGATGATGATGACGCGCCGCTGGTGAAGTTGGTCAACAAAATCATCGCTGATGGTCAACGAATGCGTTGCTCGGATATTCATATCGAGCCGATGGAAACTTACCTGCGCATCCGGTACAGGATCGACGGCGTGATGCAAAAGGGTTTCGAACCGCCGCATCGGTTGCAGGGGCCGATCCTTCAACGGATCAAAATTATTTCAGGGATGAACATTGCCGAAAAGCGAGTGCCCCAAGACGGACGCTTGCAGCAGGCGGTGGATGATAAGCCGCTCGATTTTCGTGTCAGTTGTCTGCCGTCCCAATATGGCGAAACCATCGTCATGCGTATCTTGGATAAATCGGGTTTGAAACTGGGATTGGATCAGCTCGGTTTCATGCGGGATGATCAAGAGCGCTTTGAACGGTCTTCGCAGATGCCTGATGGAATCATGCTCGTGACCGGTCCGACTGGTTCTGGAAAGACGACGACGCTTTACTCGTGCTTGAATTTCTTGAACACGCCGGACAAGAAAATCATCACCGTTGAGGATCCCGTCGAATATCGGCTCGAGGGAATCAATCAAGTGCAAGTCAACGAACTTGCCGGATTGACCTTTTCTGCGGCGTTGCGCTCGATGCTTCGCCAGGCGCCGAACATCATCATGCTTGGTGAGATTCGTGACGCGGAAACGGGGAGCATCGCCGTCAACGCCTCGCTGACCGGCCACTTCGTGTTCTCTACACTCCACACGAATGATGCGCCCAGCGCCGTGACTCGTATGGTGGACATCGGGATCAAGCCATTCTTGGTCGCAGCAGCCACGCGCTGCATCATCGCCCAGCGACTGGTCCGTAAATTTTGTCCCAAGTGCGTCACCGACTACATGCCGCCTGCAGGCGAACTCAAGGCGCTCAATATTAATCCGGAGGAAGCTGCCGAAGCTAATTTTCGGCGTGGAGCCGGTTGCAGAAATTGTGATGGCCGTGGTTACCGTGGCCGGTTCGGTATTTTTGAAGTGTTCGAGTTAGATGATATTTCACGGCGCATGGTCATCGACAACGCAACGTCTACCCAATTGCGTGAGCAGGCGAAGAAGAATGGAATGAAAACCCTTCGCGAGGATGGTCGCAGGAAAGTGATCGCTGGAATGACTTCGGTGGAAGAGGTTCTCCGATCCACATTGTCCGACACGATAGATTAGACAATCAACCGAGAGACGAATCATGGCTGAACGCGAAGCAATCTATAACATGCCCGACCTTCTGAATATGATGGTCGATACTGGCGCGGCTGACTTGCACGTCCGAGTGGGGATTCCGCCGGCTTATCGGCACAAAGGCGTGCTCAAGCGTGTGCAAGGTCCGGCTTGTGTGCCTGAAGATGTGGAATCGCTTGTGAAGAGCATCGCCTCGGATGAAAATATTCAGCAGATCAGAACCAAGGGCGGAGCAGATTTCGGATTCGCATTCGGCGACAAAGCGAGATTTCGTGTCAGCGCATTTCGTGAGCGCGGGAACATGGCGCTCGTGTTGAGGCAGATTCCAAACGCACTGCTGACGTTGGAACAAATCGGTTTGAACCCGGAAACGGTGATGAAGCTGCTTCACACGCCGCGCGGAATGATTTTGGTGACGGGACCGACGGGTTCAGGCAAATCCACCACGCTGGCTTCGATGATCAACATCATCAACGAGACCGATGACAGTTGTCATCTGATCACGATCGAGGATCCGATCGAGTTTTATCATCCGCATAAAAAGGCGATCACGACGCAACGCGAAGTGCATGTGGACGTGCCGAGTTTCTCCGAGGCGCTTCGCCGCGCACTGCGTCAGGATCCCGAAGTGATTCTGGTGGGTGAGTTGCGGGATTTGGAGACGATCGAAATGGCTGTCTCAGCGGCGGAAACGGGTCACTTGGTGTTTGGCACGTTGCATACAACCGGCGCAGCGAAAACGGTCGATCGTATTGTGAACGCCTTTCCGATGCAGCAGCAGGAGACGATTCGGATTCAATTATCGACGGTGTTGCAGGCGGTGATCTCACAGATTCTTGTGAAGCGAGCCGATGGAAAGGGGCGCAAGGCGATTCACGATATCATGATCAACACGCCTTCCATCGCGGCGCTGATTCGCGATAATAAAACCTTCCGCATTCCATCGGATCAACAAACTGGATCGAAGTATGGCATGGTGACTTTGGACGATGGCCTCTACAAAGCGTTTTGCGAAGGGATCGTGAGTCGGGAAGATTGCCAGACAAAGTCAGCCGATTACCAAGGGATGCTGCAAAAGCTCAAGGAGTACGACGAACAGCAGGCTCTCCAAATACAAAGTCAACCGGGAGCAGGAAAGCCACCGCTCAGGCCGCCGCCGCCGAAACACTAAATCATGTCCACGTTGATTTCTCATCCGTTGTTGGTGCTGGTTCACGAGCGAGGACTGATGTCCGAACCAGATTTGGAGGCGGTGCAGGGCGAACACAATCTATCGGGCGCGTCGGTGCACGGCCTGTTGCATGATCAGGGGCATGTGGATTTGGCGACGCAATTGGAGTTGATGGCGGAGGGGCTTCACACCGACGTGATCGATCTTGCAGAAGTGGAAATCACGCCGGGGTTAATCGAATTAATTCCACCGGATATTGCTCGCCTCTATCAGTGCGTTGCCGTCGGCTCCTTCGACGATGTGCTGCACATCTGTCTCGTCAATCCGTTGAATCCAACGGTCATCGATGACTTGCAGTATCAGCTTAAGAAACAGGTGGTCGTGCGCATAGCGGATCCGGCGAAAGTGGAACAGGTCATCGAGAAACAATACTCGAAAGAACTCAGCTACGATCAAATCGTAAAAGAGTTCAACCATGTTGAAGCTGTTAAGGATGACTTGACGGAACAACAGGTGATCGAAGAGGTGGGCGATGCACAACCGATCGTGCGGTTCGTCAATTTGGTTTTGTATCAGGGATTGAGAGAGAAGGCGGCGGACATTCATTTTGAGCCGTTCGAGGATAGCTATCAAATCCGAATGAAGGTGGATGGTGTGATGAAGCTTCTCACGCCACCGCCGAAAGAATTGGCAAGCGCCATCGCGTCCAGAATCAAAATCATGGCGAATCTGGACATCGCTGAGAATCGGATTCCGCAGGACGGACGCATCTCTACGGTGATCGGTGGCAAGCAGATCGACCTGCGTGCATCGACGCTGCCGACGCAATTTGGCGAGTCGGTGGTGCTTCGTATTTTGGACAGGTCCTCCTCGTTGCTCTCGCTGAATATTTTGAACATTCCTGAAAAAGTTTCGAAGGAACTGATTCATTGCGTGGAGCAGCCAAACGGGGTTTTTCTGGTGACTGGGCCGACGGGTTCTGGAAAGACGACGACCTTGTACGCGTGTCTTCGCAAGCTCAACGACATGGAGACGAAGATCCTGACAGCCGAGGATCCAGTGGAATATCCCATTGATGGGATCGTGCAGGTGGCCATCAGTGAAGCGATGGGAATGACGTTTGCAAAGGCGCTCAAATCCTTTTTGCGTCAGGATCCGGATATCATCCTCGTTGGTGAGATTCGTGATTTGGAGACGGCGACGATTGCCATTCAAGCCTCACTCACGGGTCACTTGGTCGTGAGCACGCTTCACACGAATAGTTCGACGGAAGCCATCACGCGATTGGCGGACATGGGCGTGCAGCCATTTTTGATCGCATCCTCGGTCAACGGTGTGCTTGCTCAGCGACTGGTGAAAACAATCTGTGAACGTTGTCGGACGGCTCAGCCACTCACGCGCGATCACATTGACATGTTGAAGTTGGAGCCGCACGAAATGCACGGCGAGGAAGTATTCTACGGGGCCGGCTGCGAATTTTGCAATAATACAGGCTACAAAGGACGGCGCGGGATTTATGAGATGCTGATGATCTCCGATCCCATCCGCGCGATGATCAATGAATCCGCACCGGGAATGGTGTTGCGCGAAAAGGCGGTGGAATTGGGAATGCAAACCTTGAGAATGGACGGGTTGAATCTTATGTTTAAGGGTGTATCATCCTTTGAGCAGGTAATGAAATACACCTGAGCGTATGCCTCTTTTCAACTACGTGGCCTTGGACAAAAAGGGAAAGTCCAAGGAAGGGACGCTGGAGGTCGCCAACCAGCAGGAGGCGATGGCTCGTCTCAAAGAGATGGGCTTTTACCCGACGGAAGTAGTCGAGTCGAAAGCGACGGTCGACAAGGATGGCAAGAAGGTCGCGATCAAGAAAAAGAAGGAGCCCTTTTCATTAGTCATCCCATCGGTCAGCACCAAAGAACTGGCCACATTCACTCGACAATTGGCAACGCTGGTCGACGCCGGACTTCCGCTACTTCGCGGCATGCAGGTATTGGCAAAACAGCAGAAAAATCCCTACCTCAAAATCATTGTCAAAGGCGTGACCGAATCCATCGAGGGCGGCTCCACATTCTCAGAGGCACTTTACAAATTTCCAAAGATTTTCGACAAGCTGTATATCAACATGGTCAAAGCCGGCGAGCTGGGCGGCGTACTCGAAGTCACGCTCAACCGCTTGTCGGAGTTCATGGAAAAAGCCCAACAGATCAAGGGCAAAGTGAAAGCGGCCATGTTCTATCCTGTCGCTGTCATCATCGTTGCGACAGTCATCGTCGGCGTCCTCATGGTGTACGTCATCCCTAAGTTTGAGCAGGTATTCGTGGACATGTTGGGAGAGGGCGAGAAACTGCCCGACTTCACGCGACTCGTGCTTGGCATCAGTCGTGCAATCAAAGACAATATTCTCATTACGATTGGCAGTGTCGTCGGTTTTTACATCGCGTTCAAACTCATCATCAACAAGACAGTTTGGGGGCGATATGCTTGGGATAAATTCTTGTTGGTTGTGCCGGCGCTTGGGCCAGTCATCAGCAAAGTGTGTATCTCCCGTTTTTGCAGGACGCTCGGAACATTGGTCGCCAGCGGCGTACCGATTTTGCAAGCGCTCAACATCGTCAAGGAAACAGCCGGCAACATGGTCGTTAGTAGAGCGATCGATGCCGTTTACTCCGCAGTCAAAGAAGGCGAAACAATCACCAAGCCGCTGGAGGGATCAGGGATATTCCCGCCAATGGTCATCAGCATGGTGGACGTTGGCGAGCAGACGGGTGCTTTGCCTGAAATGCTAATCCGTATCGCCAACGTGTATGATGAGGAAGTGGACAACGCCGTTTCCGCCATGACCGCGTTGCTCGAGCCGATCATGATTGTTTTTCTCGGTGTTATCGTTGGCAGCATCGTAATCGCGATGTTCCTGCCGCTGATTGTCATGATGGACAAGTTGGGCAAAAACTAAGTTTTTGCACTATTTCATTAAAAACCCCATTGCGGAGCTTTCAAGGTGGGTGTACATACATGGTAGATACAATGACAATGCAAATGAAGCCGGCCAAAGAAAAATATGGATTTTGACTGGGAATGCTCTAAATCATTGTTGTCTGGTTCTTTGAACAAGTCGGATATTGAAGAATCATTTGAGGATCCATTTTCCATCAAATTAATGCCTGATTCGGCTCGGTTTTCTGAACAGGCCCGGTTTTTCAATGTTGGGAAGACTGCAAAGGGGCTTGGGGTTTTTACAGTCTACCGAACAAACGGTCGGCAAGTGACGGTCATTTTGGCGCGACTATTGGAACCCGAAGAGAGTTTTTTTTACGAACGGCAGCAGACGAAGATGTTGAGTCAAATTTGAGATTATGAAAGTAGTGACACAGTGGGAGGAGATACCTGGATTCGTCTCTGAGAAAGAAGAGGCCGAGTACTGGAATGACACGCGGGTGGATGTCCGATTGATGGAGTCCTCTGCGGCGATTGGCTCGGAAGCGAATGAATCCATCACCATCACACTTCGCATTGATCCAAGGATGTTGTCTAAAATCAAGCGACTGGCCCGATCTCGCTTCCTCAATTATCAAAGCATGATCAAACAATGGCTCAGCGAAAGAATGGAACAAGAAATGAAGGGGCGTAATTCATGAAGATGGTAGAACCAAAAGTGGCGTTCAATCGTTGCGCAGCATTTTCGCTGATTGAGCTGATGGCAGTGGTTTTTATCATCGCGTTATTGGCTGCTGTCGGGGTTGCGATGTACACCTCAGCGACTGGAAAAAAGTATGATGTGATGATCCGGTCCGAGATGGCACAGATCGTACTCGCCATCGAGGCATACAAGGAAAAGAATGGGTATTTTCCGCCGGATGACTCCGCAGACCCCAAGAACAATGGGTTGTTTAAGAGCCTGATGAAGCCCAGCTACGAGAAAGATTTGTTGCCAAACCTTAAACCGGCCCAATACGAAGGCCCTCATCTCGTGGCTCCGGCGCCGAACCCAGATGCTGATAATGTCCCGAATCGTTGGCGCTATATTTCATTGAAACCGAAATTCAACACAGCTGGATTTGATCTGTCGGCTGAATATGAAGGTCCGAAAGGACGGATCACCATTGGAAATTGGAAACACTGAACACTGATATGAAACTGAATTCCACACCGACTTTGAGCCGCCGCGAGCGGGCATTCACATTGATTGAAATTCTCACCGTCGTAGCCATCATCGCAATACTCGCGGGGATCATGGTTCCAACGATTTCCCGGGCGCGAGTCCGTGCGAAGGTGGCGATGGCACGATTGGAATGTTCGAATCTCGCCAGTGCCATTAAATCGTATCATGCCGAGTATTCCAGATTTCCCACCGCTTATGGGCAGATGGCGAATACCGTTGGAGGCGATATCACCTTCAATTGTCCATTGGGAATGAAGCATCCAACAGGCGATCCAATGGACGCGAACCCAAATAGCAAATCTGAGATTGGGCCGCTGAACAGCGACTTAGTGGCGATATTGTTGTCGGTTGAAGGTGTTGGCACGAATCCACCCAACAAAGGAAATTCTCGAAACCCAAAGAAGCGCGTGTTTTTTGATGGGAAAATGGCCAATGACATTGGCAAGCCCGGGGTGGGTCCCGATGGAATCTTGCGAGACGTATTTGGGTCGCCCTATATCGTGACCGTTGATTTCGATGGCGACAACGATTGTGAAGATCGCCTGTATCCGCCAGTTCGCAGTCAGGTGATTGTATGGTCGCTCGGGCCGGATATGCAGATGAATACCACTCCAGGTGTCAGCGCAGATCAAAAGGAGAACGCGGACAATGTGCTCAGTTGGAAATAATCTGTTTCGACGCGCCTTCACGCTAGTGGAGTTGTTGGTCACAGTTGCGTTGATTGCCGCGTTCATGGCAATTTTGTTACCGGCAGTCAAAGGACTGAAAGGGGGCAGTCTATCGCTCAGCGCCACGACGCAGCTCATGGCCGATCTTCACAATGCGCGACACATGGCGATCAAAAGCGGATCACCTGTGTACGTCGTGTTTTTCCCGAAATGGAAACAATTCACCGCTGCTAACATTGGAACTCCATTGGAATTACTGATAGTGAACTACATGACAAATGTTCCAACGGCCAACAGACTGCTGGCTTCTCAACTGACAGCTTACGCGTTTTATGCGACTGCAGCGCTGGGTGATCAGCCAGGTCAAGAAAGCCGCCATTTTGTTTCCGACTGGAAATTACTTCCTGAAGGAAGCCACATGCCAGCCACTCTGTTCGATTTGTCAGAGGGGCGGATGCCTTGGGCGAGATTCCCATTTTTGGATAATGAAACGCAAAACAACCCGGATTTCAAAGAAACCGATCTGCTTCTCAAATGGCCAACTAAACCAGCTCCAGGATTGTGTCTATGGCTTCCATATATCGGTTTCGATGGCAAAGGAAGATTAGTGGGCATGGACAGCAAGCTGTTGACAGAAACAACATTGACCGTTGCAGAAGGTGGAGTTCTGCCACCGCCACTGGATGCAAATGGAATGTACGAGATGAAGGACACGGACGAAAAGGAGACGACGATTGGCAGCTCCACCCACAATCGACTCAAGATTAGTTCGCTGACGGGGCGCTTGGATCGGCGTGCGATCGATAAGTACGATCTCATGCTTTTATCCGGCCCTGATATCTCAAATGTGGGCGGGCAAAATCAGGCTAGATCCTATTTCGTGGCTAGGTTTAGCAAAGATCCCGAAGTGGCCAACGGGATTGTTAATTCTGTCGCGAATGGCACGCCTGCAATTCTGCTGAGAGACAGACCACTGGCCGAAGTCGAACTGGGCAAGGTGGATGTTGAGCGACAGAGGCAAAGTAATCCGGCGCTTAACTTCAGAACTCGCATCGATTGAAAGGAGCAACCATGCAATCTCAACTCCAGTTAAATAAGAGAAATCAGGCGGGATACACGCTGATGGAAGTGGCACTGGCTATTGGACTGGTTGCATTCGGTCTGGTGGCAGTACTTGGAGTTCTGCCGGCCGGCCTCAATGTCCAGAAGGACAACCGCGAGGAAACCATCATCAAGCTCGATGCCGAGTATTGGATGAGCGCATTGCGCGGATCAATTCCGGGCAGTCCATTGCCGCTGGATGCCTTCAACCAAATCGAATGGATTGAAGTGGATGCAGGCCCAAAAGGAGTGTTCCGGGCAGAATATGTCAAACTTGCCAAAGATCCTTGGCTGCCTCATCCGCCGACCGCTAAGATTGAGCATGATGATTTTTATGGTGCGCTGAAGCAGAGTGCCTGGCGCGAGTCCGTGACACAGTGGATGCTTAATCCCAACGTCACAACCACGCTCAAAGTCACTCCACTCAACGGCCCTCTTTTCGACCGGATTTATGGACGCACCGTATTAGTAGCCGACGGAAAATCGGAACCCATTTTGCCCGGGGGCGACTTTGCATTCAAATACCTGCTCGAATCGAGAGTGACAATAATT
>CAMDOH010000037.1 GCA_945903605.1 Akkermansia muciniphila
CTGTTTGAGACGACTCGCGTCCATCTTGGTCAACCGCACTTTTGGGATCGCCACATTGCGCGGCTAAACCGAGGAGCAGCGCACCTGCAGATTCCATTGTGCTATACCAAAACCGAGATCATCGACTTCACAACAGATCTCATCACCAAAAACAATCTGCCCGAATCTGTCCTGCGCCTGAATCTATCGCGTGGCATTGGCACACGTGGTTATTCGATCGAAGGCTGCAGTTCCCCAACCTTGGTGATGTCACTTCATCCTCCGACAGCGGGAAAACCATCAGCGAATGGATTGCGGCTAATCACCGCGTCGCAGCGACTGTTGGCTGATGATCCACTTGCATCATTCAAGACCACCAATAAACTCCTGCACATTCTCGCTCGTGCCGAATCTCAGGCAGCCGGTGCCGACGACGCCCTGTTGTTCAATACGCGCGGTGAGCCAGCCGAAGCAACGGCGAGCAATTTGTTTTGGATTGATGTCGAGACCCTCTGCACTCCCCCACTTTCCAGCGGAGCACTCGATGGGATCACACGCCGTGTCGTACTCGAACTATGCGCTCAACTCGGGATTGCCGCTCGTGAAACAGTTGCGCAGATTCCTGCAAACTCAGCCGCGTTTCTCACGAACAGCGTTCAAGGAATTGTTGATGTCGCTTCTCTCGATGACCGGCCACTACTCAGATCGCCACTAGTCGATCGAATCCGCGATGCCTATCAAGAATTGACTCAACAACAGGCGAGCAAATGTCCGTAGCACAGTTGTTTCAAACACCGGAATTGGCTGGGATCGGTCCCGACGTTCGACTTGGCCGCGATTCGATCACCACTTTGCAAACGCGAATGGCGGCGGCCTTTTCGAAAAGGAAACTGAGCGGACCAGCACAAGATCTCATCCGTTCAGCCGCACTCCTCTGGCACGATCACATCGATGAATCGCACACTGTTTCGCAAGACATCGAGTCCATCGATGGCAGCTTTCTGCATGGCATCATGCATCGGCGCGAACCGGACTACTCAAATGCAAAATACTGGTTTCGCCTCGTGGGCGAGCATCCAAGCCATCCCGAAATTGCCCGACGTGTGTGTGCCTTGCTTGCCGATGCAAACGCTGCAAATTTGAAAGACCGATTACTGCCTGCCGGTCGCTGGGATAGTTTTGCAATGGTGGACGCGGTTGACCAATCCATGCGCAAAGGGAAATCCTCGAACGAATTGCACTTGCTTCAACGCGTCCAGCAAATCGAGTTTGAAGTGTTGACCGACCGTTTCTGTGCGATGGACTGAAATTCCGTTCAGCGTCTGGCAACTGATTTCAACAACGCGCTCACCATACCATCGATATTGTGCGGGCGAGATTCAATCGCTGACTTGCAACCCAACTCGAGAATGGCCTTGGATGTTTCCGGCCCGATGGAGAGCAACTTCATCTTCGGGAATTTCTTCAGGCACTTCGACAAATCAAATCGCGCATTGAAATTTTCAACTGCCGAACTGCTCGCGAATGTGATCCAGTCGGCTCCCTCTTCTTCAAAGCGAGTTGCTGCGCCAGTGATATCTTCGGTCTCCGGCACGGTTTGATAGACAGCCACATCGTCCACAATCGCGCCCATTTCTTCGAGTTGTTTCGGCAATTCCGGCGTGGACACTTCGGCACGAAGAAGCAGCAGGCGCAGGTTTTCAACACTCTCAATTTCACCGATCGCTTTGGCCACGGCTTTGGCCACATATTTCTCCGGCATCGCGTCCACATGCAGATGCAGTTCCTTGATCTTCGCGGCTGTGGATGGACCGACCGCTGCGAAACGCAACTGCCCCAAATCGCGCAAGTCGTCTTTCACTTTGAAATAATAATCGAAGAAAGCGGTGACCCCGTTCGGGCTGGTGAAGACTAGCCAGTCATATTCGCCCAAGCCAACGATGGATTCAACCAGCGCGACCTTGTCCTGTGGCGGCGCAATTTTGATGGTGGGGATTTCAAGCACATCGGCACCCAGTTCAGCAAGTCGCACGGAAAGTTGGCTGGCTTGTTCGCGAGTGCGAGTGACGACAACGCGTTTTCCAAACAGCGGACGGCGCTCAAACCAGTTGAGCTTTTTCCGCAGTCCGACGACGCCGCCAATGAGCGTGACAGCGGGCGCGCCGAATTTCGCTTTGTCGGCAATGTCCGCGATGTTGCCCAGTGTTCCTTCGATGACGCGCTGACGGCCTGTCGTGCCCCAGCGAATCATGGCAACGGGCATTTTTTTGTCTGCTCCATGCGCCACTAGTTGAGCGGCGATTTGTCGGATTCGTTCGGCGCCCATCAAGACCACTTTCGTTCCGGAATCCTGTGCCAGGCGCGACCAATCAAGATTGCTGGTCACTTTATTGGGATCTTCGTGGCCGGTGAAGACGGTGAAGCTGGAGCAATGATCGCGATGTGTGATGGGAATGCCGGCGTAATTTCCAGCAGCGATGATGGAAGAAATTCCGGGGACGACTTCGAAGGGGACAGAAGCATCTGCCAGTTCCTCGGCTTCTTCTCCTCCGCGACCGAAGACATACGGATCGCCGCCTTTGAGTCGCACGACGCATTTACCCAACTTCGCTTTCGCAACGAGAAGTTGATTCAAGTCTTCTTGCGGGATGGCGTGGGCTTTTGCACGTTTGCCGCCATAAATAATCTCGGCGGATTTGGGAGCGAGCCGGAGCAGATCAGGATTGACGAGTGCGTCGTAAACAACCACATCCGCGCGGCGCAACAACTCGGCACCGCGCAGGGTCAGCAGACCGACATCGCCCGGCCCAGCTCCAACGAGATAAACAGTCCCACAATCAGGCATCGGCGAAGGGTAACTGCAAGTGGCTTTTGAGGCAATGCGCTGGCTTGAAACAATTTTGTGACCCGATTTTCATTTATCCGCTTTGAATGGCAATGGTAGTCTGAACAGGATTTTGAAAGGTAAATGAGCATCTCAATTGTCTGCACATTCAATGGAAAGGCGCGGCCGTTGGAAATTCAATCCGACAGCATCGTCATCGGGCGCAACAGCACCAATAATAAGCCTGATTTGGATCTCGGGGCTGATAAAAGCATTTCCCGTAAGCACGCGCGGATTTGGCGCGAGGATGGGAAATTCTGGGTTGAAGATCTGGGCAGCACTTTGGGCACGTACGTGAATGGACTGCGAAGACCGCGGTTGCAAATTAAGTTTGGCGATCAAATAAAGGTTGGCCAAACGGTGCTGGAGATCATGCCATCGTCGCTGACGGATTTGGGTGCGGAGTAAGAAGCGGATTGCCGCGGCTGATGTGTCCGGCTATTTTATGGGCAATGAAAACATCTTGGCTCTCACTGATTGCCAGCGCCATCATTTTGTCCTCCATCACGACTGAAGTGTTCTCCGCTGATCCCGTGAACAAGGCTATTGCGGGAGTCTGGAATCTGACTGAGATCAAGAAGCTTCATACGGGATTCAAATTCACTGAAGGACCGGCGGTCGATGCCGAGGGAAGTGTTTACTTCGCGGATATCCCGAATGATCGGATTCACAAGACTGACACGTCGGGGAAATTGACGACATTTCTCGAGAACAGCAAAAAGTGCAATGGGTTGATGATCGATTCAGCGGGCAAAATCATCGCCTGCCAAGGCGGCGAAGGACGCATCATTGCCATCGATTCAAAGACGAAGGCGATCACGGGAGTTGCGACGACATATAATAACAAGCCCTTCAATTCGCCAAATGATTTGGTACTGAGCAAGGAGGGTGGAGTTTTTTTCACCGATCCGAAATTTGGCGAAGGCGATACGACGCAGGACAAGATGGCAGTGTATTACGTAAAGGCAGGTACGGTAACCCGACTCATCGATAATTTGCAGCGGCCCAATGGCGTTTTGCTTTCGCCCGACGAAAGCCAGTTGTACGTATTACCAAGTGGTCAGCCTGAAGTGATGGTTTACCCAATTGTTTCACCTGGAGTACTCGGTGAAGCGCGGGTGTTTTGCAAATTGGAACAGGCGGATCCGGCAAAGCCGCGTGGCGGGGATGGGTTGACGGTCGATTACCGAGGGAATCTTTATCTCACGGCACCCGGATTAAAAGCGATTCAAGTGGTCAGCGCGGAGGGAAAGTTGCTGGGACTGATTTATTTTCCTGAAGCGCCTTCGAATTGCACTTTTGGTGGAAAAGATTTACGCACGTTATTTGTCACTGCCCAAACTTCGTTGTACACAACTCAAATGGAGTTGGTTGGCCACCGTTTTTCACCTCCGAAGTTGAAGCCAAGTGTTAAGGGTAGCTTGGCGCGTCGTTAGTACAATCTTCAGAATTCTAATTATCCAATAAAAAGACCGGAGCTTTTTGGCTCCGGTCTTTTTATTTAAAAATTTGGCGACTACCTACTCTCGCGCAAGCTATACAGGCACTACCATCGGCGATGTGATGTTTGACGGCCGTGTTCGGGATGGGAACGGGTCGGACCACCACACGAGGTCACCAAAAATTGTAAAGAACAAGCCCGTAAGGGCGGTTCCTTGAAAACTACATACAGATAACCCGAGGATAAGATCGCCGAGCTAAATTGTGCATTTAGTAATAGTAATAAGCAATCGGACATTAGTACCAGTCAGCTGAACGGATTGCTCCGCTTACACTTCTGGCCTATCAACCTGGTAGTCTTCCAGGAGCCTGATGAGGAAACCTTATCTTGGGAGGAGCTTGGCACTTAGATGCTTTCAGCGCTTATCTCTTCCGCACATAGCTACGCAGCGCTGCCCCTTCTGGGACAACTGCCACACCAGAGGTGCGTCATTCCCGGTCCTCTCGTACTAGGGAATGAATCCCTCAAGTTTCCAACGCCCACAGTGGATAAGGACCGAACTGTCTCACGACGTTCTGAACCCAGCTCGCGTACCGCTTTAACCGGCGAACAGCCGGACCCTTGGGACCTTCTCCAGCCCCAGGATGCGATGAGCCGACATCGAGGTGCCAAACCGCATCGTCGATATGAACTCTTGGATGCGATCAGCCTGTTATCCCTAGCGTACCTTTTGTCCGTTGAGCGACGGCAATTCCACTTTCTACCGTCGGATCATTTGGGCCTACTTTCGTACCTGCTCGACTTGTATGTCTCGCAGTTAAGCACTCTTCTACCCATACGCTCGACGCATGGTTGCAAACCATGCTGAGAGTACCTTAGCGCTCCTCCGTTACCGTTTGGGAGGAAACCGCCCCAGTCAAACTGACCCGCAAGCACTGTCCCCCGCCTGGCTAACAGGAATCGGGGTTAGAATCCTAATCAAATAAGGGTGGTGTTTCACATTTCGACTCAGCTGCAACCGAAACCACAGCTTCAAAGTCTCCCACCTACGCTACGCATCTCTGACCAGAACACAATACCAGCTTACAGTAAAGGTGCATAGGGTCTTTCCGTCCTACTGCGGGTAGGCGGCATCTTCACCGCCATTACAATTTCGCCGAGAATCTCTCCGAGACAGCGGTCCAGTCGTTACACGATTCGTGCAGGTCGGAACTTACCCGACAAGGAATTTCGCTACCTTAGGACCGTTATAGTTACGGCCGACATTCACGGGGACTTAGACACCAAGCGTCGCCTTGCGGCTAACCGAATGTCTTAATCTTTCCGCATTGGTCACGTGTCACTCCCTATACGTCGTCTTCACGACTTAGCAGAGAGCTGTGTTTTTGTTAAACAGTCGCTAGACCCACTTTATTGTAACCCTTTGCAGGGCACCCCTTCTCCCGAAGTTACGGGGCTAGATTGCAAAGTTCCTTAGAGAGAGTTATCTCGCACGCCTGAGTACACTTACACTCACCCACCTGTGGCGGTATACGGTACGGGCGACAGGAGGTCAATTTACGAAGATTTTCTCGGCGAACATTCCGGTTATTAGCTTCGGCCGAAGCCTAAGCCTGCCAGCATATAGCTGTTTACCCAAAACACTCGCGTCCCTTCGTTAGAACTTCCTGCCGGTACTGGAATATTAACCAGTTGTCCATCGACTACGCCTTACGGCCTCGCCTTAGGTCCCGACTAACCCATGGGGGGACGAGCCTTCCCCAGGAAACCTTGGGTTTACGGCGGATGGGAATTCAACCCATCTTATCGCTACTCATGTCTGCATTCTCACTAATCCGAACTCCACCGTTCCTTACGGTTCGGCTTCAATGCACGGATTACGCTCTCCTACCACGCCAGTCTTCCGAAGAAAACTGGCATCCGCAGCTTCGGTATCAGATTTAATCGCCAATCATTTTCGGCGCAAGGTCGCTCGATGAGTCAGCTATTACGCACTGTTTAAATGATGGCTGCCTCTAAGCCAACATCCTCACTGTCTATGCAACCTCACATCCTTTCCACTTAATCTGATTTAGGCACCTTAGCTGGCGGTCTGGGCTGTTGCCCTCTCGACGATGAAGCTTATCCCCCACCGTCTGACTGCCGGAGTAATGGGATCCATGGTATTCGGAGTTTGATTGGTTTTGGTAGTCTGGTAGGACCCCTAAGCCATTCAGTGCTCTACCACCACGGAGTACTTGATCCGACGCTAGCCCTCAAGCTATTTCGGAGAGAACCAGCTATCACGGGGTTTGATTAGTCTTTCGCTCCTACTCTCAAGTCATCCAAGCACTTTTCAACGCACACTGGTTCGGTCCTCCACTGCATGTTACTGCAGCTTCAACCTGCTCAAGAGTAGATCACCTCCGCTTCGGGTCTATAGCACGCGACTTATTCGCACATTTCGTACTCGCTTTCGCTTCGCCTCCAGCCCATAAGGCCTTAGGCTTGCCACGTACAATAACTCGCAGACTCATTATGCAAAAGGCACGCGGTCACCGCTTTAACACGGCTCCCACACTTTGTAAGCTTAGGGTTTCAGGATCTTTTAATTCCCCTTCCGGGGTTCTTTTCACCTTTCCCTCGCGGTACTAGTTCACTATCGGTCGCCAAGGAGTATTTAGTCTTACGCGATGGTTCGCGCTGATTCGCACAGGGTTCCACTAATCCCGTGCTACTTGGGATACCTCTAGACGGTTTTGAGTTTTCGCCTACCCGGCTGTCACGGTCTATGGCTCATCTTTCCAGATGATTCTGCTAACTCTCCACCTATCACATTAAGGTCCCGACAACCCCAAAGGAGCAAGCTCCCTTGGTTTAGACTCTTCCGCTTTCGCTCGCCGCTACTTACGGAATCACTTCGTTTTCTTTTCCTGAGGTTACTGAGATGTTTCACTTCACCTCGTGTCGCATCGCCGGACTATGAATTCATCCGGACAATAACTGCCTTTGAGGGGCAGTTGGGTTTCCCCATTCGGAAATCTTCGGATCAAAACCTGCAAGCGGCTCCCCGAAGCTTATCGCAGCTTACTACGTCCTTCATCGCCTCTTGGCACCTAGGCATCCACCCTAAGCCCTTTGTAGCTTATCTATCACAATTCGCCGTCGTTTATATTTTGATGTGTAAACGACACTCAGCGTTCTTACTTTACCCGAGTTATTACTGTATGTAGTTGTCAAAGAACATCCGCAAGAATTACTTCCTGCGAAAATCATCATCGCGAGTGGTGGGCCTGACTGGATTCGAACCAGTGACCCTGCGCTTATCAAGCGCATGCTCTAACCAACTGAGCTACAGGCCCGTTGTAGCGGGCATTAGCCCACTTGGTGGAGCTGAGGAGATTCGAACTCCTGACCTATAGCTTGCAAAGCTACCGCTCTACCAACTGAGCTACAGCCCCGTTCTGTTTCTCCAGCTTTCGCTGAAACAGGGTTCGAAACACTCGCGTTGTAAAAGAACGACGTTCTATTAAAAATTGAATTGTGCGATGTCGATGCCTAACTGCCATTGCTGACAGTCGACCTTGCGTATCGGTTTTAAACCCGATCGCCATTTCTCCTTAGAAAGGAGGTGATCCAGCCGCAGGTTCCCCTACGGCTACCTTGTTACGACTTCATCCCAATCACCAAGTTCACCTTAGGCCGCAAATGCGGACTTCGGGTGCTCCCGGCTTTCATGATGTGACGGGCGGTGTGTACAAGGCCCGGGAACGTATTCACGGCGCCGTAGCTGATGCGCCATTACTAGCGATTCCAGCTTCATGAGGTCGAGTTGCAGACCTCAATCTGAACTGAGCCCGGTTTTCTGGGATTTGCTCCACCTTGCGGTTTGGCGTCCCTTTGTACCGGGCATTGTAGTACGTGTGCAGCCCTGGCCGTAAGGGCCATACTGACTTGACGTCATCCCCACCTTCCTCCTCTTTATACGAGGCAGTCTGCCCAAAGTGCTCCGGACACGTGGTCCAGGTGGCAACTGGGCATAGGGGTTGCGCTCGTTGCGGGACTTAACCCAACATCTCACGACACGAGCTGACGACAGCCATGCAGCACCTGTGCATCCTGGTATTGCTACCTCGTCACCCTTTCAGGCTTCTACTAGATGCATGTCAAGGCCAGGTAAGGTTCTTCGCGTTGCATCGAATTAAGCCACATACTCCACCGCTTGTGCGGGCCCCCGTCAATTTCTTTGAGTTTTAATCTTGCGACCGTACTCCCCAGGCGGCATGTTTAACGCGTTAGCTCCGCCACGGACGGGGTCGAATCCGCCCACAGCAAACATGCACCGTTTACTGCCAGGACTACCGGGGTATCTAATCCCGTTTGCTCCCCTGGCCTTCGTAGCCTCAGTGTCAGGTGTCGTCCAGAGTCTCGCCTTCGCCACTGGTGTTCCTCCCGATATCTACGCATTTCACTGCTACACCGGGAATTCCAGACTCCCCTCCGACCCTCTAGCAAAGCAGTCTACCGTGCAGTTCCCGGGTTGAGCCCGGGGATTTCACACGATACTTGCCTCGCCACCTACGCACGCTTTACGCCCAGTAAATCCGAACAACGCTTGGGACCTCTGTATTACCGCGGCTGCTGGCACAGAGTTAGCCGTCCCTTCCTTTCCTGCTAGTATCAAACTCGCAACATGTTCTGAAGCGAGATTTGCTCGCAAGCGACAGAGGTTTACGACCCGAAGGCCTTCATCCCTCACGCGGCGTCGCACGATCAGGCTTTCGCCCATTGTCAATGATTCTCGACTGCTGCCACCCGTAGGTGTCTGGACCGTGTCTCAGTTCCAGTGTGGCTGACCATCCTCTCAGACCAGCTACCCGTCATAGCCTTGGTGGGCTTTTACCCCGCCAACTAGCTGATGGGCCGCGGGCTCATCTAGAAGCTTCAGGTCTTACGATCCCCTACTTTAATCTTACGATCACATCGGGTATTAGCCAAGGTTTCCCAAGGTTGTCCCCGTCTTCCAGGAAAATTCCCACGTGTTACTCACCCGTTTGCCGCTAAAAATCGCAAATATTGCTATCCACAATTTTTCGCTCGACTTGCATGTCTTATCCACGCCGCCAGCGTTCGTTCTGAGCCAGAATCAAACTCTCCGTATAAAACGTTAGTTTGACCGGCAACTGGCTTTCGCCATTGCCATTTTTCGCTTACTTTTAAAACTCACTATAGCCTGAACTAAATCAGGCTCGTAATGAGGGCATCATAACATCGCACAATTCAATTTTCAAAGAACGATGGGTTCACACCCAAAATTCATAGACGACAAAACAAATCGGTGTCGAAAAACCTTGGTTTCTCGACCCAATGTTTTGCCGTCCTGCCCTTAGTCTGTTTCCACTAACTCCTAAAGACGGGCGCACAATGCCCTGCCTCCAAAAACACCGCAAGCATTTTTTTAACTTTTTTTTCTACAGCTTCAAACCCCATTTTTGACGGGCTAATTCTACTCAAATAAGGCATCTCACAAATCGGAATATCCGGCAGCAACAAACGCAAAACTCTCCCGTTTGTTCGGCGCGATTGATCTGATTTAACACCAGAAACACCTGTCAGAACTACCCCAGAAACAGGAACCGACAGAAACTTTGCAAGTCTTGTAAATGCAATCACTTGATTCAAGCATCCAAGCCTGTTTTTAGTGATTAGAATGATCTTGGAATCAGACTCTTTTGCCAGGTTCCAGTTAGCCTTCTTTTGAGTGATTGGCGTCTGGAATCCACCGCAGCCTTCGATCAGTAAATAATCCTGTTTGACTGAAACTCGCTCGACCCAATCCACAACTTTTTTGAACTGTATTTTCCGCCCTTCTTTTTTTGCAGCGATAAATGGCGCAGTCGGAATTTCAAAATGAAATGGATCGATCTCATCCAAACCAAATCGCCTAGATTGTACAGTACTCAACAATCTTGCATCAGCCCTTGTCCCGCAGGAGACAGGTTTTACCGCGCGACACTTGTATCCGCGTTTCTCAAGGTGCAAATAAAGCAATGCCGTAAGAAATGTTTTACCAACCCCTGTGTCGGTGCCAGCGATGAATATTTTCTGGCACTTCGGATGCCGACGTTTTGATGGCTTCTTCAAGGAAATTGAGACGTGCTAAATTCAGTTCCAATGTGAATGCAATATCTTCACATCGGTCGGGGAGACTCTGTAAAAGAGCGCCACGTAAACACGCTTTCGGCCATCTTTCTGCGCAGTGACTTTTACTTCGAAAACAGTACTGCGAACCGAGAGAAGATTCTGCGCATCTAAAATCATGTTTCTTGTGAAACCCACATTTGCCAATTCTGCGACAGAGCGGAATGGCTGGTCATCATCAGTCCCATCGATCTCATCTGCGCCTGCCCGAATCCGGATTATGGCCTGTGCCAATGGCCGGTCTATCGATTCTAATAGTTGGAGAACGTATTCCGACGCTGTGTTGATGTTGATGTATCCCGATGAAACCGTGCTGAATAATTCCTCCATTCCCGGCCTGTACTCGTCGTCCACTAGCATCGGGCCTCTGCCTCGAAGTGTTTTTTCCATATTGCCTTTGGTTCCGTAAAACCATTCCGGCCTCATCCCTTTTAAGAGCAGCAATTCTGACAGGTCATCAAAGGGGCCATTTTTAGCCACATATCCCATGTCTTGATACTGGGAACTTTCGGCACCATTGAGACCAGTCGACGAGTCGGCATCGAACCAATCCCAAACTGAATCCACAATTCCACCCACCTCCACGTTTGGACATCCTGAAAACTCCAACGCCTTTTCCATTGCAAATCGCCTGCCAAATAACTTGTCCGCTACGCGATTGAGATTGAATCGACGTTCCATATCCACAATTTCTATTTTGACACTGACGCCGTTATTTTCGTCGGGAGACAGAAAATCCATCAATGCCGATTGCCCTTCGATTGGGGACAATGAGATTCCCGAGAACACAGCATTCGTGGATCCTTGCCCGCCGGGACCGCCTGCCCATCGTTGATTCAACGAGTCGTAAGGCTCGAGAGCGATTGACATCTGTTGACCGACCAAGTAGCGCGCCAACTCAACACCCGATCGGCAAACCCAATCCAGATCTCGCTCCGATCCCATATTGCGGGCCAGCACAGCCTCCACCTTCATATTCGCTGCAAATCCGCCCGCCAATGTCACCAGCACAACGACCACAAGCAGAACCATAATGAGCGCGATGCCACGCTTCTTTCGGTTTGATTTATTTATGGAACGCAGCCCCTTCATGGATTCATCTTTTGGGGTTTGGAGAAACCGGACCTTTGCTTGGACGACGAGATTTCGGGTCTGGGTTTTGAATGTCTTTTGTCACCGGCATTGCAGACAATGAAAATTCCTTGGACTGAATATCCTCCGATAATGCGGGTTCACCATCCTTCCTTTTCAAGGCGAGCATGAGTCTAACTTTGAGCGGTATACCGTTTGTGCCCGGCCATTCGTTGATCCAGTCCTCCACAGTCGTGCTCCAGAATTCGACATAGAACTGGTCGATTCCCGATGCCAGCACGGTTTGATGTTTACGAACAGTCACGTCGTCGGGAATCGCCAGTACCGGCGCTTGAGTCATCACCAGCTCCCTCACACCCGATTCCAGACCATCGCGCACTTCAAAATTGACCCTTCGCAACGGCTGGTTGGGAAAGTGTTTTCCACCAAGAAAACTTTCTGGCAATCGCGAGACGAACGAGATCACCGGATATTCCAGATTCGATGTGTCCACGTAGAATCCATAGTGAGTCAGGTTTTGTTCGAACATGCGCACACCACCCAAAGCTTCCTCGATCGTGTTCAATGCGACACGTTCCCTCTGGACTTGCGCAGCGGCGCTTGAACCCGCCTCCGTCGCACGCAAAACCGCTGACCATGTCTGATAAATTGCCAGAACAACCATGCTCAAGAGGCCGATGGCAATCACCACCTCCACCAATGTGAAGCCGGCGTGCTTTCTGAAAATCCTCGTCTTCATTCAACGAACTCCAACCGATCCCGTCGCCAAATCTGGCCGGTACATCAGAAACGAGGTTGTGGTTTTGATTTCGCCGCCACCCGTCGATTCGAACAGGTTGATGACCACTCGATACAATCCGTTTGAAGAAACCGAGACGACATCTCGATCCCAAGTGCAACCCGGATACAGTTCTTGAAAATCCAAATCGACCGGCTCATCGAAGCCCTCCACCAATTCTTTATCCAACATCGTCGTCGATGCCAGCGCGCTGATGTCCGGTCGCTTCTGCAAGAGTGTCTGCGCCAATCTTAGATTCTGGGAAGTCAGCTCCAGCACAGCAATCACGGCCGTGAAGAAAATCGCCAATGCAATGATCACCTCCAGCAATGTAAAACCTGCCGACAATCCCCTGCCCTGTTTCAATCCAATTGCCTTCATCGGTCTGAAAGATTTGTCACCATCGGTTGCCCAGTCGTCGCCTCCAATATAATACTGTATTCGCCGCTGGAATCGGAGAGCACCATTTCAAAATCATCGCAAATCGCGTTCGGATAAAACCGGCACTGAAACACCGTGCCATCTTCATCCTCAGTCAACGCATTCACCTCCAAGCTCACTTCTTCAGGAAAACGCCACACCGTCCGTTGCGGCACAGGTGCCGTCGGGCCATTCTCATCGGTCGATTCAAGCATGTCATTCTCCGTCATCTCGACCGTGGCTGGCACCACTGACAAGGTTCGATCCACACTGTTAAAAATCAGATCGTGCGGTTTGCCTGAGAGAATCGCTTGCGTCCTCGCCGTGGCGCAGGCCGTGAGTAAATAATCCACCGACCGTTCCAGATCCGCCTTCTCGCGCATCATCACAAACGCAGGAATTCCCACCACGAGAAATATCCCGATCAACCCGACGACCACCATGATTTCAATCAAGGTGAACGCCGACGATCTGGAATCTTTCTGCCGCTGTATTCGTTGAATGACCGCAAGCATCCTCATCTCCCAATGCTGGATGTGATTTTGAACATCGCCGAAAGCACTCCGAACAACAGAAAGCCTACGAACACCGCGATGAACACGATGAGCACCGGCTCAATCAATGTCGTCACCACTCGCAAGTTCACTTTCAATTCGCTGTCATAAGCATCTGCCAGATTATTCAACGTTCCCGGCACATCGCCCGTTTTTTCTCCAATGTCGATGAGGTGAACCATCATCGCCGGAAACACTTTGCTAGAAGCCATCGGTTGAGCGATCGACTTTCCATCGGTCACACCTTCACGCGTCTGAATGATGGCCTCGCGAATCTTTGCGTTGGGCACCACCTGCTCTGTGATTTTGAGCGCCGTCAACACCGGCACGCCGTTTTGCAACAACGTGCCGAGCGCCCGCGAAAACTGTCCGAACAATGTCGGGCGAGTGATGCGGCTGATCACCGGCGCGCGCAGCAACCAAGCGTCCCAAGTTTTCCGTCCCTCTTTCGAGGCGAGGTAACGGTTGAAAAAATAGATCGATCCAACAATGAGCAAACCTGAGATCGAGAGAAACCAGATGTTGGTCGTCAACTCACTCACTTGTTTGAGAATCTGAGTGGAGACCGGCAGCGGCACTTTGATTCCATCAAAGATTTTCATGAACTTCGGCAGCATGAACGTCATGAAAAAGATGATGATGACAAATCCGACCACGATGACAAATGCCGGATAAATCAGCGCGGAAATCACTTTGTGGCGCATCTCGGCAAACCGCTCGTAGTGGTCGGCCAATCGCCGCAACACATCCACCAAGGCTCCGCTCTGTTCGCCTGCGCGGACCATGTTCACATAAAAATCTGAAAACACGTGCGGCTGCCCCGACATTGCCACCGAAAGACTTTTCCCTTCGCTCACTTCCTTCTGCAATTTCTGGCTGATCTCCGTAGTCGCGCCTTTCGCCTCGACGTGCGAGAGGCTTCCCAGTGCTGTGACCAGTTGCATTCCGGACTTGAGCAGGTTCGCCAGTTGATTCGTGAAGAGCGCTATCTCCTCCATCTTTGGCTTCGATTGCCTGCGGAATCTTGAAGGGACAATCCCGCTTTGTAAGCTCAGCTTTCCCGGCGCCTTTGAGGTTATCTTCGTGTTTGAACCGTTGGGAGCTGTTGATTCCACCGTGATTGGGAACAAGCCCCAACGATCGATCTGAGCGATGACCGCCGAACGATTCGCCAATTCGAGTTCTCCCTGGAATTGTTTTCCTTCGGCGTTTCTAGCCCTGTAGCTAAATTTAGGCATGAATCATTCCACAATCAAAGCGGCTGCGACAGGTTGCCGCGTTTGTAGCCCGCTCGGTTCCATTCTGTTTCCTGATAACCAATCTTGCGTAAAGACGCATCGATGAGCGCCCACGTTTCAGAAGAGTTCAATCGCGATAGCTCAACCTGCCCCACTTCCACATTTGCACTGTGACCGATTGGCGTGACTGAATGGCGGACTCGCACTTCTCTAAAACCCATGGCGCGCAATGACGCTTCGCCTGCCTCAATCATCGCCAGCTTGTCGACCGTCACCGCCACGCCGTGAGGAATGCGCGAGCTGAGGCAGGGCATCTGCGGTTTATCGGCTGTGGATAATCCCAGTTGCGCGGAGAACAATCGGATATCCTCCTTGGTCATCCCCATTTCTTTCAATGGCGCACAGACTTTGAATTCCACAGCGGCTTTGGCTCCCGGACGATTATCGCCGATGTCGCTCGCATTTTCACCGTAGGCAACAACCGCAAATCCCGTTTCACGGATCACCTCAGCCAGCTCGTCGAACAAAGCCCACTTGCAAAAATAACACCGGTTCGAAGGGTTCGAGACGTAGTTGGGATTATCAAATTCCTTCGTTTGAACGACTCTCAACGGAATCGAGTGATCGCGAGCGATGCTCACAGCCTCTGTCAACTCGCTACGCGGCAGACTCGGTGAATCCGAAATCACCGCAAGCATGCGATCCCCAAGCTCCAAATGCGCCAGCTTGGCTAGAAAAACAGAATCCACACCACCGGAATACGCCACCACGCAGGAGCCGTAAGAACGCAACAGCGAACGGAGTTGATCGAGCTTGCCCACCTTCATGCGAAACTTTCAGGGAAAGCCCAGCTTGTCGAGCCAGACTCATTCACCTTGCAGTCGGCAAACCGCCAGCACAATTGATCAAAGGCGCGTTCGGAAAGTTTTTAACGCCTTCAAACTATTCGTCTCTGAAAACGGATTTGCATTGGGGTCGGGGGGCGGCCCACCAAATCCACCGCCGCCACCACCACCGGCAGCGCGAGGCAGAGAAATCGCCTGATGTTTGACCTTCTGAGCATCACTCAAGATGGCGTTGATGGCATCGGTCTTTTTGAGTGCCTGATCGTCAGTCATCTTCACTTCAGTATCGAGATCAGCCAATTCCTTGATCAAAGCCTGCTTCTGCGCGTCGGTGAGTTGAATGGCAACATCACCAGTGAGGAGTTCCAATTTGCGTATCAAGCCCGCGAGAATCGCCTTGGGACTCGGTTGGAATCCACCACCCATGCCACCCCCTTTTCCGCCCATTCCACCGCCCATTCCTCCACCACCCTTGCCGCCCATTGCTCCACCGCCCATGCCTCCTCCCCCTTTACCACCCATCCCGCCACCCATCCCGCCGCCCATTGCTTTTGCGGCTTCACTTGGATTGATGACGACGACTTTTTGAAACGTGTAACCCTTGAAATGCAACACTCCGAAAAATCCGGCACCACCGATGAAAACCCCCGCCAACCCGGAACAAAGCCAGAGGCTGATGGTTTTGCCCGTGCGATTTTGCTGCCACATGAATGCGAGCAAGAGTGCCGCAAGTGCGGTGATGATTGTCGATGCGACGCGTGCGAGTTCGTTTGTTTCCATAATGTCTGATGCGACGCGTGCGAGTTCGTTTGTTTCCATAATGTCTGGTTACTGTTCTTGTCCTGTGGGTTTTCCTGCATTGGCGATGGCCATCAATTCATGCGCGATCAACGCGAAGCTCGCGGCCGCATCGAGCTTGCCGTTGGGATCGACCTTCGGAAGCGCCGCGCTCGTGGCCAAATGAAATACGCAGGACTTTTCCCCGTAGATCAATGTGACCACATGCGGATTGGCTCCTTGAAATTTCCCCAAAGAGTCTGGCAGCTTTTCGATTTGCGCCTGCTTTAATTTTGCAGCCAACCCTTCGAGTTGCAGCATTGTCAATTTGCCACCTCGATCGGGCTCCTTGAATTTGTCCGTGAAAAAAAAGGGGCGACGTTCCCAAGTGCCATCCGGATTCACCGTGATAACCCAGCCATTGAATCCTGCGAAACCACCTTGCGCATCCTTCAACGTCAGCTTCGCAGCGAGCGGACTTTTCGCAGGTCGATCCTCTGCCGAAACACAGAGCGTCAATGCGAGCAGACCCAATAGCAGGCGGGCTTTCAAGGTCGTCACAGTAACATTGTTACCCGTGATGACAAGCACAAGGCTACAACTTCCAACCGGGACGATATTCGTGATGAATGTATTTGTCGGCCTCCGGACAATTCGTGGCCTTCAACTTTTTCCAGTCCCATTCGAGTTTCTTGTTACCGACACGATGCGAGACGATTCCCAGCAGCGCGCACTCGGTGAGCGGGCCGCTGTAACCGAAGTTGCATGTGGTTTGGCCACCTTCTTTGCAGGCCTTGATCCATTCGGCGTGATGGCCAATCGAATCTGGAATTGTCGGAGCAGGCGGTTGAAATCCTTTGAACTTATCTTCGGGCAGCAACACGCGCCGACCATAATCGGCAAGCAGCATCCCTTTCTCGCCAATGAACAGCACGCCGGAACCCCATTGCTTCTTTTGTTCCTCGGTGAGAATCGCTGGCTTGTCGCCGCCCTGATACCAAGTGAGTTTTACTGGCGGCTGCTTGCCTCGAGCAGGATATTCGTACTTCACTTGCATTTTCACCGAGGCCAGTTCTGCACGCGATTCGCCCGCCTGCGAATGGACGGTCAATGGATGAGTGAGATCGAGTGCCCAATGGGCCACATCCGTGAAGTGGCACCAGAAATCCGCCAGCGTCCCGCCACCGAAATGCCAGAAATGCCGCCAGTGAAACGGCGCGTATTCTTTGCGGTATGCCCTATAAGGCAACGGGCCAAGCCAAAGATCGTAATCAAGCGATTTGGGGATCTCGGCGTTCTCCGCCGATAATTCGATGTTGCCGTAAATCGCCCCAGCCCAAACATGCACTTCGGTCACCGGGCCAATCGCTCCACTTTTCACCAGCTCAACCACGCGACGATAATTGCCCGTGGCGTGAATTTGCGTGCCCAATTGCGTCACACGTTTGTATTTGGCGGCAGCCTCGGTCATCGCCCGCGCTTCAGAAACTGTGTGCGCCATCGGCTTTTCGCAGTACACGTGCAGCCCCTGTTTCATCGCCGAGACGCAGACGATAGCGTGCGTGAAATCGGGCGTGCTGCAAACGAGCGCGTCGAGCCCTTTTTCCTTGTCGAGCAACTGTCGGAAGTCGCGGTATTTCTTTGCGCCAGGAAATTTCTGTGCGGCGGCTTCCAACTGTCCATTGTCCACATCGCACAAGGCGACGACGTTCTCTTCGGCGACCCCCGCGAGGTTCGATGCGCCTCGACCACCAACACCGACCACAGCGACTTTCAGTTTTTCATGGACGTCCTTGGAACGGACAAAAGCGGGGAAAGCGAACAGAGCCGAGGCGGCTGCGGCTGTTTGAGCGGTGAATTGGCGGCGATTGAGTTTCATGGCAGTTCGCGGATATGGACGTTTCGAAACCAAAGTGTATTCCCGTGATTCTGCAACTCGATACCACCGGAAGCGAATACTGGCTTGCTCCGATCCCAATAGTTTTCGAGCGGCGTGTTGTTCACGACGAGTTCGCCATTGAGGAAAATGTGAACGCGATCGCCTACCATCAAAATCCGGAATCGGTTCCAATCACCGACAATATGGTCGGCAGCCTTCAGCGGTTTGCTGGAATGGATCTTATTATTGTACAAGCCACCGGAACCGACAACGGTGTTGGTATCGCCGCTGCGAGGATCCCAAATCTGCACTTGTGGCGTGCCGCGCAGATAAATTCCGCTATCGCCTTTGGGCAGGATTTTCCAATCGACCAGCAGCTCGAAGTTCCGATAGTCGCGAGCGGTGACGAGGCTGTCGCCTTTACCATCGAATTCGAGAGCGTTATTTTTTACTGACCAATGGGCGTTCATCCGCACATCGGCCTTTGCCTGCGCGATGGCAAGCTGCTCGGCCGTGAGCTTGGCGCGATTGGTTGGATTGTCATTCGGTGCGGCGGGCAATCCTTTCCAGCCGGACAAATCGCGACCGTTGAATAGCGGCTTGAATCCAGCGGGAGAATCATTGAGCAACGCAGCGCTGCGGATTTCCTTGAGCCGGATATTACGGAACTCAACGTAATCGTTGTGACCGAGGAATCCGATATGCCCGGAGTCGCGAAGCAATCCGGGATGTTTGAGGAGAATGTTCGGATCGGTGATGAGGTTTAGATCGGTGTCTATGATCGTCTTTCCATTCAAAACGACCTTGATGTTGCGACCGTTCACAGTGACTTCTTGAATGTTCCACTTCCCAACCTTTTTCAGACCTACGCGGGCCGCCGGCACCACATCGTAGACCGAGCCGTGATACTGCGCTGGGCGCAGCTTGCTGTATTTCGGATCATCATTGTCGAGGATTTGCAGCTCGGTACCCGAGTAAGCCAGTGAGCCGCCTTCGAGCGGACTGCGAATGGCCAGCCCGTTGTTGGAACCTGCCTCAAGCTTGAATTCAAATCTGAGAACGAAGTCCGAGTATTTCTGTTCGCTCATCAAATTCCCGCCGCCGCCCTTGGCGCAATAGATCACACCGTTGGTGACGCCATAGCCAGTTCCCTGCGGATTGAGCAGAACCCAACCGGCGAGAGATTTGCCGTCGAACAGCGTTGTGAAGCCGGCCTCCTTCGTCGACGCGTCTTCCAATACCGCGCAACTCAGAGAATAGAACAAAGGCAGCAGGGCAAATAAACCAAGGGATTGTTTGAACGAATATTTCATGCTCGATATGTGATTTTGTACGCGGAAATGCTCAAGCACCAACGAAGGATTGTCAAGGTTAGGAGCTTTCACTTGCTTCCGGAATGGAATCCGTCAAATTGAGCCTCGATGAGATTGAAGACGATTCTACTCGTGGCGTTCCTCGCGGCTGAAATCATGCTGCAGGCAGCCAGCCTTACCCAAGAGCAATCCGGCGCGATTGCGCAAGCTGTCGCAAAAATGATCGGCCAAGTCCATTACCGACAAAAGCCGCTCAACGACGAAATGTCGCGCATTTTTCTGAGCAACTACATCGACGCGCTGGATTTGAACCACCTGGTCTTTCTCCAAAAAGACATCGACGGTTTTCAGGCCAAGTACGCCACGGAGCTCGACGACATCACTCTCAAAGGCGACATCTCTCCCGCACACGAAATTCGCAATCTCTATCTCAAGCGGCTGGGTGAAAAAAACAAACTCGTCGAGAATCTCATCAAGAATCCATTCCAGTTCACCACGAAGGAACAATTCAACTACAACCGAACCAAAGCGCTTTGGCCAGCAAACGATGCCGAAGCGCAGACGCTCTGGAATCAACGCATCAAATTTGAATTGCTCGCTGACCGGCTGAGCAAACCCAAAGCCGCCGACGATGTAGCTGCGACGAAAAAAGCGCTCGAAGTCATTCAGCGCAGGTATCAACGCCTATTGAAGACTGTCTCGGACATGGATGAATCTGAAGTTCTCGAAACTTATCTCAGCTCCATGACACACGCCTACGATCCACATTCCGATTACATGAGTCCGGCTGAGGCTGAAAACTTCGACATCAACAGCGTAAAAATGAAACTCACCGGCATCGGCGCAGTGCTACAGGCCGAGGACGGTTATACAAAAATCGTCCGGATCATGCCCGGCGGCCCTGCAGAAAAAGGGAAACTGATCCACGCCAATGACCGCGTAGTGGCTGTCGCCCAAGGCAAGGATGAGCCGGTGGATGTCATCGAAATGAAGCTCAACAAAGTGGTCTCGATGATTCGTGGAGCCAAAGGCACCGAAGTTCGCCTCACCATTATCCCCTCCACCTCCACTGATGGCGCGACTAAAGTAATCTCGATCATTCGCGATGAAGTGCCACTGGCCGACCAAATGGCCAAGGCTTACATCATCGACAAAAAGGACGGCGCCAAAACCGAACGCATCGGCGTCATCGACTTGCCCGGCTTTTACGACAATTGCACCAGCGACGTCGCCATTCTCATCGACAGATTGAAACAAGAAAACATCCATGGCCTCGTCTTGGACTTGCGCAAAAACGGCGGCGGGTTGCTGCCCGAAGCAGTGAATTTGACCGGTCTGTTCATCGAAACCGGCCCAGTGGTGCAGATCCGTAATTTCCTCGGCCAAATCCAAAAACTGAACGATCGAGATAAGAGCGTGAAATACGACGGTCCACTTGTAGTGGCCGTGAGCCACATGAGCGCTTCGGCATCAGAAATCGTAGCTGGCGCACTACAGGATTATGGCCGAGCTGTCATCGTCGGCGGCAAAATTACTCATGGCAAAGGCACGGTCCAGCAACTCATCCCCATTCAGCGCACGGCCGCCAAAGGACTCGGCGAGGACAAAGGACAATTGAAGTTCACCATCTCAAAATTCTATCGCATCTCTGGATCCACTACTCAGATGATTGGAGTGACGCCGGATGTCATTTTACCCTCGATTTTTGATCACATGGAAATTGGAGAATTGCGACTGCCCAATGCCCTGCCCGCAGATCAGATTCAGGCAGCTGACTTCACAAAATTGAACCGCGCTCAACAGTACTTTGATTCCCTCAAACAACGAAGCGCCGCGCGAATCGTGAAGGATACCGATTACAAATATGTGAACGAAGACATCGTTCGCATGGAAAAACAGCAGGCGACCAAATCCGTTTCGCTGAACGAATCCGAACGCATCAAGGAGCGCGACGATTTGAAAGCTATCACGGAAGCACGCAAGTCGGAACGGGCCAAACGCGCTGCATCGGGAGAAAAACTATTTGAACTTCGACTGGATGCGGCGAAAAATAACCAGCCTCTCAAACCGTTCGAGCCAAAGAAAACCACTGAGACGCCTCCTACTGGAACCGCACCCGACGAAATCGAAGCTTTGTTGAATCAGGATAATCCGCTCAATGATCACGAATTGCGCGAGACTATCCGAGTGCTGCAGGACTACATCAAACTCAGCCACGACGGCGTCACAAAAAATAATTAACCAACCCGTTGCCGTTGTCGTCTAACGGAGCATGAACGGGTCTATCCGGCCGAATTGGATTCTCTCAACACTTTTCATTGGCGCATTTACATTGTGCCTCACATCGCAAATTTCCTTCGCCCAACGCGCTTCCATCAAGCCAAAAATGGGCAAGGGTCATCCGCTCCGAATGGACCCCACTCTGAAGCCATTCAATTACCAGCTAACTCCTGAACCCACTGACCCCGCTCAACGAGCCTTCTCAAAAGCAAAACCGGGTGTTCACATACTCGCTGGCACAACTCGCAATGGTGAGTACGGCGATTTCTACGTTGACCCAGCTGTGACGTTAAATAATTCGCGAAGGCCAGCCAATGCCACTTGGGATGCTGCCACCGGCCGTTGGGTGGATCCCACTGGCCAATGGGTTTGGATGGATCCAAATGATCCGCGCTATTGGATCAGTACACGATCAATGCGCATGCACGTTCGCGCTCCATTCAAAACGCCCGAATAATTCACCAGCGAATCGCTCACGCTCGCTTCCGTTTCATCCTCTGAGTATTCTATCGGCATGAATTGGATTTGGATTGGGCTTGGGGGAGCCATCGGCAGCATTTCACGATATGCAATCGGAAATTGGGCGCAGCAAAAGCTCGAAGGCAAGCTCCCTGCATTGCTCGACTTTCCCGCAGGAACGATCTTTGTAAACGTAAGCGGTTCCTTTCTGATCGGCCTATTCGCTTACTTGAAAAACTCCGGCGGTGAACCCCTGCTCAATCCGGCAGCTCGGCTCTTCCTCCTCGTTGGCATTTGCGGCGGCTACACCACCTTCTCCAGTTTCAGCCTCGAGACAATTCAATTGACGGAAAAAGGCGCGTGGCTGAAAGCGGGTTGGAACGTGCTCGCCTCCGTCGCGATGTGTCTCATCGCCGTCTGGCTCGGCCATCAACTCGCGTTGTTGCTGAACAAACCTCGCGGAGAGTGACGCCCGATCAAGCCGAACCGGACAGATTTTTCAGATCGGCTCGGACCGTTTCGTAGCTCGTGTCATACGCAAGAACTTTTGCGTCGGGTTCAATTCCCCACGTTCGACAAGCGGCACGATAGACATCTGGCCACCAGTTCAAATGCTGTGTCAGTCCCTCCTCGCGATACCTGTTCCAATCCAGCAATACGCGACTCCAACAGGCGTCGCCATATTCCACCGACTTCTTCGCATCACTAAAATCTTTCACATAACAGTCGCGGCCAATGCGCGCGTGCAACACTTCATCCGCCCAATCGTAATCTTGAAAGAGCGCCGAGAGCGGATTCTTTGAGGCGACCCCCACTTCCCATTCGTGACGCTTGCCGGTCTTTGGCATCAGCCCCTGCTCGATAAAATAAAGCACGGCATGACGCTCGATTGGCTTAAGCTGAGTGTTGAGAGCGAGCGACCAAGTGAAATTCACCATCACCAGTTTTGGCCAATCGATGCCTAAACTTCTGAACCCCACTTCACCCATCATCGCGTGGCGCGCCTCATCCCAAAGTTGACGTGTCAAATCGCGGTAATAATTCCAAGGTTTCCCGGGCGTCTGCGCAATGATGCTCGCCATCATCTCCGGCACATCAATTTCGCGAAGACGTTTGTAAAACATCATCAAGATCTTGGGTTCCGGCGGCATTTGTTCATCGTACAAAAAAACCTCGGCATTCACCCCCATGTTGTACGGATCGGAAAAACGCTGATCACGCTTCGGTCGGCCATCAAAAATAAATGGTTTGTCTGAATGTTGACGAATGATGGCTTTGACTGCAGGCGACAGCGAACCCTCCAGTCCTCCAGCAGCCGAAAGGCAATCGTCCAGCAAATCGAGCCATGGCTGCACACGCGCACGAGTTTCACGATCCACCAACCTTGCGATGACCTGCGCGCCATAAGTGCACATCTCGTCCAACTCCAACAGTGCGAATTTGCACAGCCTGACCGTAGGTTGATCAGCCAGCGGATTCGTATCCTCAAGATGCATTTCAAGCGCCGCTTCAATCGCTGGCAAAGCCACCTCGTAAAGGCCGAGAATCAATTCTTCAATTGTTGGGGCAGCCAGAATTTCATCGAACAGAATCCCGAGATGATCATCCGGTGAATCCTCAAGCCCCAGCGGCGGCTCACGCATTTCACCCACCCTCGAACGTAGTGCCGTTGTGTGCTCGGAACAAATATAAGCATGCAAGCTGAAGCCCATCTTCAACTCGTAAACTGGCTCGGCTGTGATACGCGCGATGAAGATTTCATGCAGTCGTTTGAACGCATAATGATAACGTTTAAGCCGACGCACACACTGTTCCACCGAGAGCCCCGGCCGGAATACCTCGTCGAAAGAACAAAGACCGGCGAGCGCCGGAAGACCACGATAGCTGGCTTCATTTTGCATAGTACGAATGGCGCGACGCTATCACCACAAACCGGAAGACCGGAAGGAATTTACTTGCGCCACAAAAGAACATACCGATAAATCCAACCGCCCTTCAGCGGCCAATGTAGCTCAGTGGTAGAGCAACGGTTTCGTAAACCGTCGGTCGTCGGTTCAATCCCGACCATTGGCTCCAGCTTCACAATCAATCACTTAGATGCTAAGTTGTTGGTTGCATTATTTTGTGAGTTGCAATTAATGCAACACTAATGCAACAGTAGCGCATGGCCGCGAAAGCATCTCGCAAGCGTCCGGGCAAACCGGCTTGGCCACGCAAGATTCGACTCGGACAAGTTGTCGTCACTATCTACCGCCGATCTATTCCAACAGGGGGCTTTGGCTATATGGTTGCCAACTACGCCAACGGCATGCGGCGGTTTGATTCCTACGCGACGGAAGTTGAAGCCTTGGAAGAGGCCCATCTTTTGGCTCGGCAATTGAGCGGGAGGCAGGTTGTCGCTGCGAGCATGACGAATGAGCAGGCCGCTGAGTACGCAGCGGCCATTCAATCCTTGAAGCCATGTGGCGTCACCTTGCTGGCCTCTGTTGATGCAGTTACTGAATGCCTGAAGATTGTCTCTGATTTGTCTGTGTTGCGAGCGGCTGCGAATTTTTACGCTGCTAGGAACAAGAGCATCACCCGCAAGTCTGTGGCTGAGGTTGCCACTGATGTGATCCGACTGAAAGAGGCAAGGCAGGCACGCCCTCGTTACCTGCACGATTTGAGGGCGAGGCTTCCGCGTTTTGCGAAGGCATTTCGCAAGGATTGTTGCGATGTGACGACGCCTGATGTTCAGGCGTGGCTTGATGACTTAAACCTCTCCGCGCAGAGCTACATGAATTTTCGGCGGGTGATTCACATGTTGT
>CAMDOH010000038.1 GCA_945903605.1 Akkermansia muciniphila
ACCCTACTGACGGGCTGCACCCGCGAACGGGAAGTCACCGGGCAAGTCTTCATCGTCACTAAAGGGAGGGAAAACGTGAAGCTCGGACTGGTCAGCATCCACGTCGTGAGCGACGCGCAAATCATCGCCGCCGCCGACAATGCCATCGCCGGCCCCGGTGCGTTTTACGAACGCCTCGACATCACCCAGATGTCCCAGTCGGACAAAGGGCTGGACGACCTCCCCTTCTGGGTTGCCTTGGGAAGCCCGGCCACCAAGACCGATGCCGACGGGCGCTTCACCGTGCGCATGAGGGGCAAGAGCTGGCTGTTAGCGCACGCCTCACGCAAAGTCGGTGACAAGGATGAATCCTACACTTGGGCTGTCCCCGTAGAGTCAGCAACTAGGAGCCTCCTCCTTTCCAATGACAACAAGATGGACACGCCCAACGCCAGCCGCGGCTTCCTGGAAAATTTTACGGGCATCCGGGAGTTGGCCCGTGCCCGCGTGGCCGTTGAGGCTGTGAAAGCTGCAGCGAATCAGATTGCTGCCGCAGAATCGGAGGCCGCCAGCGCAGCTCGGCAGACGCAGACCCAAGCAGATGCGGCCGAGCGGCTGGCTGCAGCTCCACAACCGGCCAGCGTTGTTATGGCCACAGCCAAGGCGGCCACCGCTGAAAGTGCGGTGGCCTTGGCAAAGATTTCCGCCCTCCTGGCGACTGGGGCAGCGGGTGAAACCATAGGCCCGTTAGCGGAACGTGCTGCCTTGGAGAAAGCTCGACTCGCAAAGTTGCAGGCGGCGCAGGCGGCCGTTTTTCTGGACGCCATCATTCGGTCGGAGACCGCAGCCGAAGCCCGGGCTGTGGAAGAGCAACTCGTGGCGTTGGCCGCGGAGGTGCTGAAGTTTTCTAATGAAACAGATAGCGCTGCGGAAGAGGCGGAACTGGCCTTGAAAGCTGTTGCTGCGGTTCCCGGAATTGCCCCGGAAAAGGAACAGGCCGCACGACGCCTAGCCCTTTCCGCTCAAGTGGCGGCGAAAGAGGCGACTCAGGCAGCGGCCCGTTCTCAGGCAGCGGCCGGCAAGGCGAAGGAGGCTGTGGCTGTCAAGGTCGCGGTCGAGACAGCGAACCAAGCGGCCAGGAGCGCAATGAACGCACGTGCCAAAAGCGAGGCGGCGGCGAGATTGGCAAATGATGCTGCCCGCACGCAGAATTTAGTCGAAGTCAAAGCGGCAGCGGAGGAGGCGCAGACCGCGGCCCGAGAGGCAGCGCGCGCCTTGGTGGTGGCGCAAAACGCCCAATCATATTTGGAGAAATTGGGGCTAGGCGTGGCCAGCTACCAGGCCCTCGCAGCAACCCGAAGCGCACAGGCCGCCCAAGGCGCTCTCGAAACAGCCCAGAAGGCCCAGAGCACTGCTACTACTCAGTCGAGTGTGGTGCAGGACCAAGCCAAGGCTACAATAGACAAGCGGGTGGTTAGTCCCATACGGGAGGCCACCCGGAGTGCGGCTGAACGCACCGCCGCAGAGCTGTCGCAGACAACGCCGCGCATGGCCGCCATCAGCGCTGCCGCTGCCAACGCGCAGGCCGACGGCACGCGAGCTGCCAAAGCCGCGGCCTTGACGCTAGAGCCGGTTGTTGCGCTGCTGGCTACCTCGGCTCGGGATAATGCTGCCGCCGCCGAGCGTGCCGCGCACGCTGGTGCCCAAACCAAGATCTTGAACGAGGCGCAAGACTACGCCACCGCGGCGGCCCGCGCCGCGGCGACGGCTGAGGTAGAAGCGACAGCAGCAGAGCGACTAGCCCAAGAGCCAAATACCGTGGCAGCGAAGGCCAGCGCGGAACAGGCGCGCGCATCTGCCGCTTTGGCGGTGGGTTCTTCTGCGGCCGCATTGGAGGCCGTTGGTGCTCTGCATAGGCAGGGCGCCCAGGAGAGCGCTCGGCTTGCGGAGCAGGCCGCCCAGGCCGCGGCCAAGGCCAAGGAACTACCGGAGATTGAGGAGTTCGTTGCCACGGCTGCCCGTATGGCCGGATTGGCTGCGGACTCGGCTGCCTCAGCGGCAAAGGTGGCAGAACGCGCTGGCACAGCCCCAGCCAAGGCATCTGCTGCGCAAGCTCAGGCCGCCGCCGCTCAGGCCGCCAAAGTCGCCGGCGTGGCGCTGGAGCCTCTGGCCGCATTTCTTGCCCAGCGCGCTAGCGAAAGCAGCCGGCTTGCGGAGCAAGCCGCCCAGGCCGCGGCCAAGGCCAAGGAACTACCGGAGATTGAGGAACTCGTTACCACGGCTGCCCGTATGGCCGGATTGGCTGCGGACTCGGCTGCCTCAGCGGCAAAGGTGGCAGAACGCGCTGGCACAGCCCCAGCCAAGGCATCTGCTGCGCAAGCACAAGTGGCGGCAGCCCGGGCTAGTAAGCTTTCTAAGCAGGTAGAACTCTTGCCCGCTAAACTTAAGGAATCAACCATCCTGACTCTGGTGAAAAGGCGCAGCGAACTTCAGCGAATTGCCCGCCCTTGGGACCAAGCACCGCAAGACCCAAACCGGCGTGTTATTCCCCAAGGCGGCACCGTCGTCGCGTGGGGAGGCAACGGCGATGGCCAAACCACAGTGCCCGCAGGCTTGAGTGGGGTGGTGGCGATTGCCGCGGGAGACTTTCACACCGTGGCGTTGAAACAGGACGGCACCGTCGTCGCGTGGGGAAGCGAAAGCTTTGGCAAAACCACAGTGCCCGCAGGCTTGAGTGGGGTGGTGGCGATTGCCGCGGGAGGGGCTCACACCGTGGCGTTCAAACAGGACGGCACCGTCGTCGCGTGGGGACGCAACAGTGAAGGCCAAACCACAGGGCCCGCAGGCTTGAGTGGTGTGGTGGCGATTGCCGCGGGACTGTATCACACCGTGGCGTTGAAACAGGACGGCACCGTCGTCGCGTGGGGAAGCGACTTCTTTGGCCAAACCAAAGTGCCCGCAGGCTTGAGTGGGGTGGTGGCGATTTCAGCGGGACGCGCTCACACTGTGGCTCTCAAACAGGGCGGCACCGTCGTGGCATGGGGAAACAATTCAGACGGTCGGTGCAACGTGCCTGCAAACTTGAGCGGCGTGGTGGTGATTGTGGCGGGAAGTTACCACACTGTGGCTCTCAAAAAGGACGGCACCGTCGTCGCGTGGGGAGAAAATGAATACGGCCAATGCAACGTGCCTGCAAACTTGAGCGGCGTGGTGGCGATTGCGGCGGAACAGTGCCACACTGTGGCTCTCAAACAGGACGGCACCGTCGTCGCGTGGGGATACAATAAAAACGATGAATGCAACGTGCCTGCAAACTTGAGCGGCGTGGTAGCGATTGCGATGGGTTTCAAACACACTATGGCTCTCAAAAAGGGCGGCACCGTCGTCGCGTGGGGATTCAATGAAGACGGTCGGTGTAACGTGCCTGCAAACTTGAGCGGCGTGGCGGCGATTGCGTCGAGATGCGGGCACACTGTAGCTCTCAAACAGGACGGCACCGTCGTCGCGTGGGGATACAATACAGACGGTCAATGCAACGTCCCTGCAAACTTGAACAGCGTGGTGGCGATTGCGATGGGTTCCTCGCACACTGTGGCTCTCAAAAAGGGCGGCACCGTCGTCGCGTGGGGAGAAAATAAATACGGCCAATGCAACGTGCCTGCAAACTTGAGCGGCGTGGTGGCGATTGCGGCGGGAGCGAGCCACACTGTGGCCAGGCTGGAAAGCCGGGAGATCACAGAGCCTGGTTCCGATTTGGCGTTGCAGTTTCTCAGGATTAGCTGCGCGCTGCTCGCCGCCGCAGACGCCAAGCTATCCTCCCACGAGCAGCACTGGTTGGAGGCCCATCTCGGCGTCGGGTCACCGGAGGAGCTCCTCTCCCTCATCACCACCCACGGGCCGGATGGGCTGCAGGCCAAACTACAGTCCCTAGCCAAGAAATTGACGCCCGACGATAGGCACTGGCTGCATTGCCGCGTATGGCAACTGGGCGACTTTGCCGGTACGGACAGCCTCGAAGAGGAAGAGAGCGAGGCGATTGGATTCATCCTCAAAACCTGCGGCTGGTTTAAGCTGCCCGAGCTTCGGCGCTCCTACCTGTTGAACGGCTAAACGGAACGAAGTAACGCCGTTTTCTCCGGAACACGGCGGGTTGTCCGGATGTGTCGGTTCCTTTGCCGGTGGGCAGGATGGAAATGGGTCGGCCGGTGAACTCGACCGACAGCGGTGGAGGCGGAGGTTACAACCCATTCGAGCCGCCGTATTCGCGTTTCCAAATCCGGTTGCGCTAATCGCGTCCGTTTCTTCGCCAGCGCAATTGGCTTGTCAGGTTTCGCCGCTGGATTTATTGACACCGCATGATTCCCGTTTCTCGCAATCCCACAGCCCATATTTCATCCGCCTTCTTCGCCGTGCTGCTGTTCGCCGGTAGCGGCGTTGTTTCAGCCGCAGAAGGACTTTGGATTGAAGCCGAACATTTCGAGGGCATCCGTGGATTCTGCTGGCCGATGGGCAAACCGGAGATGAAAAAGACGGCTGGGCATTGGGGATTATCCGGCCCCGGCTGGGCCGCCGAATGGTGCCAGGGCGGCGAGAGCGGATTTCTCTCGATCGCCACCGCCGGCGATGATGACAAAGCCGTGGTCACCAAGACCGTGGAAGTGCCCGTCGATGGCGAGTATTTCCTTTGGGTCCGATACGGTGATTGGCGCGAGAAGACAGAGCGGTTTCAGATTCGCATCGAGCAGGCAGGCGCCGTCGCTGGAGAAGGACGGTTCGGTGACCGCGCCGTGGTGGAAGAAGACAACGAGATGAAACTCTACTTCGGCTGGGCGTTCGGCTGGGACAAACACGCGATGCGACTCAAAAAAGGCGCAGCGAAAATCAGTCTGTTGACGACGGTCAAAGAACTCGAGCCCCGGCAAGTGGACGTGATGGCGTTGACAACAGACCCCGATTTCCGTCCGTACGTCAAAGAGCGGCCTGCGCGAGAATCGTGGCGATTGCTGGAATCGTGGCGAGGAGGAATTCCCGATGGACTCGAACCGCTCGCACGCAAGAAACCCGATTTCAAACTGCCTGCCGCTTGGAAGCCACGCACATTTCGCAACGGCGACTTTCTCTATTTCTGGAACACGAGCCTGGCCGATGGTTCCAAGACTTGGCTGAGTAACAAAACGGATCGGGTCAAGTTTCCGTACCAAGTCGCCGACGCCAAAACGCGGGAGGATTTCGAGAAGCTGTATGGCGGGCGCGACGATGTGCCCATCTTCAGCGACCCACGCATTGTCCCCACATTCCACGGTGTCGGCGCGGGCGTGTTCGTCACCGATATCAAAACAGGCGAGGTGAATCCCAACGGGCTGGCCTTCGCGCAATGGCTCGACAAAAACCCGAGCCGTCAGTGGGCAATGATGATGAACTATCATCCCGGTGCACCGATTGGCGAAAAGGGAATCGAGTTGTTTCAGAAATATCGCGACCGATTCATCGGCTCCATCTCAGGCGAGAGCCTCGGCTACTTTTATCCGAAACCCGAAGTGATGACACAAGCCACGGCAGGCGCCACTTCGCGCCGAAAACTCGTCGAGTCATTTACTCCCGTATTGCTCGCGGAAAACGCCGCCAAGTACCGTGCAGTGTACGGCAAAAATCTGGACGCCAATCCGTATCAGGATGTCATCGCCTGTCTCTCTGTCGGCAACATCGCCTACACACCTCTCTGCGCCGATTGGGGCGCGCGGATCATCGGCTACGAATCCGCTTCGGCCACTTCGTCCGTGCTGCCCATGCGCTGGGCCTTCATGCGCGGAGCCGCGCGGCAACATGGCATTCAGACCGCCACGTATCGTTCCTGCAACTTCGGCGATTCCTCCACCATCTTCAGCAACCAATCCAGCTTCCACACACCGCAGAACTTTTTGGACAACTTTTATTCTGTCGTCTCAGGCGCGGGCATGACCTGGTACAAGTTCGACATCTGGTACCAGTACATGGCTGGCAGCTCGGTGTTCTATCATGAACAGGGATTCGACGAATTCTGGGAGCCGGGCGGGACCACCGCCGCCGGGATTCATCCCGTGCAGCTTTCGCCCAAAGGCAAACTGGTGGATCGCTTCCTGCGCACCACCGCGCGCGAACCCGATCGCGGCCAGCCCTTCACTCCTATCGCCTTTTTGGTCGACCATGCGCATGGCTGGGAGCCTGCGCCCTTCTGGCCAAATTCATTCAAGAACATCCACGGTCATCAGGAAAAATTTCTCTTCGGCGATCACGAGAAAATGCTCGAGGAATATTTCTGGACTGCCTATCACCCGATTGGAGTCGAGAGCCAACGCCCCATCACCGCCATCAACGAAGTCAATTTGCCCGGTGTGTTCGGCGACATCTTTGACGTGATCTTTGCTTATCCCGATCCTGCCAAATGGCGCAC
The DNA here is from genome assembly GCA_945903605.1 of Akkermansia muciniphila. GTDB lineage: Bacteria > Verrucomicrobiota > Verrucomicrobiia > Limisphaerales > UBA1100 > CAMDOH01. The sequence continues at coordinate 6,410 of CAMDOH010000038.1, forward strand.
GATCGACACGTATCCCGTCGTGATCGCCACCGGCGAAATCGAACTCACCGTCGCCGAAGGCAAGCGGCTCGCCAGCTATGTTGAAAAAGGCGGCACACTCGTCATCGCCGATACGCATCTCACCGGCCCCGGTCTGGCTGAATTAAAATTGCCAGCAGCGGGTGCCACCAAAGAGGCCGACAATTATCGCTGGCTGAATGATCCGGCGATTCACCCTTCACCACGATTCCGATACCGGCCAATCGAAGCCAAAGGCGTTCGCCCCATCGCGACAACCGACAGCGGCGATATTTTCTGCGCCGCGCTGGATCGTGGCCAAGGCCGGATTATTCAACTGGCCGTGCCGCATGGAATGTCCATCAGCCGACAAGTCGTGCCTGCCGTGCCCCGATTGATCGCTCATCTTTCGCGCGGACAGATGCCCATCGAAGTGGCCGGCGATGTGGAATGGATGATCAATCGCACAGCCAACAGCTGGCTGGTGACTCTCCTGAACCCATTCGGCCAGGACAAACCGCAACATGGAATCACTCCGACGGATTATCGTCAGAATCGAAAAGTGCGGATCACCAGTCGGGTTCCGTTCACTGCTGCGCGCGACCGGCTTCTGCCCGACGATCGACTCACCGCCAAAACCGGCTCTTTGGAACTCATCGTCCCTGCAGGCGCCGTGCGTATCATCGAATTGAAATAGCGCCCCTCATTGCGTCGTCCGCTTGCCAATGCACCAGAGATCGCGTTGCGTGCGAATGAAGATCTGCCCGCCGGATACCGCGTGCGAGGAATTACACATCGCCCCATCGAGCGTGTTCACCGAGAGCAGCTCGAACTTGGGCGCGGCTCGAAACACAAAAGTCTCCGCAGACTGGTTCAAGATGTAAATCCGGTCGCCCGAAAGAATCATCGACGACCACGATTCAGTTTTCGCGCCCTTGGCGGTGAGCCGTTCCTGCCAGACCGCCTTTCCCGTTTTCAACTCGATGCACTCGACCGGATTTTCTGTGTCAAAAACAAAATAATGATCGCCGTGAATCACTCCCGTGCCCAGCCGGTTCTTCGTCCGGACAGTTTGCCATAATCGGCGCGACTGTGTCACATCGCCGGTTCCTCCCGCCATCACAGCGATCGTGTTTCCAAAAAAACCGCCCATAGCCACGACGATTCCATTGGCCGCCATAGGTGCGGTGTACACGAGCGGATTCAATCCATGACAATTCCACAACAGCTTGCCGGTCTTCGGCTCCAAGGCCATCACTTGTCCGGGCACAGTCACAATCAATTCCTCGCGGCCACCGGCGATGATCAGAATCGGAGTGCAGTAAGAACTGATCATTCCTTTCTGACCGCGAAAACCATCCGTGCGACCTTCGGTGACGACCGATGGGTCGTTGACTTTCCAGACCGTTTTTCCAGTGCGTTTATCCAGCGCGATGGTGAAGGCATTTTTGTCCGGTCCGCGATAAAGGAAAACGAGATCGCCATGAATCACCGGCGAAGTTCCCGGCCCGAATTCGAAATCGAGTCGGCCGAGGTCACGCCGCCAGAGTTCCTTTCCCTCAAAGTCGTAGCAGAACACTCCCGCCGATGCGAAGCACGTCACCACTCGCTCGCCATCGGTTGCTGGCGAACCGGAACACGGCGGGTTGTCCGGATGTGTCGGTTCCTTGGGTTCGTACACGACTCCTTGTTGCCAGCGCAGCCGCCCGTCTTTTCGGTCCAGACACATCAATGTGCGCCGCCGTTCTTTTTCCAGATACTGAGTGAGAAAAATCCGGTCGCCCCAAATCACCGGCGTCGAATTCCCGCGATCAGGAAGCGGCACTCTCCACGAAACATTTGTCGTCGCGCTCCATTTCAAGGGGAGTTCCGTTTCGGTTGTGACGCCTGTGCCGGAAGGCCCGCGCCATTGCGGCCAGTTTTCCGCCGCGGCACTTGCCACAAACCAGACAGCGAAAATGAGGCAGTGCTTTGTCATGAACCGAAAATAGCGGGTGATGGCGTCGCGTCCAGCTTTTGCGTGCGTTGACGTGCCGCCCGCTTTCCGTTCCAATTGCGCGCATGGCCGATGACCTTTCAAAGATGGCGGACGCGCTGGGGCTTCATCATTATCGCCGCCACATTTTTCTCTGCGCCGATCAGTCCGAATCGAATTGCTGCACGAAAGAAAGCGGCCTGGAATCTTGGGAATTCTTGAAGCGCCGATTGAAGGAACTGGGTTTGGCCGGCCCCGAACCGCTCGTGTATCGCACCAAAGCCAATTGCCTGCGTGTGTGCGCACGCGGCCCGATCGCCGTCGTTTACCCTGAAGCGGTTTGGTACCACTCCGCCACTCCTGCCGCGTTGGAGCGTATCATCCAGGAGCATCTCATCGGCGGCCGGGTGGTTGAAGAATTCTGCTTTGCCCAATCGCCCGCAGGAAAATCGTGAAGCCGGCGAAGCGCTGCCGTGCCGATTAAGCCGTGCGGCAAAGTTCGGGGATGGGTTTGCCGGTGGGCAGGATTGAAATGGGTCGGCCGGTGAAATCAGGAATCGTCACGTGCGGCGCATCGATGCCGAGATGATGATAAACTGTGGCGAGAAAATCGCCCGGCCCGAAGGGACGCTCTGCTGGAAATTCTCCCTTCGCATCGGAAGCGCCGATGACGCCGCCCGTTTGGATTCCGCCTCCAGCCCACAGCATCGTGAACACATTCGGCCAATGATCGCGCCCGGGCTGGATTGTTCCTTCCGGTCCACTGGCGACACCGCCTCCGCTGCTGGCCACATGCGAAATTCGCGGTGTGCGGCCAAATTCGCCTGAGACAATCACCATCACTCGCTTGTTCAAGCCTCTCGCGTGAAGATCTTCGATGAGCGCGGTGACGGCTTGGTCGACAACGGGCATCCTGAATTTCAGCGCGTCGAAGATGTGCTGGTTCACAGAGTGATCGTCCCAATTGTTGACGCGACCGCACAAAGGCCCATCGAAAGTGGTTGTGACTACGCTCACGCCCGACTCAACCAATCGCCGGGCCATGAGGCATTGCTGCCCCCACGCGTTGCGGCCATATCGTTCGCGGAGCGCATCGGGTTCTCGTGAAAGATCGAACGCATCGCGCGCCGAAGGACTCGTGAGCAGCGTCAGCGCCTGCGCCTCGAAAGCATCAAGCGCACCCATCGCGCCGTGCTGATCGGTTGCGCGGGAAAGGCGGTCCAAACTCTGGCGGAGCGACACCCGCTCGCGCAATGTCTCAGCCTGTCCGCTGTCTTTGATGCCGATGTTGGGCACGACAAAGTTGGGCGCGCTGGGATCGCCGGTGACAGAAAACGGTCCGTAAGCCGGATTCAAATAAGCGGAGCCTGCGATCTGAAAGCCGTCGTAACCCGCCACCGGATTCACGCCGACATAATTGGGGATCGTCTTGCGCCGATTTTGCCGCAACAGATTCGTGACGCTCATCCAGTCTGGATAGACAGGCTTCTGTTTATCAGCCGGGTCGGTATCGCCCGTGAGCATTTGCAGTGAGCCAGCCGGATGACCTCCGCCTGTATGCGACATGGATCTCAACAGCGTGAATTGATCGGCGATTTTGGCATGACGCGGCAGCAGCTCCGTCAATCGGATGCCAGGCACTTTGGTGGCGATGGTTTGGAATGGGCCGCGGAATTCAATCGGCGCTTCGGGTTTGGGATCGAATGTATCCAGATGCGAACAGCCGCCGCGCAACCAAACCAGAATGACAGCCGTCTCCGTTGGTTTTTCCGCCGCTTGCGCGCGTAGCCGCAACAGCTCCGGCAACGTCAGTGCACCGAATCCACCCAGACCGACTTGGATGAATTCACGCCGTTTCATAGTTGTTTTACGAATGTCATCGCCGCCCTATTCAAGTCAACCGCGCAGGCCAACTTGGTCCATCAGCTTGGCGGTTTCGCGGTAAGCTTCGGTGACCCATTCGACGATGCGCTTGGGGTCGGGAGAATATTCCAGTTCGATGGAGACCACGCCGTCGATCTTCAGCTCCTTGATGGCTTGCAGGTACGGCGCGAATTTCACAACGCCGCGACCCGGCGGCAGATCGCCATGCACTTTGCCGTCGCAATCGGAAAGGTGCACGTGGATGGCCTTGCCTTTGAGCGCGCGCAGATCGGCCGGCGATGTGTCGCTGAGCACGAGATGACTGATGTCGATGTTCGCCTGCACGCGCGGGTGATCGCATTCATCCACGAAGCGCACCATCTCGCCCACGTTGTGGAGCAGGCTCAATCGGAATGGCTCAAGCTCCAGCGCGATGTCCACGCCCTTCTTGTCCGCGTAATCGCCCAGGCGCCGGCAGGTTTCAACACCCCACTGCCACTGGGCCGTTGGCGGGATGACTTCGCGTTGCCAGATGTATTCGCCCAGAACAAGCAGGATGTTGCGCGCGCCCCACGACTGAGCGAGGTCGATGAATTTCTTGCAGCGCGCCAGATGATATTCGCGCACGGGATCGTTGAAATCAATTAGCCCCACGGCCACGACGGGCAGTGAGATGATGGGCAGCCCCAGTTTCGAGGCGGTGCTGCGCACGAGCTGCACTTCCTTTTTGGAAATACCCTCGGCCTCGGTGAAGATGTCCACGCAATCAAAGCCGATGCGCGCGATGTGGCGCAGACCGGTGGCGGTATCCACTCCCGCCTGCCCAAAGGCGCTGTTGATGATGCCCAGTTTCATGGTAGGGGATGACGATGCCCATTCGGCGTGCAAAATCGAGACTTTCTGTTACAATAAATGAAACCATGAGCACCCGAATTCTTTTGGTGGATTTGCAGGGAGGGTCACTGGCCGCGCGCAAGAGTGATTTGGGCGCTGAATTTGAAGCGGTCGTCGTGACCCAACCCGTCGAGGCTGCCGCGTTGATGGGCCAGTCGCCGCCCTTTGCGGTGGTTGTCTGCAATTGTGGCGACGCAGAAAATGGCGGGGTCGCGTTTCTCTCCGAAGCCTTTGGAAATGCGCCCAAGACGACGCGCATTCTTGTGGTGCCGCGCGACCGTGCCGAAATCATATTCGAGGCGGTGAATCGCGACCATGTTTTCGCCTTCGTGCCGGAGGACAGCTCGCCCGATTCGTTTCTGCACACGATTGAATCGGCCGCGAAGCAGCACGCCGCCCTGATGTCCGAGGCGGATTTGCTGGAGAAAACGTTCAACGGCAGCCTGCAACTTCTCACCGAAGTGCTGGCACTGGCCGCGCCCACGCAATTCAGCCGCAGCCAGAAATTGCGCGAGTACATCCACCAAGTCGGCATCGAGATGAAGTTGGACAATCTTTGGGAATTGGAAACAGCCGCCATGCTCGCGCCGCTCGGGTATGTGACGCTTCCCCCGTCTCTCCTGAAGAAAGTCAATGCGGCAGAGGAACTCACCAGCGATGAACAACAGGTCGTCGCCCGTTTGCCGGTCACGACAAGCCAGCTCATCGCGCATTTGCCGAGGCTCGAACGCGTCGCCGAGATGATCCGGTATCAGAACAAGGATTACAACGGGAAGGGATTTCCCAGCGACACCGTTTTGGGCGAACAAATCCCGCAAGGTGGCCGGATTTTGAAAGTGCTCAACGACCTGCTCGACCTCGAGGCCAAAAAGAAATTCAAGCCGACGGCCATGACGATGATGAAAGACCGCTTCGGCTCCTACGATCCCGTGGTGCTCGATGCGGCCCACACCTGCCTCGTGCTCAAGGCCACGACACCAGACATGGCCGATCTTCAAACATTGGGCGTGGCAGATGTGAAGGCCGGCCAGCTTCTGATGGAAAATGCAGAGACCAAAGATGGGATGATCATTCTCAGCGCAGGCAGCCGCATCACAAAACTGGCGATGGAGCGACTGCGCAACTATGCCGACCTGGGCGTGCTCAAGGAACCCATCTACGTAAAGTAGGCTAGTCACCACTCCACTCCTGAATATAAGACCCGTGCCGTCCTTCCCGACAGCACGGGTTTGTTTAATATAATGACTAGGGCGATGGCATTGGTGGCGGCGCTTCACCCGAGGGTGTCGGCGGAACGGGCAGGGCCTCCAGTGGATTTCGGGTTAGGCCGGATCTATAGTCCATCTTGCGCTTGTAACCTATTGTCGGCAAAATCGGACTGTCGAGTCCATCCGGAGTAGTGGCCTGCACCGTGAGACGTGCCATGTACCGTTTTTGAACCAACTCGTCGGTGATACGCTCTTTATCAAGAGCCAGCTCGATCGCCTGCTGGTCATGATGAAAGCATTTCTCGGCAAGAGATTCAGCTTCGGATAGTATATTGGAATAGCCACTGGCCACCGGCCCGAGAGTCGGGTTGTTGGTCATGTTCTTTTCCATGGAGTTTTGGACACGCTTGCCGCGCTCACGTTCATCATCAAAGTTGCTCTTCATAGAGAACCTCCTTGGTTGATTGCTTGGGTTGACCGGATTGCTCCGGTGTTTATTTTTATATGATATATTATTATCATGCTAATAAGTTGCAACCATTGTTCTGTATAATCAAGTGGGTCTCTGTTAATATTTCAATTATATCATCGCTTGGGTCTCTTGTGTGGCGGTGTATAAGTTTGAAAACCCCAGCAAAACCCCACTTTATAGCCCAGCGGTGAGGGGTGGGTGGATGACGAAAAATAGTTGAAAATATATTATAGAATGTGGCTTTGGTCTCGCTTTGAGGCAGGGGACTGTCGGGAATCCTTCGGGGCTGGCTCCGATACCGTCGGTACTGAAGCTGGAACCGTCGGTACAAATTAAAATACCGTCGGTACTGAAGCTGGAACCGTCGGTACAAATAAAAATACCGTCGGTATTGAAGCCGGAACCGTCGGTACAAATTAAAATACCGTCGGTATTGAAGCCGGAACCGTCGGTATTAATTAAAATACCGTCGGTATTAATTAAAAAGGCACTGGTACAAAAGCTGGAACCGGCAGTTCTGGGGTTTGTACCGATGATGGCGATCGTTATTTGGGCGGGCCGTCTTTTTTAGGGGGTGGTCCCTTTCCTTTGGGCGGTGGGCCTTTTCCTTTGGGTGGCGGACCTTTGCCGGAGTCGCCTTTGCCAAAGGGATTGGGGCCGCCATTGAAATTGCCCATCTCCACGGTTCCTCGATAGGCGCCGATCAGGTAGGGGAATTTGGTGGATGCGTGATAGTGATAGCCTCGGGTTTTATCGGTGTGGCCGTTGCATTCGTCGAGGTCGGTTGGCGGTTTGCCGTCGTCGCCGTTGAATCCGTAGAGTGCGTAGCCATCGAATGCGAGGCCGATGACGGGGGAATGGCCGGTGCCATCGTCTTTGAAGGGTGATTTCACGCAGGCTGGATATTTGTGATAGTGATAGCGGCCTCGTTGATCGGGGTGTCCGCAGCAGGAATCGAATATTTCGGCATTGGGTCCCATAACAGCGTCGCGTCCTTCAGCGTTGTAGGGATTGTAAAAGGGGATTCCGTTGATGGCCACGCCGATGGGGCCGAACGGTAATTTGCTGGGACTTTCGGCGCGTTTGGGTTGCAGCGGGATTGTGAAGTTATAATCCTGCATCTGGATCCTATTGGGATTGTCGCCATTCGGGAAGGTGCCAGTGGGATGTTTGGGAATGCCATCGCTCTTTACGACGAGATGGGTGGCTGTAGCTGAAACCTTCACGTTGCTGTGAAATGATTTTGCGATTTCCGGCAATTGGGAACTCAGGGCATTGGTAGGAGTGGTTGTGGCGGGTTTGCGGGCGTCGCCACGCGGTGGGCCGGGCTTGGCTAGTTCCGCCAGTACGGAGACACCGATGGCGGAGGTGCATAAGGCAAATGCGATATAGGATTTCATGGGTTTGGTGATGTGATTTCGAGCAACGATACACTCCTTCTCTGTTCCACGCTACGGTAAGCGGCTTCCACCAGTGCCATCGTGTTGAGATTGTCGCGACCACCGATGGCGGGCGGAGCGCCGCTTTCCAGAGCGATGAGGAGTTGCGCCATCGTGCCGATGAAGGCATCGGGGAACCAGCTCTCGGTCCAGCGTGGTTCGTTAAAACCCGCGTCCCCTTTGCGCGCCCATCGCAGTGTGCTGGGTGTCGTGTAGGGGTTTTGACACCAACCAAGATCGCCCATGGCCAGGCCGTCCAGCCCTTCGATGCGCCAGTGGATGCGGATGTCGGCGGGGCAACCCTCCTTGGCAGGGCCGGTCCAAGTGTCGTCCAACGCCACGCAGCGCAGGCCGTTGTCCCATTCCAGAATGTAGGCGGCGATGCCATCGGCATGGGGAAACTTGGTGCGCGGATCGCTTCGAACGCTGCAAAAGATGCGCGCCGGTTCGCCCCATCGCGCGAACCAATAGCGGAAACAATCGAGGTGATGGATGGACATGATGCGCAGCGTCACCCAGCCGAGTTCGGATTGCCACGGCATCCAATGCGGAATGCCGCGCATGTCGATGCTGGCGAGCACGGGTTCGCCCAAGGCGCCGGCGTCGAGCAACTGCCGCGCTGCAAAGACGCTGGGGTCGTAGCGCATGTTTTGGTTCACGGCCAGCGCGATGCCGGCCGCCTCGCAAACGCGCACGGCCTCGACGGCCTCGGCGTAATCCATGCCCAGCGGTTTTTGCGCGAGGATGCCTTTGAGCGTGCGGCGCGCGCAGGCGGCTTTGATGAGCGCGAGTTGCGCGTTGGGGGGCACGGCGATGTCGAGCACTTCGATGGAGGGATCGTCGAGCAAGTGCTCAAAGGTGTCGCAGACTTTGGGGATGTCGTGGCGCGCGGCGGTCTTCTCGGCGTTGATGCGCGAGCGCGAGGCGATGGCGACAGGATTAAAACCCGCCTTGCGATAGGCGACCAGATGGCAATCGCTGACGATGAATCCGCTGCCCGCGATGCCGATGCGCCAGTCCAGACGACGCGGCATTGGCGGGCGGATGTCGGGGTTCATGTGCCGATGAGACGCTGTGTGGCGTTTTGATGAAAGTGTAAAATGTTTATTGTGGCACATTACAAATGGTTGTGTCAGATTCAATTCACAACCAGACCGCTGATAACGATTGCTGAGAGTGGGATTGTGCCGGGTTGCCGGTGGTTTGTTTGAAGTGATGGGTGATACAATCGACAATTCTTCGTCGTCGCCTAAGCCGATTCCTCCGTTCATTCCTGATTACGAGATGCTGCGTGTGATCGGCCATGGTGCCTATGGCGAAGTGTGGATGGCGCGAACGGTCACGGGTGAGTTGAGAGCGGTGAAGGTTGTCAGGCGTGCGCAGTTCGAGGATCCGCGCCCGTTCGATCGTGAGTTCGAGGGCATCAGCCACGCCACGATGGTCTCTCGGGCCCACGCGGGTTTGGTGGATATACTTCACATCGGTCGCAACGATGAGGAGGGTTATTTTTATTATGTGATGGAGCTGGCTGATGATGAGGAGCGCGGCCGTGAGATCGATGAGGATACGTACCGGCCAAAAACATTGCGCAGCGAATTGCGTCGGCGCAAGCGATTGCCGGTTGCGGAGTGCGTCACACTGGGAGTTTCCATTTTGGAGGGGATCGAGCACCTGCACAAAAACAAACTTGTCCATCGCGATATCAAGCCGGCGAACATCATCTTTGTGGATGGCCAGCCGAAGTTGGCGGATATCGGTTTGGTATGCGATGCGGATGACACGCTGTCATTCGTTGGCACGATGGGTTACTTGCCGCCAGAAGGACCCGGTCGGCCGCAGGCGGATATTTTCAGCTTTGGGAAAGTGCTCTACGAGATTTCCACGGGACGCGACCGGATGGATTTCCCCGAGATGCCGACCTTTGCCGGTGAGCTGGACGGCGCGACGATGTACGAATTGAACACGGTGCTGCTCCGCGCTTGCGAAGCGAATTCGCGCAAGCGCTATGCCAGTGCCGAAAGAATGTTGGAGGATTTACGCACGCTGGCTGATGGCCGCCTGCTGAAAAACAGTCCATCGCGAATCCGCGCGCGCCGTGCGGTGTTTGCTGCGGCGATGGTGTTGCTCGTTAGTTTGGGCTGGGTTTACCCGATGTTGAAGTCGGCGCACGTTTCGAAGCCGGAATGGGATTTTGATTACGGCTACTCCAACGTGACCGAACCGAATGCTGATCGCCATCTCATCGAGCAGTACATGGTACGAAAATACGTCGAATGGCAGTCGCCGCCGAATACCTATTGGGGGCCGACCACGAATAATGTGGAGGGGCGGTTGACTTATCGGTTCATCTTTCCAGAAGTCACGCGACAGGTGCGGCTGCAAGTCACCTTGACTTCGTTCGACTTTCGAGAGCTGAAAAATGGAAAGGGCTGGGGCTGCGAATCGCTCTACCTCTCGACGGACGGCAACAAGTGGAAACAAATCGACCCCATCGGTATCGTGCCGGATTCCTACAGTTACAATTTCGATGTGCCACCGGAGTTCACAGCCACGAACAAGCTATATGTCCAAGTCCGGATGCTCGTCCATGAAGCGGATAATAATCAGTATACCGTCGTGCAGCATTCCACGGCGACGATAGGAACCGCGAACGTGCAGAAATTCCGGCTGCGTGCCAAATACACGTCGAATCCATCTGGAATCCATCGAGCAGGGAAAGCACTGGTCATCGATACGACGACTCCCATCCTCGCCGCTCGAAAGAGCATCACATTGAATGGCGCCGGATTCAAAGGAGCCACGGCCGTCACCTTCAATGGCATCGGCAGTTCATTTGAAGTCAAAAACGATTCCAATATCGTGGCGCGTATCCCGCTGGACGGTGACATCAATGGCCCCATCAAAGTGTGGCACAATCAGCGCGTCTCCTCTACGGACAACTACACCCATTCACGCACGGGCTTGCTGGTGGCTTTTGGCAAGAATGATGAAGGACAGTGCGCTGTGCCGGCCGACTTGGGCTTGGTCAAAGCCTTTGCTGCCGGGCCGAACCATAGTTTCGCCATCCAAACGAATGGGACACTTGTTTCATGGGGCAAATATAAATCCATGACGCCTGTGTCGGATAAATTCCGTCGCGACGCAGTGGCATTGTCCACAAGCGACGTTCAAACGATGGTCTTGCACGCCGACTCCTCGTTGGGAATCGTTTTTCACAAGATATTGCCTGAGTTTCAGACTCATGTGCTGAGCAACATTGTGGCGATCGCTTCCGGACAACGATCCTCACTAAGTTTGCAAAGTGATGGCCATGTGTTTGCGACGGGTTGGTATGCTGAAATGCGCGAGGTGCCGCCATCGCTCAACAATGTCATTGCCATCGCCAGTGGCGCCAATCATCACCTGGCACTGCGGCAGGACGGCACTGTATTCGCTTGGGGAAGCGGTGTTGACGGGCAGGCCGCTATTCCTGAAGGATTGGATGACGTGGTCGCCATCGCCGCCGGAAGCCAGCACAACCTCGCCCTCCGCCGCGACGGCACTGTGGCGACATGGGGATTGAACACCAGTGGCCAATGCGATCGGCCAGCGAGCTGCACACGAGTTGTCGCCATCGCCGCCGGAGCGGGTCATTCAGTCGCATTGAAAGCCGACGGCAGAATCGTCCTGTGGGGAAAACTGACCGGTGCAGATGATCTGCCAGTGAAAATTTCTGATGATCAAAAATTCTCGGCCATCAGCAGCGGCGCTCACCACGTGCTCGCCATGAAAAGCGAAGATCTCGGCCTTTCGATTACCAAACAGTTGGCAACCGTGACTTCTGACAAAACGCCCGCTGCCGTGTCAAAAGACAAATGACGATCAGGGTGTCTGTGTAGAACTCGGTTTTCCTGCGCCGGTCGTCTTGTCGTTCTCAGGATTCCAGAAACCCGCCGAATCCGAAAACAGCTTCGTTCCCATCCCTTTGATCGCCGAGTCGGGCAACTTTTCCAGCGGCTCGTAAAAGGGATGGTGCGAAGCCTTGTAGGGATTATTTCTCCGCGTGTTGTAGCAACAGATCAACGACCAGCGCGGATGCTCGGACTTGTTCTGATCGGATCGATGCAACGTGTTGCTGTGAAAAAAGAGCGTGTCGCCCGGTTCCAACTCCACGTAAACCAACTCCATCACCTTCATCGCGTGCTCCACGCGTTCTGGATCAGCCCCTGTCTGATCGCCGAATTTGCCGTGCTCAATCCGGCCCATCTTATGCGAGCCGCGCAGCACTTGCAGACAGCCGTTGGCGCGCGTGTTGCGGTCCACCGCGATGAAAGCCGATCCCATGTCCGGCAACAGACAGCCGTTCTGGTACCAATAACCGTAATCCTGATGCCAAGCCCACGCGCCGCCGATGCGTGGTTCTTTGATGCTCATCTTTGAATGATAATGATACACCTCGTCGCCGAGCAGTTGTTCCATCGCCTCCACAATCCGCCGACTCCGCGCAATGGCTCCCCACAAATCTTCCCCCGCCTTGTTCCACAAAACGAGTTGCGACAGACCTCCCTCGCCGTCCTTGAGATCGTATGCGTTCTGCTTGAAAGCCTGATCGGCATGTGCGGCCTTGCGCAGGATCTGCGCCTCCTCCGCATCGAATACGCCGGGCACAATCAGATAACCATCACGTTCAAAACCGGCGATTTGTTGAGGTGTCAACGAATTCATGGGATTGATTGGAGGCTATCGGAAAGGAACAGGCTGTCAAAACCGTTCGAGCGCCACCCACTCACACTCGCGCCCAATCGGGCCGGACTTTGAGATGATAAAGCATCTCGCCAGCTTTGCGGACAAGCAGCACACCTTCGTCTTCGCGGTTTGCGTAATCTTCGGGATTGATCGTCTTCGGATCGCGGTAGCCGAGATTGATCCGTTTGCAAACCTCCGGCGAAATTCCCGTGGCGAGCGTCACTTGGATGCGGCATTTCTCCACGCCATTCTCAAACGTGCCGATGCCGCGCACGTGCGTGGAATGCGCCAGCACGCCCCACGGGTACTGTTTGAATTTGTCCCACTGCTTGAGAAAATAATCACGGCAATGGTAGCCGACCTCGTGCAGCGTCTTGCCATGCGCCACGCAAACCTCCGTGATGTGCGGCGCGTAGATGATCAGTTCGCCGCCGTCGGCCACGACCGGTTCAAGTTTGTACATTCCCTTGCCGCCAGTCCAAAGCTCGTCGTACATCGGCGGGCAGCAAGAAAGCACCGTGTGAAACGGGCGATCCTTGTAAGCGATGTGCACTTGCTCGGAGAGATCGCTCGCGACGTCCCACGCGCTTTCCGGTGTGCCGATGAAAAGTCCGGCGAGCGATTTGTCCGGCCGCACCACCATCGCCAGACAGCGCTTCGGCATAGGCACGAGCGCTCCGGCGCGATCCACCACGCGGCGCACCGGCGTCCACTTGTTGCCGATGATCATCGGGTTGGTGACGACGGCGCCGAGCCAGTGGAAGAAATTCAAGATCTGCGGCCCGCCAATGCCGGGGAAAAGATATTTGTTCCCGCCGGAGAAGCCGACCACCTCGTGCGGAAACACCGGGCCAATGATGACAATCTGGTCGTACTCGAACACGAGCTTGTTGATCTCCACCGGCACGTCCATCGAGAACAGCCCGCCGGAAAGCGTGCTGATATCCGCTGCGGGAATCACGCCGACCTGACGCAGCGCAGCCGGATTGTCCCACTCGTGGTTGAAGAAGCGGACACTTTTGTAAGTGCTCGTCCGCTCGGCCTCGGTAATTTCCAGTCGCTGACAAATGGCCGACTCGCTCATCGGTTGGTGCGTGCCAAGTGCGACGAGAATATCGAGCGACTTTGCTTCGCCGCCGATCTGAGCGAACAATGATTGAAACACCGTTCCCACCGGCGCCGTGCGCGTGGCATCGGGGATGACGCACAGCACTTTCTGGCCGCGATAATCGGCTGCGGGAAAAGCTTGCTCCACGAGCGAAACGATTTCTCCAGTTGAAATGGCCACTCCACTGGCCGCTGTTTTCGACATCACGTTCATGAGTGCTTCAATGATGAGGCCGAATCAAATGGTCTGCGAGAGATAGCCGCCATCCACGCGAATGTCTGTGCCAGTGACGAAGCTGCTCGCTTTGTGGCTGGCGAGAAAAACGGCGGCGCCCGCCAATTCGCTCGGATCGCCGAAGCGTCCCATTGGCGTGTGTGTCCAGATGGAATGCGTGCGCGCTGTGGGAGAGCCATCCGGATTGAAGAGCAACTTGCGGTTTTGTTCGGCGGGGAAAAACCCCGGCGTGATCGTGTTCACGCGCACGCCTTGGGTCGCCCATTCGCGCGCGAGAAATTGTGAAAGACTGATCACCGCTGCCTTTGCCGCCGAGTAAGCCACTACGCGCGACAGTGGCAAATGCGCTGAGACACTGGCGATGTTGATGATGCTGCCCTTCTTTCGCAAAACCATTCCCGGCCCAAATTCCTGACAAGGCAACAGCACACCGCCGATGAGATTGAGATCGAACACGCCAGTCCAGCCCGTCATCCCAATCTTTTCGAAAGGCTGCTCGGCAGTGACGATTGCCTCGGGTGAATTTCCGCCTGCGGCATTCACAAGGATGGTCGGCGCGCCAAACGCGCTGCCGAGTGATTCATGCGCGACATGCAGACTGTCGCGACTCATCGCATCGCACTCAAAAAACTGCGCGGTGCCACCGGCGCGGGTGATGGCGTCCACTCGTTCTTTGCCGCGTGCGGCGTTCCGGCCGAGAACGGATATTTTTGCACCAGCTGCAGCGAGGGCATCGGCGATGGCACCGCCCAACGCGCCGGTGGCGCCGATGACCACGGCCACTTCATTTTTCAAATCGAACAGGTTCATTTGTAGGCGACATGGTTGACCCAGCTCCAGAATGTTTGAAAGTGAAATTACTGGCGGCAACCGGCACAGGTGATTAGCGTCCGCTCATGACGGACTTTCCCAAGCCGGAAGTGATTTTGACGCACGAGAGTGATCTGGACGGATTCGTTTCCGGTGTGTTGTTACAGCGGCTGGCGACAAAAATGTTTGATTCAGTGCCCCGACTGGAGGCGTGGAATTACAACGCGTGGGCGAAACGGACGTTGAGTGAAAAGTCGGCTTGGATCTGCGACTTGAGCTTCGAGCCACGCATGGATCGTGAAGACTGGGTGATTTGCGATCATCACATCACCGAGGCCAAAGCGACCCACGCGCGGTTTATCCATGACACCACGAAATCGGCCAGTTTGATCTGTTACGACCTGTGTCGAGAACAGGGACTGGGCAGTGAGCCGCTCGACCGTCTCGTGCGCTTGACCGATATCGGCGATCTTTTCAAGGAGAACGATCCGGATTTTTTGACCGCGTGTGATTACGGCTCACTCGTGAAAGTGTACGGGTTTTGGAATCTGCACGCGCTCATCGGCGGTGAACTGGAGCGATTGCTCGATCATCCTTTGCTGGAAGTGATGATCGTCAAACGGCGTGTCGAAGATCCGATGGGTTACGATTGGAGCCGGCCCAATATCCGCCCGCTCAGCCCCGAAGTCGGATTGGTTGAAACCGTCGTGGGCAATCCGAACGCCATCATCCATCGATTGCTGAACGAAAAGGCTACATCACATGCTGTGCTGCTGACTTTGTCTGCCCGCGCGAATCGCACATTCAGCGTCAGTCTGCGCAGTCAAAATGGCGAGGCGCTTGTCGTCGCGCGCCAATTGCAGGGCGGAGGCCACCCCAACGCTTGCGGTGCTACATTGCCGAAATCAATCCAGTCCGAAGCCGATGCGATTGATTATCTCAAACACATCCTGAGCAACAAATCGAGCCAGGCCGGCCTGTCCAGTCTGGCCGATGCTTTCAAGGGATTGTGAGAGCGCCATCCTTGCCGAGTGCTGCGCTGAGTTTCGCCAGCGCCATGGCGCGGTGACTGATCCGGCTTTTCACATCCTCGCCCAATTCGGCGAAGGACTCTGAATAGCCAGCGGGAATGAACAGCGGATCATAACCAAACCCGCCTTTGCCACGTGGCGCGAAATCGATCCATCCCTCGCAGGTGCCTTCGAAAACAAGTGGAGTGCTCGTCATCGCCATCGGAAACAATGCGATCGCGCAATGGAACCGCGCCGACCGCCGCTCTTTCGGAATCTCATGCAACAGGCGAAGCAGTTTCGCGTTGTTGTCTGCATCCGACGAATTGCCGGTGTGCAAATCCAACGCTGCGAAGCGGGCGGAGTGAATTCCTGGCGCGCCATCGAGTGCGTCCACTTCGAGTCCTGAATCATCAGCCAAAATAAAATCAATCCGAGTCAGGCTGGCTATGGTGTCCAACCAAGTGGCGATGGTGTGCGCCTTTTTGAGCGCGTTGCCTGCAAACGAATCCGCATCTTCGATCGCTGTAGGCGCATCCGAAAAAACAGACAGCGCACAGCAGTTCACGGTCGGACCGAGGATCGACTGAATCTCGGCGACTTTGTGCGCGTTGCGCGTGGCGATGAGCAGCGTCGACATGTGTGCAGTCAAGCGGACATGGAACGGGAAATCAATCCGTTGCCAATTCCGACAATCGTTCATGTGCCATATCGTGCTGCACGAGTTAATGGCACTCCTCAATTCCGCAATTGCTCTGGGCTTTGGGTTTGACCATCATCCGCGCTTCATGTCGCGCCGACAGTATCCATTCGATTTGATTGAGCCGAAGTGGCAGCAGCATTGGGCAAGCGAGGAGACGTTCCGCGCTTTTGGCCCAGGCGACACTCTGCCAGCGGCGCATCCTTTTGCCTCGCGTCACAAGCTTTCCGGCAAACTCTCCGCCGCGCAGTTGCCGCCCAAGTTTTACATTCTTGATATGTTCCCGTATCCGAGCGGCGCGGGCCTGCACGTGGGTCATCCGGAGGGTTATACCGCCACCGATATTCTTGCGCGTTGGCGGCGTGCGCAGGGTTTGAATGTGCTGCATCCGATGGGCTGGGATTCCTTCGGTCTGCCCGCCGAACAGTACGCGGTGAAGACGGGGCAGCATCCGCGCATCACCACGGAAGCGAATATCACGAACTTCACGCGGCAGATCAAAAGCCTCGGCTTCAGCTACGATTGGAGCCGCGAATTGGCGACGACAGACGCAGGCTATTTCCGCTGGACGCAATGGATTTTCTTGCAGCTTTACAATGCGTGGTTCAATCCGGCGACGAACAAGGCCGAGCCGATTGACGGCTTGAATTATCCGGCCGATTGCACGGCTGAGGAATCTCGCCGCGCATATCGCGATGGAAAGCGTCTGGCCTTCGTCAGCGAAGCGCCGGTGAATTGGTGTCCGGAGCTGGGCACGGTACTGGCGAATGAAGAGGTCATCGACGGTAAAAGCGAGGTGGGCGGGTTCCCCGTGATCCGTCGGCCGATGCGCCAGTGGATGCTGCGCATCACGGCCTACGCGGAAAAGTTGCTGGGCGACCTCGATACGATTGACTGGAGCGATTCGCTCAAGGAGATGCAGCGGAACTGGATTGGACGCAGCGAAGGCGCGGAGGTGGATTTTCAAGTGACGGGTCATGCGGCAAAGATCCGTGTTTTCACGACGCGCCCGGACACGCTCTTTGGCGCGACGTACATGGTGCTCTCGCCGGAGCACAGGCTCGTCGGCGAAATCACGACGCCCGAGCAGCGCGAGACGGTGAAGAGCTATCAGAATTTTGCGGC
>CAMDOH010000039.1 GCA_945903605.1 Akkermansia muciniphila
TTCTCTGCCGAAGGAAGGCTGCTCATGACGCTCGGGACGCCGGGCGTGCCATCGGACACGGGCGCCACCAGCATCGATTTCCGGACCATCCGCCACGCAGGCCCGCCATTCCATTTTCCAACCAACGTCGCCCTGTCGCCCAGTGGCGACATGTATATCACCGATGGCTACGGCAATGCGCGCGTCCACAAATTTGATGCGGCGGGCCGGCTCCTTTTTTCGTGGGGCGCACCCGGAGTGGGCACCGGTGAGTTCCGCGTGCCGCACGGCATCGCCGTGGACAAAGAGGGAATGGTGTACGTGGCCGACCGCGAGAACAGTCGCCTCCAACTTTTCACGCCGGAAGGAAAGTACGTCACGCAATGGACGGATGTCGCGCGGCCCTGCCAGATTTTCATTGATGCAGCCGGGCGCGTCCATGTCGCCGAGCTGGGCTTTCGCGCGGGGATGTGGCCGGGTACTCGCGCGCCTTCCGAGGATGCGACTGGCGGGCGGTTGAGTATTTTTGATGGCGGGGGCAGGCTGATTGCGCGCTGGGGCGGCGGCGAAAATCCTTGTGCGCCCGGAGATTTCTTTGCGCCGCACGACATCTGCGTGGATGCGCACGGCGATATTTACCTCGCCGAAGTGGTGATGTCGGCCGGCGGCAGCCGCGGCCTCGTGTCGCCGGACTGCCACTCACTGCAAAAATTCACACGCATTGCAAAATGAAAGCCTGGCGATTTTACGGATTTAACGACCTGCGACTGGATGAAGTCCCTGCACCCATCTGCCGCCCGGGCCACGTGCTGGTCGAGCCATTGTGCGTGCAGCCCAGCGTGACGGAGGCGCAACTGGCCAAAGGCATTCCGACGCTCGCCTTTGACCGCATCAAACGCCGGTTCGAGACCGAAGCGCCCGTGCAACTTTTCGGCCACGAATTTTGCGCGCGCATTATTGAGTTGGGCGAGGGCGTTTCGGGTTTTCAGATGGGCGATCGCGTGGCCGCGCGCGCCAAGTTGCCCTGCGGCGGGTGTTCGCTCTGCCGCACCGAACGCAGCGCGCTTTGTCGCAAAGGGCCGGTGATTGGTTTTGATCTGCCCGGATGTTTTTCCGAGGTGGCCATTCTTCCGGCAATCGCGCTCGTGAAAGTGGATGACGCCATTTCCGACAGCGAGGCCGCGTGCCTGCAATCGCTCAGTGACAGCGTGGCTGCCGTCGAGACCGCGCAATTATGCATGGGCGACACGGTCGTGATTTTCGGGCAGGGCAGCATGGGGTTGGAATGTTTGCAGGTGGCCCGACTTTCCGGAGCCGGCCGCATCATCACGGTCGATGTGCGCGAGGAGTCCTGTAAAATCTCCCGCAAGCTGGGGGCCGATCATGCGTTGAATGCCCGCACAACCGATGTGCTCGCTGCCATCCTCGATTTAACAGACGGCAACGGCGCCGATGTGGTGTTTGAATGTGCAGGCGGAAGTCCGAAACAAGGATTGGCCGGCACCGAGACACTGCGGCAGGCTATCGACGCCGTGCGTTCCGGCGGCAAGATTGTGGGCGTGTCCTGGTTCGGCGGACCGATGGAGCTGAACATCGACACGCTGCGCGAACGCAGCCTGCGCTACGTATTCCCCGACATCAGCACGCAGGCACATCTGCAACACACCGTCAGGCTGGTGGCCTCAGGCCGCGTCCAACTCAAGCCGGGCATCACCCACATCCTGCACGGCATCGGCGCCGTGCCCGAAGCTTTTGAGATCACCGCCAACAAAGGCGCGCACCAAGCCATCAACCCCGCGCAAGTCATGATGCGTTTGTAGTAGTGCGGGCGTCACGTCGTGCCTGCGTTGAACGCGGGCTAACGCAGCTTTCCGCGTTCGAGCCTGTTCAATTCCAACTTCAAATACTCGGCGCAATTCAACTCGCGTGAATCCTTGAATCGGATCCTGTACGGCTTGCCGCTGGTGGAAGACGCGGTGGCGATCTTCTCGATGAATTCCAGCGCGGTTTTGATCTGCTTGTCCTTCTCCCATTTGCCACGGAGAAACTTCGCGGCGGTCTTCGCGTTGTAGTCGCTTCCATTTCGGATGAACGTCGCCTCTTTCAGATTTTCGAAATGCTGGATGAGCGACTCAATCTTCTCGATCTCAGTCAGCGGCCGATCCGCTGCGGATGAACACTGTGGAGTCGCGGAAGGAATAAAAAGCAGCCACGCCGCGCAGAGGATTCCGGAAGCTCTCATGATTGAGCTTCACCGATTGCGGCGAGCAATGCCTTGATGGGTTCGTCCAATTCTTCAGGAAGAATCTCGGCCAATAATCCGCGAGCCATGCTGATCAATTCTTCGTCACGTGTCGGTTCGCTCTCCACTTCTTTCAACACCACGTACAATGCGGACTTGAACGCTCCTGCGGCGAGGTCCTTTCGGTCCGCTCGCGTGTAACACAAACCCGCCTCTTTCAATAAGTGTGCATACATGATCCGGCGCTGACGTGCGTCGGCTGCCGAATGTCCGCTTGCCAATAAATCCAATTGTTCGTCCAACGATACATCCAACACCTCTGACAGCGGGCGACCGAAAAGCTTTTCCTGAGCTTGCATCAAAACCGTCACCGCCTGATCTGGCTCTCCGGCAGTTCGCAACCTGAACACATGCGCCAGTAATTGGCGGAGCATCGCGATCTGCCGCACGATGAAATCTTCTCGAACAATCATGTCAGAATCCTAGTGTGGCCCGGCTGCGTTTCGCGCCAATCTTTTCGCAATGCATCCGGCAAGAAATGATGAGAACGGGATGCCGAGCACGGCGGTGATGATGAACCAGAGCGGATGCGGAAACATCAACATCGTGGCTATCGCAGCCAGCAAGAAAACTGCGCCGACGACACCAGCAAACCGAAATGGATGCGCTCGCGCCACCAACGCGGCCACTAATCCGCCGGCAAAAACAGCATCCAGCCACGCCAATAGAACGAATAGCAAAGGCCCCAACGGCAGATCACGAATGTAGTTGCGCATCTGTTCTGCGTTGTGGAAATCCAGTCCCGGTGGCGGCGGGTAAATCTTATGCCCGATGGCTTCAATGCCGGCTCCCAACAGAAAGGCCAGACACAGTCCGGCGACTGTGGCGATGATGTAGCGAAGGGTGGTGTTCATTGGCTGCCGTTTTGAGTCAGCTCACTTTAGTCGCTCCGCCATCCGTGTGGCAAGGCGCATAGCGCGAGGGCTACGTGCTGAATTTGAAAAGGAGCACGTCTCCATCCAGCACGACGTATTCTTTGCCCTCCATCCTGTACAATCCCTTCTCGCGTGCGACGGCGACGGAGCCGCACGCCACGAGGTCGGTGTAGGCGACGGTCTCGGCCTTGATAAAGCCACGCTCGAAATCGGAGTGGATAACGCCCGCCGCTTTGGGTGCGGTGTCGCCGACATGAATCGTCCACGCGCGGACTTCTTTTTCGCCAGCTGTGAAGTAGGTGCGCAGGCCCAACAAATGATACGTGCTGCGGATGAGCGCGCCAACGCCCGATTCCTCGACGCCGAGTTCTTTCAAAAATGCCTGTGCTTCTTCCGGCGAAAGATCGGTCAGATCGCTTTCGATTTGTGCGCTGATGACGACGGCCTCGCAGGCCATGTGATGCTTCACGTACTCGCGCACGGTTTGCACAAACGCATTCGTATCGGCCGTCGCGAGATCAGATTCTTTGACGTTGCAGGCAAAAATGGTGGGCTTGTCGGTGAGCAGCCAGAAGAGGCGCGAGATGGCTTTCTCTTCTGGAGTGAGATCGAGCGTGATGCCGGGCTTGCCGGAATCGAGGTGCGGTTTGAGTTTTTGCAGCACGGCCTGTTCGGCCGCCGCCAGTTTGTCGCCGCGCTTGGCATCCTTGGCTACTTTGTCGAGCCGACGAACGACTGCATCAAGATCCGACAGCACCAGTTCTGTGGTGATGGTCTCAATGTCTCGCACGGGATCCACATTGCCGGCCACGTGATGAATATCGGCATCCTCAAAACAACGGATGACCTGCACAAGAGCGTCCACCTCGCGAATGTGCGTGAGAAATTTATTACCGAGACCTTCACCGGTGCTGGCGCCCTTCACGAGTCCGGCGATGTCCACGAACTCAACCGCTGCTGGAATCACGACGCCTGTCTTGGCGATTTTTTGCAACACACCGAGTCGATCATCGGGAACGGTGACAATGCCGACGTTCGGGTCAATCGTGCAGAAAGGGTAATTGGCCGCCTCTGCCTTGCGCGTGCGAGTGACGGCGTTGAAGAGGGTGGACTTGCCGACGTTCGGCAGGCCGACGATTCCAGCTTTGAGCATAAATTAATTCACCTCGGTTGAGCTCGTATTCAAGCCGCATTCTCCACGGCGTGGCGAAGTTGTTGGCGAAACTCGGGCAAGCCCACATCAAACGCCGCCGCCATAGTGATCAAATTCACACGGCGAACCTTTTGTTTAAAAACTTTCAAATTCGCATTGGCTGCTGGCTCGTCCATCTTGTTGGCCACCACGAGCCGCGGCTTGTCGAGCATCGTGGGATTGTAAAGTTTCAGCTCTTTGAGCAGTTGCCGATAATCATCCCACGGCGTGCGGCCATCGGTGCCGGCCATATCGAGAAGAAGAACGAGAATCTTGCAACGCTCGATGTGACGCAGAAATTCGTGGCCAAGCCCGACGTTCTTGTGCGCGCCTTCGACAAGGCCGGGCACATCGCACACCACAATGCGGCGCCAGTCCGGATATTCCATGATGCCAATCTGCGGATGCAGTGTAGTGAACGGATACGGTGCGATCTTGGGCCGCGCGTGCGAGATAGCGGTGAGCAGCGTGGATTTTCCGGCGTTCGGATAACCCACGAGGCCGGCTTCGGCAATCATCCGCAACTCGAAAAGAAAATGTCCCTCGTCGCCCGACTCGCCCGGCTGCGCGAATCGTGGAGCTTGGCGCGTGGAAGTGGCGAAATTGCGATTGCCCAATCCACCGCGACCGCCTTTGCACAAAACATGTCGCTGACCATCCGCGGTGAGGTCGGCGACCAGCTCGCACTTCTGCATCGCAGCAGGATTCGTAGGAGCCGCTTCCTGCGAAAGATCAATTTCTTCAGCTAATTCGCCGGACTCCGTTTTGATGATTTTGGGATTGGTCGGCACGGCATCGGGGTCAACGGGAGATTCCAAACTCCAAATCATCGTGCCACAGGGAACTTTGATCAGAATGTCTTTCGCGGCATGACCATCACAACCTTGGCCCAACCCTTGTCCGCCGCCATCGGCAATCAGTCGTGGGTTGAAAAATTGGGCGATGAGATTGTTGAGATCGTGAGAGGCTTCGAGAATGACATCGCCGCCACGACCGCCATTGCCGCCGCTGGGCCCACCTTTGGGCCGGTACTTTTCGCGCGTGAATGCGACACAGCCTTTGCCGCCGTGGCCGGCTCGGGCGAAGATTCTGATCTCATCTACGAACATGACTTTCGCCTGCTGAAAATAAAAAAGGCGAGGTGCGACCCTCGCCCGAGATAAATCGAAGTGGGGTCAGTTCTTGTCGGATGCTTCTTTGGCATCGGCGACCACGCTGATCTTCCGCTTGCCTTTGAGGAAAGCGATCTTGCCATTGGCGAGGGCAAACAATGTCCAATCGCGCCCGACGCCGACATTCGTGCCGGCCGTAAATTTGCTGCCACGCTGGCGGACGATGATGCTGCCGGCGTGAACCCATTCACCGTCGCCGCGTTTGACACCGAGGCGCTTATTCTGGCTGTCGCGCCCGTTCCGTGTGCTGCCTTGACCTTTTTTATGTGCCATAAATCTATGCCTTGATTTCCTTGATCTTCACCGTGGTCAGTTCCTGCCGATGCCCCACCTTGCGATGGTATCCTTCGGTGCGGCGCATCTTGAATGCGATGACCTTGGGGCCGCGTTTGTGATTGACCACGTCGGCCACAACGCTGGCTTTGGGCACGGTCGGCGCGCCAAAAGTGGCCTGGCCATCTTGGCTCACCAAAAGCACCCGGTCGAATGTGAACGTCTTGCCGGCCTCAACGTCCAATCGCTCAACGACCAGAGTTTCTCCGGCTGCCACGCGATATTGTTTACTGCCTGTCTCGATTACTGCGTACATATAAATCACCCAAAAAGGGCGGGCAATAGACCAGACCCACAGCATCGTGTCAATGCCCACTTCAATCCACCCATCAAGTCTGTCCAAGAGCTTGCCAAGACTGCGGCGCAAGCCAGAATCGGGTGCGTGAAAACCGTGGCAGTTCTTGGCGCGTCCGCCAACAGAAATAAGTACGGCAATAAGGCCGTGCGCGCTTATCAACGCCTCGGCTATGAAGTCTATCCGATAAATCTGAACGAACACACCATCGAAGGCGTTCGCTGTTACACTTCGGTGCGCGACTTGCCCGTGGTGCCCGACAAACTTCTCGTTTATCTCCCGCCCGAAACAGTGCTGCATTTGATGCCGGAGATTGCCGAGAAAGGCTGCGGTGAATTCTGGCTGAATCCCGGTACGGAATCCGACGCCGTGCTGTTCGATGCCGAAAAATTCGGACTCAACTGCATTCAAGGCTGCAGCATCGTCGCCGCCGGATTCACCGAGATGGACTTTTAGCTGGCTGGCCCGTTCCGGCAACCGGCTCTTCGTGTTGCAGATATTCGCGCGGCTTGTAAAATCTGCCGACAAATATGAACACCACTGCCATGCCGAACATGAGCTTGGTGAAGAACCAATAGTAGTCCGCACCTTGCAACGTGGAATTCCCGCTCGCATCCATCGTGAAGCGGTTCACCAAAGCTGTGAACGCGTTGCCTGCCGACACAGAAAGCAAATAAAGACTCATCACAAGCGACTTCATGTGCGCCGGTGCCTGTGTGTACGAAAATTCCAGCGCCGTGATCGACACCAACACTTCCGCCGCTGTGATGATCAGATACGCGAGTATCTGCCAGCCGATGTTCGGCCATTGCGCGCGCATCGCCGACCCGTCCTTTACCATCACAATCCCGCCCCCCGCCAGTAACTGCAGCCGCTTCTCTGGCTCGCCATCCGTGCCGAGCTTCTCGATCCGAGCGGCGTCGTCCTGCTCTCCCGCCACTTTCAATGACTGGATCGTCGCCTGCAAATCTACTTGGCCCGCCACGAATGCTGGACGGATCTGTTCGGCAAATGCCGATTTCACTTTACCAATCTCCTCCTGAATTCCTGCCGAGACACAAAATGCGATGACCGTCAGAAACAATCCCAGCCCGATTTTCCGCATCGGATTCAAAGGGAAAACCCGGTTGATCACCGGGTAAATCACAAAGGCAAACAAGGGAATGAACACCAGAATCAATAAAGGATTCACCGCTTGCACCTGTGATTCGAGCCAATCCACGCCGAGAAAATGGCGGTCCATCTGCTGCGCCTGTTCCACCCACGCACTTCCCGTCTGATCGTACAACGACCAGAACACCGCGATGAAAAGATAGATCGGCGCCAGCTTCAGCAACACGCCCAACCCTTCCCCAGTAAAAGTCCGGCGCAGATACGAAACCCCTGCTGGCGGCACATGCACGAATTTCCTGCGCCCCGACCAAAATGCAAAAGTCGCCAGTGCCATCAATATTCCCGGCACGCCAAACGCCCAGCCCGGGCCGTGATGCTTCAACAGCCACGGCGTGAGCAGTGTCGAAAAAAACGATCCGAAGTTGATCGCGAAATAAAACCAGCCGAAGATTTTTTCCAGCAGATGCTTGTTCGATTCTCCAAATTGATCGCCCACATGCGCCGACACGCACGGTTTGATTCCGCCCGAACCCACGGCCACCAAAAGCAGCCCCATCCCGAGCCAAACCTTCGGCATGTAAGTGGCCTGCAGCACCGCTTCCGGCAAATCCATCAATGCCAGCGCCAGATGACCCAGACAATACACCACGGACAACGCGATGATCGTCCGATATTTTCCCAGGACGACATCGGACAGCAACGCGCCAAACACCGGGAAGAAATAAGCGCTCGCCACGAACCAGGCGACCGCTTCGCGCGCCTGCGTCTCCGTCATGAACGCGCTGTTGCCTTGCGCATCGAGTAGATATTTTGTCATGAAAACGAACAGGATCGTCTTCATGCCGTAGAATGAAAATCGTTCGGCAGCCTCGTTGCCGATGATATACGGGATGCCTCGTGGCATTGAGCTGCTCTGCACAGGCGCCGTCAAATAGCCAGCCATGGCTGCGCATCATCTCCGCGCGCCCCGCTCGTGACCAGCAGAAACACAGGCTTGCTTCACGAGGCTACTCACCAAAAACTGCGGCGGCATGAATCCCATCCTTGAACACAACCGCCGCGTCTGGGACGAGCGAGTCCGCCAAAACGCACGTTTCACTGCGCCCGCTTCTGAAGAAGATTTTCGCAATCCGTACAAACTTCTCGATGGCGCCAACTGGCTTGGCGGAAATGTCGCCGGACAAACGGTTCTTTGCCTCGGGGCCGGCGGCGCCAAGCACGGCCCGCTGCTGGCCAGCCAAAACGCGCAAGTAACCGTCGTCGATATCAGTGCCGAAATGTTGCAGCTCGACCGCCAGTGCGCCACCGAGCGCAAGCTCACTCTGGAATTGGTGCAGGCATCCATCGATGATCTTTCTGCGCTGCCTCAATCGCATTACGATCTCGTCATCCAGCCCGTCAGCACTTGTTACGTGCCCGACATCCGGCACGCCTATCGAGAAGTTGCACGAGTCATCAAACCGGACGGCATTTACATCAGTCGCCACAAACAGCCCATCAATCTGCAGACCGGTCTTGTGCCATCGCCCAACGGATTCTCAATCCGAGAAAGCTATTATACGAACGGCCCGCTTTCGCCAGACGCACAATCCGGCCCGCATCGCGAGAGTGGCACGCTGGAATTTCTCCATCGATGGGGCGACTTGCTCGGGGGGCTTTGCCAGGCTGGATTTGTGATTGAAGACGTCGCCGAACCGCGCTTCGGCCAACCCGATGCCAAGCCCGGCACATTCGAATATCGCGGCCAGTTCATCCCCCCCTACATCCAAATCAAGGCTCGACGATCTGCAAAGCCAATCTGGACGCCCTGATCCTCATTGAAATATCAGCACGATCTTTCGTTCGCGCAACAATTGTTCCGCGCGCGAAATCAACGTGCCATTTTCCAGCGCCGCCTCTCGCACGATGACGGGGAGAACGTGATCCAATCGGGCGTCCTTCAAAATCGCCAGCGCTTCCAGCGCCTCCAAACGCGTCTCGGCATCCGCCTCCGCATCGGACAACAGCACCGCCAAGTCATCGCGCACCGCATCGTTCTTGTGGGCCGCCAACAATTTTGCCGCCGCGCGCGCCCCTGCAGAAGCCAAGACTTGATTGCGTGAAACAATTCCTTTGCGGACCACTGGCAGCGCCGCCGCCTCTCCCGCATCGCCCAGCGCGAGCAACACTTGAGGAGCAAGTGGTGACTTCAAATCCTGCGCCATCACCAATAATTGCTTCACCGTTTCCTCGTCGCGCAATGCACCCAGCCCGCGCACTGCTGCTGCGCGCCACTCGAGATCGTTGCTCGTTTTCAAAATCTCGCGCAGCTCAATGACGGCCTTCGGCTCGCCTATCGCCGCCAACGCCACCACCGCACGATCACGCACATGCGACTCCGAAATGTGTTCAATCGCGTACGGATAGCCATCGCGCATTCCGTGCCGGCCGAGAAACGCCGCCGTCTCCAGTTTGCGCCCCAGATCAGTTTCATTGCGTAGATTCGCCTGCATCACTTTGGCAGCAGCGAGAGTATTGATGTTCTGCAAAGCCTGCACCGCATACCAGCGCGTGCCGCGTGCCGGATCCAACAGAGTGGACATCGCTGGAATCAGCCGCGCATCGGGTGATGCCTTCGTCAATTTCTGGCAAATCTGTGCAAACGTGTCTCTTTCCTGCGCTCCAAGCGGCATCGCAAACAATTTCAGCAATACAGGCACCGCCTGTGCCGGAGGTAATTCTCCAGCGATTTGAATTTCCATGACCGCGCCGATGCGCGTCAGTCGCTGCGAGTGGCACCGCGTGTCTCCAGAAAATCCGCTTTGCCGGAGAGAACTCTTTGAGCAAGCGCGTAGCCTTCGCTGTCAACGTTGCCATTGATTTCCTCGAACAATCGATCCACACGCAACTGAGCCATTCTTCCAAAGTAGTCTGCGATGATGATGGCTCCCGGTTCTCCCCGGTTGGAAAGGGACTGCGCCCGCGCGCAACTGGCGGTGACGGCAAAGATTTCAGTTCCGATATCCACGAATCGGCCAAGGAGGATTTGCTTCTTCTCGAGCTTGGGTCCAAATCGGATCATCGAATGGAATAGTCGACGCGCCAAACTTCGGCTGGCACGACCTGCCCAGCGCAAGTGACCGGCGAGCCGTTCGTTCGTGATCTTGAATTGATTGAACCCGAATCGCGGCAGCCAAAGTCGCGGATACCATGTGGCGTAAAAAAGGCCGGCCTTCACTGCGGCCTTCACGCGCGCGAACACCGGCAATTGCGAATTGAGAACGGCACCGCCGACCTTGAGATGCGGATCGAGCGCTTCGCGCGCAAGAAACAGCCGCATGATTTCGCTCGAACCTTCGAAGATCGTATTGATGCGGCAATCGCGCATCATCCGTTCGACAGGCACTGCCGCCTCGCCGCGATCATGAAGTGAGCTGGCTGTTTCGTAGCCGCGTCCGCCGCGGATCTGCATGGTGTCATTGATAATTTCCCACGCGCGTTCTGTCCCCCACAATTTAGCCATCGCCGCCTCGAGTCGGATGTCGGCGTTCTTATCCTTGTCCACGAGGCTCGCGCTGTAAAATGTCATCGCCTCCATCGCAAATGTGTTCGCGGCGATGCGCGCAATCTTGTCAGCGATGGCTGCGTGCTTGCCAATCGCCGCACCCCATTGCTCGCGTTCACTTGCCCAGTTACGGACAATCTCAAGACACCGCTTCGCCAGTCCCGTGCAGGCCGCAGGCAAAGTGAGCCTGCCTGTGTTCAGCGTGGAGAGAGCGACTTTCAACCCTTTCCCCTCGCCGAGAATTATATTCTCGCGTGGCACACGCACGTTGGTGAATCGGATCACGCCATTGTAAAGTGCGCGCAGACCCATGAAATGGCAGCGAGTGACGACCTCGACTCCCGGCGAATTCGTCTCGACAATAAATGCGGTGATCTGACTTCGCTCAACACCGCCAACCAGCTTCGGAGGCGTTTTGGCCATCACCACCAACATGCCCGCCTTGGTGCCATTGGTGCACCAGAGTTTCTCTCCATTGAGAATGAAATGCGTGCCGTCAGCCGAGGGTTCCGCGTGAGTCTGCATCCGAGCTGGATCGGAGCCGACTCCTTGTTCCGTGAGCGCAAAGGCTGTGATCTCGCCTTGTGCGATTCGCGGCAGGAATCGCCACTTCTGTTCTTCAGTGCCAAATAAAATGAGAGGCTGCGGTACGCCGATCGATTGATGCGCAGAAATCAGCGCCGTCAGATTGCCGCACCAGCCTCCAAGCAACATCGCCACGCGGCAGTAGTTGGTTTGCGACAATCCAAGCCCGCCATATTTTGTCCCCACCTTGATGCCGAATGCGCCCATCTTGCTCAGTCCAGCGATGACCTCACTTGGAATCTCACCATCGCGATCGATGGCGTCCGGGTCCGTGTGCTCCATCAGAAAATGATCGAGCTTTTTCAGAAACGCATCGCCGTGATCGCGATCCACAATGGATTGTTCAGGGAACGGCAACAATCGTTTCGCATGCAGTCGGCCCATGAATAATCCCGCAGCGAAGCCTTCATGATCCGATGCGGCATCGCGTGCTGCTTCGGTCAATTCAAGCGCGGCGCGTTGGCCGGCGTTCATTTTCGATGTGTCGATGACAGGCTGTTCAATAGTCGATTTCATTTTTTACCTCCGGGTTTGGAAAAGATCTTTGCGCCTGATTCCGCCAGCTCTTGCAACAGAACACACGGCGCGAATCGGAGACCGGCTCTGCTCGCAACCATATCGGTCAAACACTCCACAATTCTGGCTGCACCGAACGTGTCGATGCAGCGCAGCGGGCCACCGCGAAACGGAGCGAAGCCAGTCCCGGCGACCATCGCGAAATCAATCTGCTCCGGTGCGATGGCCACGCGCTCTTCCCAGCACCGCGCCGCCTCGTTCAACATCACCAGCCCCATTCGCTGTTGCAGTTCTGCACGGCTGAATCGCGTTGCAGAATGATCGGCCAGCCATCGTGCCGGTTCTGGATTTGGTTTCGCATTCCGCCCATCATGCAGATAAAAACCGGCGCTCGATTTGCACCCGAGCAATCCCTGATCGAGCATCCGGCTCAATATGGCAGGTGAACCAAGCCGGTCTCCGAAAGCGCGGGTCAGCGTCCGCGCGACATCTGCGGCCACATCGAGACCTATCTCATCCATCAACCTCATCGGTCCCATTGGCATGCCGAAATCGCACATCGCCGCATCGATGTCTCCGACAGCAGCTCCTGATTCGAACAAGTGCGCCGCCTCCATCAGATATGGCATGAGGATGCGATTGACCACGAAGCCAGGACTGTCGCTCACCACCACGGGTAATTTGCCGATCTGTTGCGCGAACGACACCATACGGCGCACCAGCTCCGGATCCGTTCTGCGGCCGGCGACAATTTCAACAAGCTGCATCCGATGGACGGGATTGAAGAAATGCAGTCCGACAATCCGCTCTGGCGCGCCCGCCGCCTCAGCGATCCGTGTGACTGATAATGCCGACGTGTTCGTTGCCAGCATCGTTCGAGGCCCACTTCGAGCGACAAGACTGCGAAAGAGAGCGCACTTCAATTCCATCCGTTCCGTTGCTGCCTCGATCACCAGATCCATGTGTCGCAGCGGAACATCGCCTTGCACGGGAGTGATCCGATCCAGCGCATTGCGCATCTCAGTCGCATTCGTTTTGCCGCGCCGAATTCCGTCCTGAAACAATTTCTGGATCGACTCCATCCCGCGACCGAGTTGTTCCGCTCGCACATCCTGCAACTGCACATGCACTCCGCGACCGGCCAGCCAGTGCGCTATCCCTGCACCCATCACGCCCGCGCCAACCACCGCTACATTGGAGATGACGCAAGACTCCGGACCAGATCGTTTCTTCGCCCGCTCTTGCTGAAGAAAGTGATGGATCAGATTTTTGCTGGTGTCGGTCGAGAATAGTTTCTCGATCGCCACCTGCTCAGCCTTCAATGATTCAGACACTGGCAACGACACGCCGCGCGTTGTGACATCGACCGCCTGACCGAGGGCGGGATAATGGCGCCTCTGGTTTGAGAGCCGGTGATTGTAAACTGTGCGCAAGAAGGTCGAGGCAACATAATTGTTCCAGCCCTGAAACCTTTTTTCAGGCGAGCCAAGCCATATTTGTTCGAGGGCCGTTTCAATCAGGCAGCCGATCGGAATGACCGCATCGGCCAATCCCATTTCTTTTGCGGCAAGCGCTGAAACAGATTTGCCGCTCACGATTAATTCCAGCGCCTTCGCAAGTCCAACAATGACTGGCAACCTCGTGCAGCCGCCCCACGCTGGCAGGATTCCCAAACTCGTCTCCGGCCAGCCGATGCGAGTCGCAGAGTCGTCGCTCATCACTCGACGGTCGCAAGCCAATGCCAGTTCTGCTCCACCGCCCATTGCCGCACCATGAATTGCCGCCACGGTCGTCAACGACAGATTGGCGATACGACTGAAGACACGCTGTCCGAGCACCGCAAATCCACGAAGCTCTTCCGTGTCCATTCGAGACACCGCATGCAGATCAGCCCCGGCGATGAAGATCGATTTCTTGCCGCTTACCAAAACCAGTCCGCGCAGGTTTGGAACGCGTTCTACAAAATCGATATGACGATCCAGCTCCATCAGCGTTGCGCGATCGAATACATTGGCGCTGGAGCCAATGCGATCGAATGTGAGCACGCAAATTCGATCGGGCATGAAGTGGCGGCGAATGTGCGACGTTTCAACGGCAACACTGCTTTCATGTGCGGACGTTTTGAGACTTTCGGTTTTCATTTGTTCCTTTCCAACCAGGCTGCAGAGCCTTGGCCGCCACCGACACAGAGTGCGACCAAAGCGCGATGGCCGTTGCGTCGGCGCAATTCAAGCAGACTGGTTAATACGAGACGCGCACCGCTGGCACCCACCGGATGACCGAGCGCAATCGCGCCACCATTCACATTGAGTTTCTCCAACGAGATTCCGCCGACAGTCGTGTCACGATGGAGTTGCTTGCGTGCAAACTCAGGTGATTGCGCAGCAGCGACGACAGCCAACACCTGTGCAGCAAACGCTTCGTTGATCTCGACAAGGTCGGCCTGTGCCAATGCCAATCCCGTTGCTGTTTCAGCTCGAGCGATGGCGTAGACAGGCCCCAAACCCATTCGCGCCGGTTCGCATCCAGCGTGGGCGTATCCAGTGAGGATTCCCATCGGCTTGAATCCCAGTTTCGCCGCCCGGCTTTCACTCATCACCAACAAGGCGACGGCGCCATCAGTCAGCTGCGACGAGTTGCCTGCGGTGACTGTGCCGTGCGCGCGATCGAACACCGGGTTCAATTTTGAAATTCGGTCCAGCTCGGATTCGGTGCGCGGTCCGTTGTCGGCGATGACGGCCCGTCCGTTGACATAAACTGGACAAATCTCCTCTGCCAACTTCTGGTGTGCAGCAAGCGCGCGCTTGTGGGACTCCAGCGCAAAAGTGTCCTGCTCACTGCGAGTGATGTTGAAATCGCGCGCCAGCAACTCGGCGGTTTGGCCCATGTTCAATCCACAAACCGGATCGGTCAGCGCCAGTTGCAATGCTGAGCGGGGCGAAAAGTCTGAAGGCCGGAATTGCGCCCAAGCGCTGACTTTTGCGAACAGTGTTTTTGCTCGCGCCAGTTTCTGGAACTTTTCAGCAGCTCTGAAACTGAAGTGAAGCGGCGAGCGGGACATGTTCTCCACGCCACCGACGATAAAAACCGAGCCGAGCCCGGCGCACATTCTTTGATGCGCCTGAGTCAGCGCTTCGAGTCCGGACGCGCAATTGCGATGAACCGTCACGGCGGGAACGCGCTCAGGAATTCCAGCCCGCAGCGAGATGACGCGTGCGATGTTGCTCGTCTCGGCCGGTTGTCCGACGCAGCCAAAGATTACTTCATCCACAAGGTGCGGATCCAAATCAGTTCGAGCGAGCAGGCTGGCCACGGCGACGCGCCCTAGTTCATCGGCTGACAGAGATGCGAATTCTGTCCCGGCGCGGCAGAAGGGAGTCCTCACGCCATCGACAATGACAAGGCGCTCGATCATGTGGCTTCCTCTTTTTTCAGTGCCCCGGCTTGTGTTGCGGGCGCTGCGGCTGAAGGCCGATGGTCGACGACTTTTTGTTCCTTGAGTTGCAAACCCACGCCTTGCAATCGGCGCAACTCATCTGCGTTGTGAAACACAATGCGGTTGGGATGGATCTCTGTTCGCGCGGCGAGCCGGGTGTCAAGTTCGTGAATGAGTTTCTCTTCGCTAACGCCGACGGGATGTTCCACATGCAGGACAATCTCATCGAGTTCGAGCGGGTCATCGTGCTGTTTGCGGATTTCAATTTGCCACGCGCCGACGTGCGGCAGGTCATCCAACACATGTTCGAGTTCATTGAAGTCGACGAGTGTGCCTTTGATCTTATCGAGCATCATCGAGCGGATTTCGCTTCGGCGGGAAATATTTCCGATGAGCCGAGGCAGGACGCGACCGCAATGCGGGCACTGGCCATGTATCAGCCCACCGTCGATGATGTCGCCCGTGCGATAGCGGAGGACGACTGTGCCGCGCGAATCAAGCGGCGTGAAAACAATCTCGCCGGGGTGTCCAGCAGGTACAGGTTCGCCGCTGACTGGATCGATGATCTCGACGATTCCGAGGTCGGCGAACAGATGATAGCCGGACGCATCGCTTGCGGGACATTCGGCCCACGCCATTTTTGCTTCGGTGAAACCGTATGTCGCGACCACATCGACTTTGCTACTCCCCAATTGGCGTGCGAGATGGATCAGTTTCTCCCGCATTCCCGCAGGAACTTTTTCGCCGCCGAGAACGAGTCGACGCAGATTCGGACAACGGATGCCTTCCTCCACCGCAAGGTGCAAAACGTGATACATAAACGTCGGCATACCGATGATGACGTCTGGCTGGATCTTTCGTAGAAAGCGGAGCTGGCCCTCGGTGCCCATCACTTTGCCGCCGCCGGTGCTGGCAGTGAAGACCCCAAAGGTCGCTCCGCCGTAATAGGTGAGCCAGAAAGCCAAATGCGGTGCGTAAGGAAATATATTGAGCAGGCGCATTTCGCGCGTGGCCCCACAGACTTCAAACATTCGCCGGCCGACTTCCGCCAGAGTGTCGAGATCTCGCCGCGAGTAGAAAAACGGAACGGGATCCGCAGATCGACCTGTGGTGCTGGTCATGAATATCGGGCGGAATTCGTGTTCGAATTCTTCGCGTACGGCAGCGCGTCCACGCCAAAGCGCTCGTAGAATAGTTCCCGGCTTGCGAGTAAGCACGGAAGTTTCCGGCACCAACACCAGCTCTCGCGAGCGATGGGGGTGTGCGCTATCGGCAACAAGGTCGGCCTTGGACGTGAACGGTAGCCGGCGCAAATCATCGAGCGATTTGAAATTGTCCGCGTTCAGATTTTGGCGGGCGAACAGCTCCCGATAGTACGCCGAAAATGGAATGACGCGCTCACGCAAATAGTCCCGCAATCGAGCGACTTGCCAGAGTTTCGATGTTGTTTCAGGCCACTCCGACCATGTGGGTTTCATGACGAACCTCCTTTCTGGCCAGCAACGATCGGATCTGGCCGAGATTTTCTCCGGCGACTCTTCTGCCTAATGAAATGTATTTTGCCGGCAGATGAAATTCGTGCCAGCTCGCATCGCAGGAAATAGGTCTGATGACAAAATCAGCTTCGCTGCCAGCATGTTCGGCGAGCAACATCTGCGCGGCGGTCAGGCTGCGATAAAGAGTGTCGAACAGATTCCCGCGACCGAATGGGTTGAGATATTGATTCAACCACGAGATGGCGCGGTTGGGTTTTTTGATGTCGGCCTGTTCCCGTTCATGCTCGCATACACAGGTTTGAAATAGGGACGGCGGAATGACATCCACCGCGATCACGATCTGGCATCCCATTCGTCGCAGGACTCGGGCGGGCAATGGATCGGTGATGCCGCCATCGGTGTAAGTGGATCGTCCGATTTGGACAGGCTCCAAAATTCCTGGGATGGCGCAACTTGCTTGCACGGCACAGGCGACTTCGCCGCGATCGAAATAAGCGGCGCTGAGTTGATCCAAGTCTGTTGCGACGACGCACAGTGGTTTTTGCAATGATTCAAAAGTGGCTGTGCCGATGGATTGCATCAACCGCTCACGAATGGTTTGGTTTCGAAGAAATGCGCGGCGCGGCGGGCACGATAGGTTGATCAATTTCAAGAATCCCCATCGCCCTTCGATCTCTCTGGCGAGTCGCTCCAGTTCCGCCCCATCACAACCCGCACACCACAATGCGCCGATGTAAGCGCCCATGCTGCATCCGGCCACGGCATCAATTCGGATTCCGTTCTCCTCGAACACTTGAATGACACCGATGTGAGCCAGTCCACGTGCAGCGCCCGCTGATAATGCCAATCCCACTTTCAATCTTGGAAGGGAGGTAGCTGCCGGATCAGAAAGTCGTCCATTTGATACTGCGAATTCCCGTTGCGAGTGAGGATACTCGCAAACTGTCGGGCCCATTGCGGACCCGCATTTGGGTTCCGGTGCCAACATACTCGTCTCCGGTGTTGACGAGCGCTGGTTCCGGCACCCCGACAGGTCACTCCCTGCGGGGAGCCGAAAGCCAGTCGCTACTGGTTGTCTCTGATTGCATCTTGAACATCACTTCCATCGTGTCTCAACCTAAGCGCGAATTGTTGAGGCGTCAACAGTCGGGCCGGCTGGATGAACTGAAGAGTCAGTCTCTTCCGCGAAGTTTGGCGAGGAGCCGGAGAAATTCCAGGTAAAGCCAGATGAGCGTGACCATCAGGCCAAATGCCGCGTACCATTCCATGTATTTCGGCGCACCCTGTTCGGCACCGTTTTCGATGAAGTCAAAATCCATCACGAGATTGAGTGCTGCGATGACAACGACAAAGAGACTGAATCCGATTCCGAGCCAACCCGAACCGTGTATGTACGGGATTTGGATGCCAAACATTCCCAACACCATCGTGACAAGATAGACCAACGCGATCGCGCCGGTAGCCGCAAATACACCCAGCTTAAAATTTTCAGTCGCCTTAATCCATCCGCTCAAATAGGCGAACAAAAGGCAGCCCAAAGTCCCGAATGTCAGCCCGACCGCGTTGATCACAATCCCCTTATACTGCGCATCGAATACTGAAGAAACGGCGCCCAGCATGAACCCTTCACACAACGCATAAATTGGCGCTGTGATCATGGCAATCCTGGGAACAAAAATCGTGATGAGTGCCGCGATTAATCCGCCGATCAAACCGCCAAACATCCAGATCCGCTGCACATCGGGAGTCGATTTCAATTGCCATGTGTAGGCAGCAGCGAAAACGAGAGCCATGAGCAACGCACCGGTTTTAATTACCGTCCCTTGAATTGTCATCACCGCCGCACCTGCTGCGGCAGAGCGCGTGAACAGGTTTCCGCGTAACGCAGGATTGGCGCTTCTCATGAGTCCTGGTTTTTCGGGCTTGTTCATTTGTTTTTCCTCCAACTCGATTCCGTCGGATTGACGATAACGCACAACGAGTTGCTGGTCGACCAGCAATTCAGTCAATCAGCACGCATCAATCCAGCAGTCTGACTTCCATCGAGCCAATGCCGATGATTTCATTTCCCAACATCAACTCTGCATTTAATCTGGCTTTCCCCATCGGGAATTTGACTTTGTTGAACTGCACTTCGGTTGCTTCGGCCGTGAATTTCATCTCTGCCGACTCGCCTGCCAGAAGGACGCGTGCGCGCCCCGCTTGGCCAGTGGGACGAAAACGGACTGTGACGTGATAGTCGCCCGCGCGAAGCACGTTTACTTCCCAATGCCCGAGACTTTTGGGCGTCCAGCCTGCGCGTGTGCCGCGCCAATCCTGCCGAGTCAATAGCACCGGATTTTCCTGCGCCGATCCAATATCAATAGTGGGCGGCATAGTGTAATCGCGCGAGCCTGTCACGTCTTTGAACCACGCCTCATATCCAGCCAGCAACCGCGCGACAATTTCCGGTCGCGTGCTCGCGAGGTCTTTTGATTCCAGCGGATCATCCCGCATGTTGAAAAGTTTGTAGACTGGCTGCGGCATTTTCCCTTCGGCATTGCCGAGCGGTTGCAGAAGTTTCCATTCCTGTGAACGCGCCGCAAAACAACGGTGCAATTCTGGAGCATCGCCTCGATGCCATTGTAAATAGAGCGAGCGGTCTGGCCACGGGATCTTCTGTCCGCGCAACAATGGCGCGAGACTCAGTCCATCGAACTTCACTCCAACCGGTGGTTTCACGCCGCACAGATCGAGCAGCGTGGGAGCGATATCAATGTGTGCGGCGATTCGATCCACGCTTCGTCCAGCCTGCAATTGGCCGGGCCAGCGCACGAAACAGGGCACATGAATGCCGCCTTCGTACACAGTTCCCTTGAGTTGAAACATGCCGCTGTTGTAGCGCGGTTGTTGCGGGCCGTTGTCCGTCAGAAAAACGACAATCGTGTCGCGGGTCAGTCGCAGCGCATCGAGCTTTGCCAGAAGGCGCCCGATATTTGAATCAACGTTTTCAACCATCGCGTAGACTTTGGCGGTGACGTCTGAATCCATCTTGCCGATGGGATGCCCTTTGGCCGCGCGATTCGTGGTCGTGAATTGTTCCGGAGCCAGATTCATCGAGCGATATTTTTGAAGCAACTTTTCATTGGGAACTTCGAGTGGCCCGTGCGGCGCATTGAAAGCGATGTATGCAAAGAATGGTTTCTCTGCGTTGTTCTCGACGAACTGCATCGCAGCGTCGGTGAACACATCCGAACAATAACCGCCCGCGCGAGTCGGCTTGCCATTTCGCAAAACGATGGGGTCATGGTAACTGCTGCCGCCGGGCAAATCTGAAGGCTGGCCGAGTCCGCCGCCTTTGATCACAAACGTCTCCTGAAATCCATTATCCTGAGGTCGCATGGGGTGGTTATCTCCCAAATGCCACTTCCCAAAAATACCCGTGCGATATCCCGCCTCGCCGAGCATCTCAGCCAGTGTGACCTCCTTCGGATCCATCAGCGCCCGCCCGATGTACGTGTCCACAACTCCCGTGCGATAATTGTATCGGCCCGTCATCAAGCTCGCACGCGTCGGCGCGCACACAGGCGACACGTAGAAATAATTGAGCCGCACCGCTTCACGCGCCAATTGATCCAGATGCGGCGTTGAAATCTTTGGGTTGCCATGAAATCCGAGGTCTCCGTGTCCCTGATCATCGGTGATGATGAGCACGACGTTTGGCTGCCGCCGCGCCGCTGGCTCCACGCAACCTCCGTCGGCGGCGTTCAAATTCGCCACAATCAATAGTAGAAATAAAAATGGGAATCGTTTCATGGGCGGATTTGGTTTTGAGCACGAAGTTTTGAAAGCAGCTCCTGCAATTCTTTTAATTTGTCAGGATTTGATCCCGCCAGATTGCTTTTCTCCTCCAAGTCCGTGGCCAGATTGTAGAGCTGCGGGGCGGATGGATTCTTCGTTGGATTCTTGGCCTTGCCGTTGGCGCCGCCGCCGGACGTGATGTATTTCCAATCGCCCGCGCGCACGGCGAAGGGGCCGTTCGTGCCGCCGTTGTGAGCGACGAAATGCGGGCGCAGGGGCGAATCCGTTTGCTCTCCCAGCAATGCGGGCAGGACGTTGAAACTATCGCGGCAGGAATGGGCGGGAATCTTGACACCGGCCAGCGCGGCAAAGGATGCGCTCATGTCCAGATGTGTGATGAGCGCGTCGCTCTTGCTGCCGGGTTTGATTTTGCCGAGCCAGCGGGCGATGAAGGGAACGCGGTGACCGCCTTCAAAGAGCGTCCCCTTTGTGCCACGCAACATGCCGTTCATCGCGTGCTCCTTCGTGCCCATGTCCTCGTAGCCATCGTCCCACACGCCGCCATTGTCGCTTGTAAAAATGACGAGCGTGTTGTCCGCGAGCTTGAGTCGGTCGAGCGCGGCGAGGACTTGGCCGACGGTGTCGTCAAGTTCATGAATGGCATCGCCGCGAATGCCGCACTGACTGGCGCCCTTGAATCGCGGATGCGGCACGCGTGGCACGTGGATGCCGTGAGTGGCGAGGTAGAGAAAGAAGGGGCCGGCGCGCTGGGCTTCAATAAATCCGATGGCCTTCTTCGCGAAGGTGTCGGCCATGTCCTCATCGATCCAGCGAGCGGATTTTCCGCCGCTCATCCAGCCAATGCGGCCCACGCCGTTGACGATGGTGAAATCGTGGCCATGCGTGTGCTTGAGTTTGAGCAGGTCGGGATTCTCTTTGCCGGTCGGTTCGTTGCCGACTTTGTTTTTGTAGCTCACGGCGATGGGATCCTTCGCGTCCAGTCCGGCGACGCGATGATTCTCCACATAAACACACGGCACGCGGTCGCCTGTGGCAGGCATGAGAAAAGCATAATCAAAACCAATCTCCAGCGGGCCGGGTTTGATTTCGCCATTCCAGTCCGGCCCATTCGTGCCGCCGAGTCCCAGATGCCACTTGCCCACCACGCCGGTTTTGTAACCGGCAGTTTTGAGCAGCGATGCAACCGTGGTTGTGCCGGGCGCAATACTCAGGGGCGCGTCACCCGGTGCGATGCTGGCGCCAGATTGTTGCCGCCACGAATAAGTGCCCGTGAGAAAAGCGCGGCGCGTTGGCGTGCAGGTGGTCGCCGGCGAATGCGCGTCAGTGAAGCGGCAACCCTCGCGCGCCAAGCGGTCCAGATGAGGCGTCTTCACCAACTTCGCGCCGTACGACCCGAGGTCGCCGTAACCGATGTCGTCCGCGAGAATGAAGATGATGTTGGGCTTGTTGGCAGGTTGCGCACTTGCCAAGCAATGGCCGAAGAACAGGCACATCGCCAAAAAATGCCAGCCGAGCATCCTCAACATGGCCGGTGACCCCAATCGTTTTCTTTCAAATCCGCTTCATAAAGCGCCATCTGTTCTTCGGGTGTCAATGGCGCCATTGCTGGCGGCACAACGGCGTTGGGCTGAAGCGCGCCGCTACCCTCTGAAGCGACGCTCGATTCGGCTGGCGCCGAGACGGGCTTGTCTGGGTCGATGGAGAACCGGTCATTTGACGAGTGGGAAATCATCTCAACTCATCCGGCGTAGTTTCGTGATGCGGCCGGTGGCGACCCACTCGGCGACGAAGATGTTGCCGGCGGCATCGAAGCAGGCGTCGTGCGGATGGACAAATTTTCCGGCGACCCATTTGTTCTGATCACCACGAACATCCTTCACGAGCTTGGTCACGCGTTCCACGTCGTCGCCCAAGCGCGCGACCACTTCGTTTTTGGTGTTGAGCAGCGTGATGCGCGCATGCAATTCGGGCACGAGCAGAAGCCCCTTCCACGTGTCGATGTTGGCGGGCAGGCCGTAGCCTTTGAGGGTCTCGATGTGTTTGCCCTCCATCGTGAGATATTGCAGCGTGTGATGGGCGCGATCGCAAACGACGATCTGCGGCGTGCGGCCCGGGCGGCGATCGATCCAGATGCCGTGCGGCGTGTTGAACATTCCCTCGCCGTTGCCTGCGCCGCCAAACTTTGACACCCAATTCCCATTCTTGTCGTAGCGATGGATGTGGAAGGAGCCATAGCCATCGGTGAGCAGAAATCCGCCGTCGTCCAGAAACGCGAAATTCGTCGGCATGAA
>CAMDOH010000040.1 GCA_945903605.1 Akkermansia muciniphila
GAATCGCGGCGCAGAGAAGTCCCGCGCAGCCACTCGTGAACGCCGTGAGAATTCGCGTCATCATGATGTGCAACCGCTCCACTAGACTGCCAGTCTAAGCTCACTGGCTAAAGCAAATCAACGGGCACGACGTTCGCTCGCGCGCAGAATGCGTTCGCGACGCTGAACCTCCGTCCGCAAGAGCGCCTCCGCCGACCAGCCGTGGCGCTGTGCCTTTTGGGCCAAGTCAAATAAGTCGCGCGCCAGTTTTGCCTTCGACAACTTCGGCGGATTTGTTTCGCCGAGCAACTTTGCCTTGCGCGCCTTCTTCACGAGTTTCTCCGCACGCAACAGCGCCGGAAGATGTCGCGGAATGCCGTCCAACACACTCACTCGCTCGTGGCGCGTGCCTGCTTTCTCATCTCGCTTGATCTTTTCCCAATTGGCCCAGACTTCATCCACATCCTTCACCTTCACTTTGCCAAAGACATGAGGATGACGGCGGATGAGTTTTTCAGTGATGCGTTCGGCGACCATTTCAAAGTCAAATGCCCCACGCTCGCGCCCAAGCTGGCAGTGAAAAACCACCTGCAAAAGAAGGTCGCCCAGTTCCTCGGCCATCTCGTGGTCGTCTCCCGCTTCGATGGCGTCCATCAACTCGTACACTTCCTCGACCGCGTGGAAACGCAGCGTGCGATGCGTCTGTTCGCGATCCCACGGGCAACCCTTTGGCCCGCGCAACTGGGACATCACAGCCAATAGCTCGTTGATGGCGGATTTCTTTTCTATTGGCATGGCGAGGATGTGTCAGAGAATCACCAGATCATCACGATGCACCACTTCCACTCGCTTGAGTGTGCCCGCTCGGATTTCATCAGAGCTGCAGCGGCTGATGCCCCGCGCGAATTCCGTGCCGTCGACGTCGCAGAGGCGCATCACATCGCCGGCAATAAATTCCCCTTCGCAACGCACGATGCCCGGCGGCAGAAGACTGCGGCCTTTTTCGCGCAGTGCCTTCTTGGCGCCCTCATCGATCGTCAGCGTGCCTTTGGGATGATGAAAAAATGCAATCCACCGCTTGTGTCCCTTGAGCTTCGTCGGCTTGGGTAGAAACAGCGTGCCTTCGTCCTTTCCCAAAAGCACGTCGGCCAGCACGGACTTTTTGCGTCCGGAAGCGATGACCATCGGGATTCCAGAACGGACTGCAATTTTGGCTGCCTGAATTTTAGAAATCATGCCGCCCACCGCCGTGGCGCTGGTCGTTCCACTGGCTAGTTGCTCCACGGTTTCGTCAATCTGTTCGATGAGCGGCAGCGTGCGTGCGTTTGCCTTGCCAAAATTTTCCACCACTCCATCCACGGTCGTGAGGACAATCAGGAGATCCGCTGGCAGGAGTGAGGCGACCAGCGCCGAGAGCTTGTCGTTGTCGCCAAACTTAAGCTCGGTGAAAGAGACGGCGTCGTTTTCGTTGATGATGGGAACGACACCGTGTTCCAGAAGCGTGACGAGCGTGTTGCGCGCGTTGAGATGACGTTCCTTGTCGGCTAAGTCATCGTGCGTGAGAAGCACCTGCGCGACAGAGAGATTGTGCCGCGCAAAAAGCCTTTCGTAGGTGGCCATCAACCGCGACTGCCCCACGGCTGCACATGCCTGAAGTTCGGCCAAAAGCGCCGGCCGTTTATCGAAGCCGAGCGCGCCCATTCCCGCCCCCACGGCGCCCGAGGTGACCAACACCATTTCGCGTCCCGCCTGACATTGCGTCGCCACTTGCGCCACGAGCCGCTCGAGCTGCGGCAGATCCATCTGCTTGCGACCATCAGTGAGTACACCGGTGCCGAGTTTCAAGACCACTCGAGTCGCGTTGCCAAGATATTCTGCGCGCACGCGAGTTTGTAGCGGAATTATGCGCAGTCTGTCGAGCGCGCTGGGCGCACTTCCATTCGATGCTCGACTGGATTTTGCGCGCCGGTACGCTCGCGGCCATGCGCAAGGAATCCTTGGAATTTCTACAACGCCTCGTCAACACGCCCAGCCCCACGAGCTATGAGGCGCCCGGCCAGCGGGTGTGGCTTGATTATGTCGCCGCCTTCGCCGATGAAACTTATAGCGACGCTTACGGCAACTGCGTGGCCGTGCTCAATAAAGGCGGCTCGCCGCGGCTCATGCTCGCGGCGCACGCCGATGAAATTGCGCTTGTGGTCAATTACATCGATGACAACGGATTCATCTACGTCAAGCGCATGGGCGGCGTGGATGCCGTCGTCAGCAAGGCGCAGCGCGTGAACATCCATTCGCGCGGTGGGCCAGTCTTGGGTGTCATCGGCAATATCGCGCCGCACATGATCAAGGTGGACGGCGAACCCAAGATGCCAAAGGTGCAGGATCTCTTCATCGACATCGGTGCCGCCGATGGCAAGGCCGCGAAAAAGCGCGTGCGCGTGGGCGACCCCATCACGCTCACCCAGGAATTCCAGATGCTGCACGGCGACCTCGCGGTGGCGCGCGCATTCGACAATCGCATCGGCACCTTCGCCGTGGCCGAAGCGCTGCGTCTCCTGCACGAGACGGGCAAATTAAAAGCTGAGGTCTGCGCCGTCTCCAACACGCAGGAGGAAGTGGGCTTGTTCGGCGCGCGGCAAATCGCCTATAGCCTCAAGCCCGATGTCGCGCTGGTCGTGGACGTGACGCACGCGACGGATTATCCCACCATCAGTAAAACCACGCACGGCGACATCCAGTTGGGCAAAGGCCCGACCATCACGCACGGTGTTTGCAATCATCCCGAAGTGATGAACCGGCTGGAGACCGTGGCGGCGAAATTGAAAATCCCGCTGCAACACGAAGCCACCTCCGCCAGCAGCGGCACGGACACCGACGCGATTTTCTGGACGCGCGGCGGCATTCCCAGCGGCCTCATCAGCCTGCCCAATCGCTACATGCACTCGCCCGTCGAAGTGGTGAACCTCAAAGACCTCGAACAGATTCCGCGCCTGATGGCCGGCTTCGCAGAGTCGCTCAAAGCCGGCGAGGAATTCAAAGTGAAAATTTAGCGCCCGGCAATTGCCAATACACTTTCAGCGAGCTGTTCGAGAACACGATTCGCTTCCAACGCTGGAATGATTTTCTGAAGCAAGTCTTTCGGAGTGGCTACCTTTTCAATGACCAGTTTTTTGATCCCGACATCAATGGTTGTCGACTTGCCGTCTGTACTGAGGTCGACAATTTTTATCTGACCGAGTGAGAACTCAATTCTGTCGGCACCGTCGAAAGATTTGCCGCCAATTTTTGGGAAAGGAATTATTTGATCGGGGATCAGGCTGGTTTTGCCCTGACGATGCAGTTGGGCGAGCTTGGGGAGTGAAGGCAAGTTCCATTCGTTTTTCTGGTTACGAACCAACACAATCGTTTGGATGTCGATGTGCAGTGATTTGAATCGCAGGCTGCCGTTGCGCGCTTGTTTGCGGTCGTATTCCGCATCGAATGCGCCGAATTCAATTAATGGACCTCCACCATATTCGGCCTTGTTGTGAACGACAAATCGTTCTAGCGAAACTCTCGGCTTAAGCAGGCCTACATCCAATTTGCGACTTTCGACACGCAACCCAGCAGCTTGAAATTGATCTTCGATAGCGGTCTCTGCCATGGGATCCACTAGCAGTGCTGCAATTGCGAAGAAGAGAATTACGAGAATCAACAGCGCGAATAAAATTCCTTTCAGCCACTTCATAGGCATCGATTCGGTTAACGATCCAATCCTGTGCGAACATCTTCGGGAAGCACCTGCAGACATTCATCCTGATCTTCCCACACGACTGCGGGATAATGCTCGAGCAGTTTTGGCGCAATTTCCAATCCCAATCTGGCCAACAGCAATTCGGATTTACTCGCGGCGCGTTGATAGGATTTATCGTAGTCGCGGACTCGGCGGCGTTCCGCATCGTCCCAATGAGCGATGGCATGATGAGTCGAATACTCTTTCGCCCAATCGATGACTGGCTGGCATTGTGTCATCACAGTCTCCATCGGCACACAGCTCGCATTGCAATGCATGCAGATGAGTCCGGACTCGCCAGCGTCACGCGTCAGCAACGGCAACAATGGCGCACGGCAGCATTCGGCCAACAGGTACGGATTGGGCGGCGT
Source organism: Akkermansia muciniphila (assembly GCA_945903605.1). Taxonomy (GTDB): domain Bacteria; phylum Verrucomicrobiota; class Verrucomicrobiia; order Limisphaerales; family UBA1100; genus CAMDOH01. The sequence continues at coordinate 4,123 of CAMDOH010000040.1, forward strand.
GACCAGACGTTGCGACCAGATGTGTTTTTGAGCGGCAGTTTGCGCTGCGAGTCGATACGCGGCCACCATTGGATGTGACATTCGCCAGCTTCGACCTTGAAGTTGACTGAGCGTCTGCGAGAGCCAGCGCGCGAGCGTCAAATCATCCCAACCAGAAAACAGTTCTCTGTACTCGCTCCAGAGACGATCAACGGCATTGGTGGGTTCATGTTGCACGGAAGGATGTTGCTCGGACTGCCGCACAAACTCAAAATCATTTTTGATATTGGACTTCAGGTTTTCCGTCACTGACATTATCATCGCTTTGCGGTGGCGCCATTGACCTTCAACACGTCTTTAAGCCAGTTACAGGGATTCGGAACCGAGAGGTTGCAGATATTGCAGCGCCTTGGAATTTCCACCATCGGCGACCTGTTGCAACATAAGCCAAATCGTCACGAGGATCGTCGGAACCTGCTTCGCATCGCGGATCTCTCGCTGGATAAACCCGGGCTCGTCCGTGGAACTGTTTTGACAAAAGGATCGCGAAGGCTTCGAGGCAAGCAAAGGAACTTGTTTGAGGTGGTAATCGAGGATGAATCCGCGCGCCTGCATTGTCGTTGGTGGAATCTGCCCTACATGGATCGGTATTTCAGCATCGGCCAAGAATTGTTGGTCTATGGGAAAATCAGCTCGCTGAAACCACGCGCCATTTCCCATCCGGAGACTGAGACGTTGGGAGATGAAGCTGATGAAAGTCCGCACCTCAATTGCATCGTGCCGATTTATCCGCTTACGGAAGGGATTGGACAACGTGCTCTGCGCCGATTGGTCTGGCGTGTCTTAAATGATCCCTCTCTCACCTTTCCAAATTCGCCTAATGAAGAAAGCGACCGACTGACCGTTGCCGACGCCTATCGTTGGATTCATTATCCGCACGAGACACAACAACCGGAACTGGCCAGACAACGACTGGCATTTGAAGAACTCTGCGAATTGCAGACACAAGTGCGGCAGAGAAAAGAAAAGACTGCCGCCACAAGCGTCCGGATTCCATTGGGAAATACCGGCAGAGTTCGTGACGCCTTTCTCCGCAATCTTCCATTTCAACTTACGTCTGCGCAAAACCGCATCATCGAAGAAATCGGTGTTGATTTGCATCGCCTGATTCCAATGCGGCGACTTTTGCAAGGCGATGTCGGGAGCGGGAAAACTGTGGTGGCGATGTCGGCAATCCTCTCCGTTGTCGAATCGGGATACGATGCTGTGGTGATGGCTCCGACAGAATTGCTTGCCGAGCAGCATCACAGAACTTTTTCGAAGTGGATTGGAAATCTTCGCTACACCATTGGATATCGAAGCGCCAGTCGGCGTGAGTCGCCTGTTTCGCCAGAAGGATCCGGGAAGATATTCATCGGCACACACGCCTTACTTTCAGATGAGTTCAAACCAACCAATCTCGGATTAGTCGTCATCGATGAGCAGCACAAGTTCGGTGTGGTTCAACGCGAGCAGTTATTGCTCAAAGGCAAATACCCACATCTGCTGGTGATGACGGCAACTCCCATTCCACGAACTCTGGCGCTGACCGTTTATGGCGAGCTGGATATTTCGGTGATTGATGAAATGCCGCCTGGCCGTGGAAACATCTCCACACATATTCGCACTCCGGATGCGCGCGCAAAGATCATCGAATTTATCCGCAAGCAAATTGAAACTGGAAGACAGGCGTTCATCGTATTTCCACGCCTCGAAAACACGGACGACCCAACGGCCATCAAATCGTTACTCAACGAAGCTTCGCGTTTGGAACAAGCATTCAAGCCTCATCCCGTGGCCATTCTGCATGGACAGATGCCCGCTGCTGAAAGCGAACAACTGATGCGCCAGTTTCAGGACGACAAAATCAAAGTCATCCTGGCAACGAGTGTGGTTGAGGTCGGCATCGATGTTCCCAATGCCACTGTCATGCTCGTCGAGAACGCGGAACACTTTGGCCTCGCGCAACTCCATCAGTTTCGCGGGCGCATCGGCAGAGGGATTCACAAGTCGCACTTCATTCTTCTACTCGGTAAATCTGATCGCGAAGCCAGAAAGCGCCTCGAGCTGCTTCGCGACATTCAGGATGGCTTTCGCATCGCTGAAGAAGATTTGTGCCTGCGTGGTCCCGGCGAACTGTTGGGACGAAACCAAAGCGGTGCACCTGCATTTCGTTTTGTTGACTTCGCGCGTGACTTGCCGCTCATTGAAGCTGCGCGGCGACAAATACGAGTCACCGCCACAACTGCTTAAAAATGGCGATGGAATTGCCGATCAACCCCGCGCTCGCTCAACTGCCCGTTTACCAACCGGGACGACCGCTCGAAGACGTCGCCCGCGAGTTTGGACTGCCAGTTGAATCCTTGATCAAGCTCGCTTCAAACGAAAACCCACTCGGTCCGTCCCCAATGGCCATGGACGCGATGCGTGCGGCCATCGCAAAGTCTCACCTGTATCCAGATGGAAACGCATTTCTGTTGAAGCACAAACTTTCCACTCATCTGGATTGTCCGCCGGAATGTCTGATCTTTGGCAATGGCTCCAACGAAATCATCGAGTTGGTCGCGCACGCGCTCATCCAACCTACTGACGAAGTGGTCGTCTCGGAGCAGTGTTTTGCGGTTTACCCGATCGTGACTCATCTATTTGGCGGCAGTCTCGTGACGGTTCCAGCGCGCAAATTTGGTCACGATCCGGATGCGATGCTCAAAGCGATCACTGCGAAAACCAAGATTGTCTTCATCGCCAATCCAAACAACCCCACTGGCACACTCGTTGCAGCGAGCGAAATTCTCAGGCTCATCGAACACGTTCCAAGAAATGTTCTACTCGTGATGGATGAGGCGTACATTGAATTTCTAGACGACCCATTGGATCTCCTTCCAATCGTCCTCAGCGGTAGTCATCCAAACCTGATTCTGATGCGCACTTTCTCCAAGATCTACGGACTTGCGGGGTTGAGAGTTGGATACGGAATTGGCCATCCTGATTTCATCGCGATGCTGGAAAAGGCACGGCAGCCATTCAATTTGAACAGCATCGCTCAAGCTGCTGCGACAGCCGCATTGGACGATGTGCCCCATCTCGAATGCACTCGTGAAAATAATCGTATCGGACTGGCATTTCTTCAATCTGAGTTCGCATCGCTTCAACTTGAGTACATTCCATCATACGCAAATTTCGTGATGGTGAAGATCGGCGATGGAGTCCGCGTGTTCCAAGAGATGCAACGCCGTGGAGTCATCACCCGCCCGATGACCGCCTATCATTTGCCGCAATGGCTGCGAATCACTGTCGGAACTGCTGCCGAAAACAATCGGTGTATCGCAGCGTTACGATCGGCGCTTGGCAAATAAGAAGATTTCCCAGTTGAATCTTCCCGCGATTGCCTTAGTAAACTGAATCAGCAAGATATTATTGTGAGACCAAACGACCTTAGAGGAATCCTCCAGTACATCCCGCAGTTTCGTGACCGCACTTTCGTCATCTGTCTGGATGGCGGAGTCGTCACGGACGACAACTTTGCAAATCTGCTGCTCGATGTGGCAGTGCTGCGTTCGCTCAATATCAATGTCATTCTTGTTCATGGCGATGTTGAGCAGACCAAGGCGCTTGCTGTGGAACGGCGGCTACCGCTTTCAGATTTGGATGGCAATGGCCCGACCGATTCGGAAACGTTGCTCCTCTCACTCACATCGTCGAACCGGATTACGCACGAGATTCTTGAAGGACTTGCCGTCAGCGATCTTCGCGCCGCTTGTGCCAATGCGATCGTTGCCCATCCCAAGGGAATCATCGACGGCATTGACCATCTTTGGACAGGTAAGGTTGAGCGAATCGATGTGGACATGCTCCGGATGTTTCTAAACAACGGCATTGTTCCAATCATTCCACCCTCGGGCTTTGATGGCGAAGGGAAAACTTTCCGGCTAAACGCCGACTCTGTCGCAGTCTCCATCGCTGAGGCGATGAAAGCCTGCAAGATTATCTATATCTCAGTTCAGGATGGTCTGACTCAAAACGGAAAATTCATCCGGCAATCTTCCAGCACCAAGCTCGATGCGTTGCTCTCCAATAAAGGAGATATTCCGGAGGAGCACCAATCAAAGGCACGTTGCGCAGCTCAAGCCTGCCGGTTGGGCATCCCTCGAGTTCACATCATCAACGGGCACGTCGATGAGGGATTACTCGCCGAAGTGTTCTCCAATGAAGGCATCGGCACGCTGATTTACGCAAACGAGTATCAGCAGATTCGCCCTGCGAGAAAACGGGATGTTCGGATCATTCTTCAACTCACGAAGGAGTCGATGCAGAACGATGAACTCATTCGCCGCAACCGTTCCTACATCGAAAGCAACCTGCCAGATTACTATCTGTTTGAGATCGATAAAAACCCAGTCGCCTGCGTCGCCTTGCGCCGTTTCACAAAAGAAAAGTCGGGTGAACTGACGAATCTTCTTGTCAGCCCCGCACATGAAAACCAGGGGATTGGCCGCAAGCTCATTCAGTTTATCGAGAACAAGGCGCGTGAGGCCAAATTCGAGAAACTCATCACACTCTCCACGCAAGCGTTTGCCTATTTCCAAACGAAGGCTGGCTTTAGCGAAGGCACTGCTGAAGATTTGCCGCCCGCGCGCCGCGAGGAATATGAGCGGAACGGGCGCAACTCGAAAATCCTCGTGAAGAAACTCCAGACAGGTTCCTGACAAAGTCCATGCCCAAAAAATGGCCTGAGTATCTGATGATCGCTGTCGCCTGCCTCTTTATTGGCTACGGCACCGGCGCCGTTATCACCGAACGCAAGCGGCTGATCACTTTTGACAAGACCATCAGCTTGCAATGGAGCGGCAAAGAATCTTATGGCGGCAATCCCTGCGGTGCGCATGTCTATGTCGTTCCTCATCCCAAAGGATACGCCGTGCGCGCACGAATCTACAAAAGCCGCATACTGCCAATTTCGCAAGACTGTGGGGATATTGGATACACATCCACTCCCGAAGAAGCTGCAGAGAAATGGGCGATCATTCGCTGGGAAACAGATGGCCTGCATATCGGCACAGGCACGAACGCCTACTTCCTGCCACGCGCGAAAATCGAGCCGCACCCGTGACCCAACTCCACCGGCAATTGGCGCTCCTCTGTCGGCAACACGGCATTCCTCCCACTCGCAATTTCCTGACCGTCTCCATCGCCACACAAACTCTGCGACATCACACGTTCTCCGGAAAGCAAACCGCTCCCTCACTGCGCACCTATCGATGTTCGACTTCGCGATTTGGAATTGGACAGACCGTTGGCTCGAATTGCACTCCGCTGGGACTGCACCGCATCGCCCAGAAAATCGGCGGTGGCTGGCCCATTGGCACCGCATTCAAAGGCCGACGACCCATCGGGTTTACATGGAAAGGCCAATCACAGGCCACCATCACCACCCGCATCCTTTGGCTTGAAGGACTCGAAGCAGGCTTCAACCGTGGCGAAAACGTCGATTCTTTCTCGCGCTATATTTACATCCACGGCACTGGCGACGAGACCACTATTGGACGACCTGCCTCGCACGGCTGCATCCACCTCGCTGCGGACGATCTCATTCCACTCTACGACTTGCTCCCGATCGGCACGCTCATTTGGATCGGTAGAGATTGACTCTCCGTTGAGACTTTCGCTTTTCGTCCATCGCCATTTACCCTAGCCTTGTGCTGTGATTTTGCATGAACAGATGACGCAACTGGCGCGACAAGCCAAGGCCGCCTCGCGCGACTTGGCCAAGTTGACAACCGCGCAAAAGAACGCCTGCCTGATCGCGATGGCTGATGCGTTGATGGCCCGTGCACCCGCCATTATTTCTGCAAACGCAACCGACATGGAGACTGGTACGGCGATGGGCCTCTCGAATGCCATGCTCGACCGACTCAAACTCGATGAAAATCGCGTCGCTGCGATGTCTGTTGGTTTGCGCGAGGTGGCTGCATTGCAAGATCCCGTTGGACGACTGCTCGACGAACGCGTGCGCCCAAACGGGCTTAAACTTAAAAAGATTTCCACACCCATTGGGGTTGTCGTCATCATTTACGAATCTCGGCCGAATGTGACTGCTGATGCTGCCAGCCTTTGTCTCAAATCTGGTAATGCGACAATCCTCCGTGGTGGCAAAGAGGCGTTGAACTCCAATCTCGTCATCGCTGAAATCATGGTTGCAGCCGCACGTCAGGCGACTTCCGCCTTTCCGGAATATGCGATTCAAGTCGTTCCGACGCCAGATCGCGAAGCGATTCCTGCACTTCTTTCTCTCACTCAATTTGTAGATCTCTGCATGCCTCGCGGCGGCGAAGGTCTCATACGTGCAGTGACCGATTGCAGCAAAGTGCCCGTCATCAAACATTACAAAGGTGTCTGCCACGTTTTTGTCGATGCGGATGCAGATTTGAAAATGGCTGAGAACATTGTCTTGAATGCAAAGTGCCAACGTCCAGCGGTCTGCAACGCGATGGAAACTCTTCTCGTGGACAAGTCCGTTGCGCACACTTTTCTGCCCGAAATGGCGCGGCAATTGTCTGCGAAGAATGTCGAGATCCGTGCCGACGAATCAGTGCGACAAACTCTGCTGCCTGACTCGCGAACAGCATCGGAGCAAGATTGGTCCACAGAATACAACGATCTAGTTTTGAACATCCGTATCGTAGACGGCGTTCATGGCGCAATGGAGCACATTGCTCAATACGGCAGCGCGCACAGTGATGCCATCATCACGCGCAACGAATCCCATGCGCAGCAGTTCCTCGCTGGAGTGGACAGTGCAGCGGTGTATTGGAATGCGAGCACACGATTCACCGACGGCGGTGAATTTGGCATGGGCGCTGAAATAGGAATTAGCACCGACAAGATTGGTGCACGCGGCCCCATGGGACTTGATGAATTGACCACCTACAAATGGCTCGGATTCGGCACTGGCCAAGTCCGAGTTTGAATTGATTTTCGTGAGCATTCCAGCGTCATCAGCCACGACGACTGCTGCCGAACGGGCGCGGCACATTCGCAACCAACTGCCAGCGGGTGGACTTTTTTCAGGACACGAATGGAGATTGTCGCCAGACCCGCTTCCGCTCGGCGACGAATTAACCGATGAATTGGAAAAGCTCGGTCGCATCCTTCTGCAATTTTATCGCGCGGCTAATCTACTCTATCGACAGAGTGTCGCTGGCAAACAGCCCGAATGGATCGCGAGTTGGCTCGATCTTGGCAAACCGCAATGGCTCGTCGAACTTCAACGTCATGCAGCGTGGAAGAATGATTTGCCCCGCATCATTCGACCGGACGTGTTGCTGACTGAAAATGGTTTCACCATCACAGAGCTGGACAGTGTGCCCGGCGGCATTGGACTCACGGCGTGGTTAAATGAAAACTATTCGGGCGACATCATTGGTGGATCGAACGGAATGACCGAAGGATTCGCAGGAATCTTCGGCAGTGCATCACGTGTCCATGTCGTCGTTTCTGAAGAATCGGCCACGTACCGACCTGAAATGGAATGGTTGATGCAGCGATTGGGCAGCTCGCGGTTCCAAGTCCAAAAAACCGATTTCACGGGCTTTGCAGATGGCGATGCCGTGTATCGCTTTTTTGAATTGTTCGACACAGCGAATGTGCCCTGTGCAACGCGATTATTCGAGATGGGAATGGCGAAGCGCATTTTCCTTACATCTCCACCAAAACCGTTCTTTGAGGAGAAAATGCTGTTCGCTCTCTTATGGAATCGCAACCTGCGCGATTTCTGGCGGCAAGAACTTGGCGAGGGTTTCTTTAATCGGTTGACTCGATTTGTGCCATACACGTGGGTGATGGACCCTTCACCATTTCCACCGCACGCGGCAATTCCCGAACTCAATCTCACAGACTGGCGTCAGCTCAAGCAACTCTCACAACGTGATCGGGAACTGATAATCAAAGTGTCGGGGTTTTCGGAGTTGGCTTGGGGCAGTCGCGGGGTTCATTTGGGCAGTGATCAATCGGCGGAAGAATGGAGCCAGACAGTAGAAAGCGCGTTGGCGTCATTTGAACGCTCGCCGCATGTCTTGCAGCGTTTTCACAAATCCCGGCTAGTGAAGCACTCGTGGTTTGATTTTTCTGCCGATCGCATCCAAACGATGGAAGGCCGTGCGCGGTTGTGTCCGTACTATTTTGTGTCGGGCGACGGGGACACCGCTCGCGCAAAGTTGGGTGGAGTGCTGGCAACCATCTGTCCAGCGGACAAGAAAATCATCCACGGAATGAAAGACGCAATTCTCGCGCCGTGCGTTCGGTGAGAGGACTACTGTAGCTCTTTCGGAAGGTCTGTGGGAGGAACGAGCGAGAGTTGACCTTGCGGTGATTCTCGCTGTGTCGGAATCACGTTCGACTCAACGAGTCGTGTTTGCACAAATTTATCGAATGCAACCTCAGCAACATTGCTGGTTCCTTTTTGAGGTAGTGATGTGAAACCTTTCGAAGATTTGGAACCTTTCGAAGATTTCCCACGTGTCGGGATGGGACTTGGATCGGACTTGGTATCTCTCGGATCTCTAAATGATCCTCCGGGAGTCCCACCAGAACCGCTCGGACGACCAAATCCAGTGCTGCCACTTGATCCGCTGGGGGGACCGAAACTACCAGGACCACCAGGGCGCTGCGGAAAATCAGTTCGCGGTTTGTTTGTGGATGTGGTGCTGACAAAATCCATCTTGAGTGTTTGAGTCACACTTCCTTGTTTCAATTCCACAGATCGATTTTGGTAATCAATCTTCCGCACTTCGATCTGAAAAAGTCCATTGGTGTCCTTGCTTGAGCTGCCTTCAGCAAGGGCGATGTACTTCGGCACGGATCCGCCACCAGCGGCACGTACTTCAAAAAACGCTTTTATGTTGTCATCTGTTTTCATCATGCCGGTCAATCGGACACTGGCCAAGAGCGAGGGCCCAGGCAGCAATGAATTGGTCACAGGCTTGGGGATGTACAGGCGAAATGGATCCTTATCGAGAATCACGCGGTAATGATCGCGTGGCATAGGCAAGACAGGCAGCGCATTGGTTTCTACCAAGACGGGTGGAACTCCTGGAATAACCGCTGGCACGGGGTCCGTGATTGGATTCGACGGAGGAGTGTTTGTCGTTGCTGGCGGCGGTGTTTCCGGGTTTTCCAGCACGCCCGTTGGCTGCGGTTTTGGTGTTGGCTGTTCTTGTCCAAAAACAAAACCAACCTGCAATAATGAAAGAATAATGAAGTAGCGCATCACGTCACCCGCTGGTTAGACGGCAAGACTTGCCGATAAGTTTCAGACAATTTCCCTCTCCCATTCCAGCAGCCTAGCAAAGTTATTCCCAATCGCCAGCGCTACTTACTCACCGGAACGAGGCGACTCAATACGATGCCTGAGTGCCCTTGATTGATCGCTTTTTCATCCAAGGCATCAAGCTACGGAGTCGCTCGCCGGTCTTCTCAATCGGATGCAGTTCACCTTTTTTGAGCAACGCGTTGTAACGCTTGTAGCCGGTCTGATACTCGCGCACCCAGTCCTTGGCGAATTTCCCGTTTTGAATATCCTTGAGCGCAGCTTTCATCCGCTTCTTCACACTGGAATCGATGATCTTTGGTCCGACGGTCACATCACCCCATTTGGCAGTCTCAGAAATTGAGAAGCGCATCCCACTGATGCCCGCCTCATTCATCAAATCCACGATGAGCTTCAGTTCATGCAGACATTCGAAATAAGCCATCTCAGGCGAGTAACCCGCCTCAACCAGCACTTCAAAACCCGTTTGCACCAGCGCACATGCACCGCCGCAAAGAACGGTTTGCTCGCCGAAAAGATCCGTTTCAGTTTCCTCTTTGAATGTCGTTTCAATCACGCCAGCGCGCGTGCCACCAATTCCTTTTGCCCAAGCCAACGCGACCTTTTTGGCCTGCTTGCTGGGATTTTGGTGAATGGCAATCAGACTCGGCACGCCTTTACCCTCGAGATATTGACGTCGCACAATATGACCGGGCCCTTTCGGTGCCACGAGAATCACATCAACATTCTTCGGCGGGACAACGGTCTTGAAATGAATCGCAAAACCGTGACTGAAAATGAGCGTCTTTCCCTTGGCGAGGTTCGGCGCTATGTCCTTTGTATACGCAGCAGCTTGTTTGGTGTCAGGCAGCGCAACAAAAATAGCGTCCGCGCGACGAACTGCCTCCGCAGTCATCACCACTTCAAATCCGTGTTCTCGTGCAACCGCGATTGACTTACTTCCCTCATAAAGCCCAATGATCACCTTGCAACCGCTCTCTTTTAAGTTGAGCGCATGAGCATGTCCCTGCGAACCAAAACCAAGCACGGCCAGCGTCTTGTTCTTAAACAGGCTCAAATCAGCGTCTTTGTCTGTGTATACTTTTGTAGGCATAAATAATTATTTGTTTTTTTGAAATCGTTGGAATCGGCGACGACTAATTACGCGGTAGAGCTGCTTTACCAGTGCGAGTGAGTTCAAGAATGCCGAACCCCACCATCAGGTCGAGAAACTTCTCCACCTTTCCTTCACTACCCGTCACCTCGATCGTCAGACTTTTGGGCTGCACATCCACAATCTTGGCGCGGAAAATATCCGTCACCTGCATCACCTCAGCGCGGGTTTTAGAATTCACCGCCACCTTCACCATCACCAATTCGCGGTCGATGTATTCGCCGTCGCGAAAATCCTTCACCTCGATGACATCAATCAGCTTGTTGAGCTGCTTGACGATTTGCTCGAGAGTCGCGTCATCACCACGAGTGACAATCGTCATCTTCGACGTCTTCGGATCATGCGTCGGCGCGACATTTAGAGAGTCAATGTTGTAGCCACGACCACTGAAAAGCGCAGCCACGCGCGTCAATACGCCAAACTTGTTTTCCACTAAAACTGAAATTGTGTGTCGCATTATTACAACGCCCTTTTGGCGCACCCTCCAGGAGTTGAACCTGGAACCTTCTGATCCGTAGTCAGACGCTCTATCCAATTGAGCTAAGGGTGCCGCAAAAGGAAAAACGATTAGGCAGAGACGTCGCTTCTGAGGCAAGCACATTTCTTTGTCGCGCCTGATACACACTGCGTCCCTCAGTTTTGACTTTTCTTTCGCTTGGCGCCCGTCAGCGTCTAGATTGCATGCAGAAAACAATCGTCAAACCAGCGCATTCTCCCAAAGCTGTCGGCCCTTACAATCACGCCATTCGCATCGGCGACTTTCTCTATTCCGCAGGACAAATCCCCATCGATCCGGCCACAGGCAAATTGGTCTCCACCGAAATACGAGCGCAGACTCAGCAGGTAATCCAGAATATCAAAGCCATTCTGGACGATCAGAAATTCACTTTTACAAACGTAGTGAAAACGACTGTGTTCCTCACCAACCTTGCCGATTTCGCCGTGATGAACGAAGTGTACTCGCAGCATTTCACCTCGGATTTTCCAGCGAGATCCACGATTCAAGTTGCCGCACTACCCCTCGGGGCCAGCGTGGAGATTGAATTCGTCGCCCACGCCTGACGTTGCCCCTCACTTCCAGGACTCACGCAGGAACCGCAGGAAATTCCCGTGCATGATTCCGGCAATATCCTCCTCTGAATATCCGCGCTTCCGAAACAGCGCGGGATAATTCTGCAAGTCGGCAATGGTATCGAGGTCGCCTGGCGATTGTTCTCGCCCAAATCCGCCATCCAAATCCGTGCCGATACCGACATGCTTTGCATTCCCCGCCAGTTGGCAGATGTGATCGACGTGATTGACGATATGCTCCAACCTTACGCCCGATGATTCAGGTGTCGTTTTCTTTTTGATCCAGCCCGGCACCATCATCCACGCGTCGAGCGCTCCACCAATCACTGCACCACGACGAATGAGTTCCTTGATTTGCTCGTCAGCCAACTGACGATTGTGATCCACCAGTGCGCGGCAGTTGTGATGGCTCGCCCAGATGCGACCGTTGTAATGCTTCATCACCTCCCAAAAACTGTCATCGCACAAATGCGTCGCATCCAAAATAACGCCGAGCCTTTCCACTTCCTTGAGAATTTCGACCCCGTGTTTCCCAAGTCCACCCGTCGCATCTGTCCCTTGAGCATAGGTACCCGGCCCGTAATGCGACAGCCCGATAGCCCGTAATCCCTGCGCGTACGAACGCTCCAAATAGGCTGGAGTAAGCATCGAGTCGGCGCCTTCGAGACTGAGAATATATCCGATGGGCGCGTTCGGTGGTGGGCCACCCAGCCAGAGTGCGAGATGTTTTTCCAAGCCAGTGAGGCTCGTGATTTGAATCATTTCCCCCTGCTCTTCCATCGCGCGGTACCACGCCAATTGCCCTTGTGTCTGCGCCCACGCTTGTGCTGGCGAATGCCAGCCGGCCAACGGATTTCCAGGCTTCACAAAGCGAGCAATCTGCGTGGCCACACAGAGCCCGATGTTTCCACGGCGCATGTCTGGCAGCGAAACGGTATTTCTACCGCGATCTGTTTTGTCTGTCATGCCGTGTTCGCGCGCGCGAATTTCTGACACGGGACGAGTCAAATCTCGATTCCACTCGAGCGCGTTCATCGAGAGATCCAAGTGAACATCGAATATGAATGGCAGTTGGGTTGTGCTCATGAAAAAGTTGCAGTCGCGTTCAAGTCGCCAATTCCCTAATCGGGACACCTTGAAGTGTCAATGGGCGAGGTCGCGCCATGCGGTCATTGAATGTGCCGTTCGGATCAATCCCCATCAAATGAAACAACGTCGCCGATAGATCCGACGGTCGCAATGGCCTGTCCACGGGGTAACCCCCATCCCTGTCACTGGAACCGATCACTTGTCCGCCACGAATTCCGCCACCAGCCAACGCCACTGAAAAACAATGCCCCCAATGATCTCGTCCGCCATTGGCATTAATCTTTGGCGTGCGACCGAATTCGCCGATCATCACCACCAATGTCTCCTGCAGCATTCCGCGAGCTTGAAGGTCGGAAATCAACGCAGGAATGGTCTGGTCAAATTTTGGACACAATACTGTCCGCAGTCGGTTCGCATTCGCACTGTGAGTGTCCCAAAGTGGATTGCCGGAATTCGAATCGCCCGGTTCGCGCGGCCAATTCACCTGCACCAATCTCACCCCCGCCTCCACCAACCGCCGCGCAAGCAATACGCTCTGGCCAAATTTATGACGACCGTATGTATCGCGAATGGCAGCCGGCTCTTTCTCCAATTCAAAAGCATTTCTGGTGGTGGCAGATTGCAGCACATCAAATGCCCGCTGCTGAACTCGATCAGCCGATGCAACCGCTTCACTGCGCGTGCGACGCGCAAAATGCCAGTCAATCTGCCGAAGGAGACTCAACCGGTCTGTGACTCGCGCCTCCGCAATTCCACCCGTTCCGTTCAATCCCTCTATCTCGAATCGTTCAGCGGAAGGATCGCACTTGAATAGATACGGATTCCAAGCGTGCCCCATGAATCCTCCGTCCTGACCGGGCCATGGATTGTTCGGATTGTTGACGATCGGTTCCGGCAAGACGACTGAGGAAAATGGTGAACGCTTGCTGGGTTTCATCATGCCAATTGCCGACGCCATGCTCGGCCAATCATTCGGCCCCGGCGGTTCACTCTCGCCCTTCGATGCGTGTTCAAATCCAGTCAGCATCCAATAACCGCTCGTGGCATGACTATGCACATCCGTGTGCATCGAACGGATCACGGCCAAGTGCTGCGCCAACTTTGCAGTTTTAGGCAATAACTCGCTGAAATGAATTCCCGGCACTGACGTGGCGATCGATTTGAATTCACCACGGATTTCTCTCGGCGCTTCAGGCTTCGGATCGAATGTCTCGTGTTGCGATGGACCGCCGGTGAGGAAAATCAATATGCAGGATTTCGCGCGGCCAAATGAAGTTGTCAGCGCATCGACATCCGTGGCCAGTGAAGTAGGACGGAGCAATTGCGATAATGAAAGCCCTGCACACGAAAGACCGCCGATACGCAACCATTCACGTCGGCTGTATCCGTCAAATAGAGCAAGTGAATCCACAGACTTTTTCATGTTCAACTCCCACAAACCCTGCGTCATTCCGACGGCATTGAATCGACGGAGATTCAAGTCGCAGACTCAAACGATAATTTCCGTCTTCGCGCAGTGATTGGCCAGCGCCCGCATACGAATCCGTCTTTGACCACGAATGCCTCGTCGTGCAATGCAACGGTCGGACAAATATGCCGAGGCACACCGAACAGGATGTCTCCCACACGGATTTTCGGCGCATCAGGCGTCACGAGCACAAGATGTTCTTCGCTGTGCATCACGGCTTCGCAGGAATTCAGATTGAGGAAACAGACGCGTGGATGCGGGTTTTCAGCTGCAACGGCCTTGTGCCCCAAATCCACGCAAATCCGATCTGTGCCGGGCTTGCTGATGACACGCGTGAGCAAAAGCGCCGCATGTTGAAATGGCAAATCTGCATAGCGGTCTCCATAACCAAAATCCCAAAGTATCGTTGTGCCCGGACTGCATTCGCGATCCTCATATCGCGCATGAATAGGAAAAGTTGGCGTGCCGCTGGCGATCAGTGTTGGCACTGGGAATCCGGCAATCTTCAATCGTTCTCGCAGTGCGATGATCGGCGCGAAATCAGAATCGACCATCCGCTCACGCTCCTGAAGATTTGTTGAATTGTTGTGACCGTCGTAGCAGTGGAGGCCGCGCGGTTCGATTCCTGGCATCCGACAGACTTGTTTGTACAACTCAAAGGCGGCGTCGCCAGGAGCGATTCCAGTCCTGTGCATCCCACAATCCAAATCCAGAAATACACCAAGCGGCTTCGGATCATTTGCGAATACTTTCGAGATGGAAACCAGCACTGAGGCATCATCCACGACGACTGAAAAACGCGTGGCAGGATACGCATGTGCCAACGCGAGAATTCGGCTCGGGTTTGGGCCTGTTGGTTGGTATGCGAGCAGAACATCTGCACCTCCAGCCGCAGCCGTCATCTCCATTTCGGCGAGTGTGGCGCATTTGAATTGATTGATGCCGCGCGCGCATTGGATTCGGACCAATTCTCCAAGCTTGTGAGTCTTCACATGCGGCCGGATTCGAGCGGGGCCGCCGGCCATTTTCAACATCAGATCGATGTTGGACTCGACTCGGTTGAGATAAATCAACAACGCCGGTGAAGGCACTTCGCTCTCATTCCCAATCGCAAACCAATCGGCACTCACAGTTCAATGTAGTTCAAGAATGACCTCAATCTCAACTGCGATGTTCCCGGGAAGCGAACCCATCCCAACGGCGCTACGTGCACCAATTCCATCTTCACCGAACACGTCACGGAAAAGTTCACTGAAGCCGTTGATGACTTTCGGGTGGTCCGTGAAATTCGCCGTGGAATTGACCATGCCAAGAGTTTTCACAACGCGCTTCACGCGGTCGAGACTGCCGAGTTGTTTCTGCAACGTGGCGAGAATGGTAAGACCAACCTGTCTGGCCGCATTCTGACCGGCAGCCAGATCGAGATCCTGTCCAACCTTGCCGGCGATGACGGTTCCGTCGTTCAAAAATGGACCGTGACCGGACACGTAGGCAATGTTGCCCACGATGACGACGGGTTTATAAACACCACCCAATGGCGGAGCAGGAGGTAGATTGAGTTGGAGTTCCTTGATTCGTTGTTCGGGAGTCATGCGCGATGAGATTGGCATGCCGGACGTATTTTAGACCACACTTTTCCAATCGACGCCGATGCGACTTCCCCTCAGATTAGCCAGACGAAATCATGACATTTTTCCAACAACAAGCGGCTGCACGGACTAAGACGAGCTATCTTCTTTTCCTTTTCTTGCTCGGCATACTGGGCGTGATCGTTTCCGTTTACTTCGCTGTCATTCTCATCTTGGGGTTGAAGGATGGCGATGGCTCTTTCACGTCTGGTTTCTCACTAGAGATTTTTGCCCTTGTTTCAATTTGCGTCAGCGTAGTTGTTTTTTTTGGTTATCTGATAACTGTGTCGCGACTGAGTTCAGGAGGCAGCGTCGTCGCTTTGGACATGGGCGGGGAACTGCTCACATCAGGAACGAACGATACAAAATCGCGGCGACTACTCAATGTGGTCGAAGAGATGTCGATTGCGTCAGGCGTGCCAATGCCCGAAGTATACGTTCACTGGGATGAAGACAGCATCAACGCTTATGCTGCCGGAAACTCGCCGCAAGATGCCGTGATCGGCGTCAATCGAGGCACACTTGAACGCCTCAATCGCGATGAGCTTCAAGGAGTCATCGCTCATGAATACAGCCACATTCTCAATGGCGACATGAATCGCAATATCCGGCTCATGGGCTACATCGCTGGTCTGGCTGGCATTTGTCTCATCGGCCGAGTGATGCTGGAAGTTTGTGGCCGAACCCGATCTTCTGGAAAAGACGGCGCCCAAGTCCGTGCCATACTCATGCTCTTGGGCCTTGCCTTGCTCTTAATCGGTTGGATCGGATCTTTGTTCAGCAGAATAATTCAAAGCGCCGTTTCTCGTCAGCGCGAGTTTCTCGCCGACGCTTCTGCTGTCCAATTCACCCGCAACCCTGAAGGCATTGGGCGCGCCTTGATGAAGATCGGCGGTGTGGGATCCAAGATGAATACGGCCAAGGCTGAACTTGTCGGCCACATGTTTTTCGGCAACGCGCTCGGTGGAGCGTTGAACCTCATGTTCGCAACGCATCCTCCACTAGAAAACCGGATCGACGCCATCAACACTCGTCTCGGGATGGAGTACAGAAATGGCAAAACCGAGCAACTGCTCGCAGAATCGATCGACGACAAACCCGCACATGCATCGGCAGTCAGCGGATTCAATAGCAGCACAAGAATCAAGCCCGAATCAGTTTCAGCCCAAGTGGGCACCGTTACCGAGCGGCATCTGCAACACGCCGGAATCATCCTCGGCAGATTCCCAGCGAAATTGCACGAAGCCGCACAGAATCCGTTGGGAGCCGTAGCGCTTTTGAATGCCATCGTCATCGGACACAACGCAGACCAACAAGAACGCGCATTAGATGCACTCAATCAAAAGGCATCAGCAGAGGTGTTCAATGAAACAAAACGTTTACTGAAACTCGCCGCCCAGTTGGATCCGCACGAGAAGTTGCCGCTCACTAACATTGCACTTCCCGCACTTCGAAAACTGACCCTCCAACAGTATATGCAATTCTCGGAAAATCTTTCCATGCTGGCCAACCTCGATGGAAAAGTGGACTTGTTCGAGTTCGCTCTATTCCGACTGGTGAAACATGGATTGGACCCCATTTTTCTTTCACCCAAAATGCGTATCGCAACCGAACGCCCCAACCAGTTGCAACTGGCGGTTGACAGCACAACTTTGCTTTCCGCTTTAGCTCTCGTTGGAACGGAGAACGCCACCGAATCAGAAAAAGCGTTTACTGCGGGTCTATCACTGCTTCCGATTCACGCCACCAAGATTCTCAGCATCCAGAAATGCGGACTCCATCAGATTGACGGTGCGCTTGATCGCTTGGCGTTGGCGCCGCCGGAATTCAAACAAAAACTAATCGACGCAGCCACGGCGACAGTTGCCTTTGACGGATATCTTGAAGTCGGCGAAGCGGAATTACTTCGCGCCATCTCCGCATGCCTCGGTTGCCCATTGCCGCCCTTATTGGAAGCTGCCTGATTTGGATTGGTGCCGGTGGTGGGACTTGAACCCACACGACTTTTGATGGTCCCAGGATTTTAAGTCCTGTGCGTCTGCCATTTCGCCACACCGGCAATATTTTATAATAACGTAGTTACGTGATCTTTTTTTTCCAAAAAAAGACATTGCTGCACTGTTGCCAAGTGAACCGCGCCGAAACCAAAAGCAACAGGGCTGACCGCCGTTAGTCCTACACCAAGGTTCTCGACAACCGCAAGCACCCGATTCGCGGACTCTGGCGGAGCAATGGCCTCTTCGCCCCGTGCCCAGACTTCGATTGGGAAGGATTCGACAATCCCCGAGGCGAGGAACGAGCCAGCATCACTGAGGCGCACATGAAACAAGTGTTCGCTGATGGCCGTCGTGTGGCTCGGAAGATTGCTTGCGAGGATTTGATGGCCATAACCAATCTGAGGCAAGCTGCCTGTTACCATGCGCTGAGTCTAAACGGACGGTTCAAGGAGCATCTCGTGAAGTGGAAAAACTGCTTTCTTGGGTGGAATGATTTTCTTTCTTTCCATTCCCCCTAATGAACGTGGAAAGAAAGAAATAATTCCACCCCCTTTCCACGTGGAAGATTGGTGGTATTCCTGCGAGTTGCAGTGTTTCCGCGAACACCGCCCGTTGCAGTACGCGTCTGCCTTATTTCACTTTCTGGATTTGCACGCCCTTGCTGAGGCCGCGGCGGAATTGGTCGTAGCTATTCCAGTTGCCGCCTTGGGTGGCTTTGTTCTGCGAGTCCAATTTCATGCGGTAATCCAACTGCGGCGCCGCCGGTTGCTGGGTCACGGCCGCTCTTCAAGCGCAGAATCGGATGATTAGATTCATCGCAATCTATTAATCAGTGCGTTATGTGGTTTTAGCCGTCGCGAGGAATCTATTCCAGCGACTTCCTTGCGTGAGTTTGTTGTAAAATGAGTTCACGGAGGGAAACTTCTTGCC
>CAMDOH010000041.1 GCA_945903605.1 Akkermansia muciniphila
CCGACCAATTCTTCGAGGATGTTTTCGAGCGTGATGATTCCCTGCGTATCGCCGTACTCGCTGACGACGATGGCCAGATGGGTGCGACGATCGAGCAATCGTTTTAGCAGGCTGTCGAGCCGCGCCGTTTCGGGCACGTAAATCAGAGGCTTGAGAAAAGGCAGCAGATCCTCTCCGGATTTCACTTCGCTCCTCTGTGAATTGAGATCTTTGATGTGAATCACGCCAAGCGTTTGGTCCAAATCTCCATCACGACAAACTGGGTATCGGGAATAACGAGATTTTTCGACGAAAGCAAATAACTCAGGCGCGGATGTCGCTGTGTCAATGACTGCGATTTCATTTCTTGGGCGCATGACATCGCGGACGGTTCTTCGATGGAGGTCGAAGGCGTTGAGAACAATACTGCGGCCGAAATCACTTCCCCCACCGTGACTGTGCGCACCGGAAAAAAGCAGGCGCAATTCATCCTCCGAATGGAATTCATGTTCGCCGGCCACATCCAAACCAACCCACTGCAACATCAGAATCGATGCCTTGTTGAGTAACCAGATGAATGGATAAGTCACGATCTTGAACCATTCGAGGGGACGAGCAATCCAAAGCGAAGTCGGCAATGGCTTCTGGATGGCGAGCCATTTGGGAGCTTGTTCGCCTGCGGTGATGTGCAAAAATGTGATCGTTGAGAAGCCAAGAAGAAAGGCGATGGTGTGTTGCACATTCACGCTTTCGACACCGAGAGGAACCCAGAGTGGCTTGAGCAAATCATTGAAGATAGGCTCGCCAATCCAGCCAAGCCCGAGACTGGCCAGTGTGATTCCGAGTTGGCAGGCGCTGAGATGGATGTCCAGATTTCGAAGGATTCTTCGCGCAACCTTGGCGCGTCGTGCCCCGATTGCGACGAGCTGCGTGTCGCGGACTTTTACCAGCGCGAATTCGGCAGCGACAAAGAATCCGTTCAGCATCACCAGCCCAACAACCGCTAGAATTTTAAGCGCGATGATTTCCATAACGCACCGTCAATGCCGCAGCTTTCCGAATACGAGCCCGAGAATTTCTTCCACAGTCACGATTCCGATTTCCCGATTGTCCTTATCCAGAATGATTGCGTGACGCCTGCCCGTACGCTGCAGTAATTGAAATACGGATCCGACCCCCGTTTCACCATTTTGGAACATGGCTGGCTCCAGAAAATCACTTGCTGGCCTGTTGGTTTCAGATTCGGCGAGGTAAAGCACATTTCGCACATCCACCACACCCACCACACGAGTGACGGCTCCTGAGTCGCTGGACCAGATGGGCAATGTGGCATCGAGTGAATTGCCTGCGCGACGCACTAATTCTGACACTGGAGTATCTAAGTTGGGCCGCCATACCATGTTCAACGGACTGAGAATATCGCGGATGGGGATCCGTTGCAAAGATAGCACCTGATCAATCAAAACGCGTTCGTCGGCAGAAAGACTTTGCGCAGATTCACGCATCAGAAAGTGAATCTCTTCGCGCGAACCGAAAGGACTCTCTTGCGTGGGACCGGTAAAGATCCGCTGAATTAGTTCCGACCCTGTGTGAAGGAACAACACGACGGGCCTGAGCAGGAGATGTACAACGCGAACGGGATTGGAAAATGCCAGACAAAGTGAGTCGGGATGCAGTCGAAAGAGAGTCTTCGGCAGGTATTCGAAGAACGCATAAAAGAAAACCCCGCAGACGGCGAACGCGGCCCAGAATCCGAATGGATGCACCAAATGCTGCTGAAGAAAAATGAACGCGATGGTGACGGCGATGCAATTGGCGATCGTGTTTCCGACAAGCACGGTCCATAAAAAATCTTCAGGACTGTCCAAGAATCGCTGGATGCGTTTCGCGCGATGATTCCCAGCCCGCCCAAGCCGACGGACTCGCAGTCGGCTGACTTCAAATAGGCCTGCCTCCATTCCAGATAAAACAAATGCGACAGCGAGGCATCCCGCACAAAGCGTCGCCATTAAATAGGGGTTCATCGGTCAGTCCCCTTTCCATCAATCTCGATTCGGACTTCCTTGATCAGTCGCGCATCGGCTTCTGTCACGGTGATTTTCAAACCATCAAATCGGCACTGCGTCCCCACAACAGGAACCTCTCCGCAAACGTACAGCGCCAGTCCTGCTACGGTGTCTACTCCGTCCAACTTCGGTAAATTCGTGTGCAATCGCCGGAAATCATCCATGCCAATCCCACCGGAAAGTCGCCACGATTTCTCGCCAATTTGTTCCATGACCAATTGAGTGTGCGAACCTCCGCGACGACCTTGCCCAATCAATTCAGCAACGATGTCCTCCCTCGTGACAATGCCTGCCATGCCGCCAAATTCATCGAGCACCACGGCCATGGATTGTTTATGCTTCTGAAAACTACGGACCAACTCTTGCAAATTCATCTCCTCGGAAACAAAAGCGGGAAAGCTGATGAAGTCGGCCAGATCTTCATTCGGATTTGCCAGAAATCTGGGGACATCAAGAATGCCGACGATCACATCGGGCGTCTCGTCGTACATCGGCAAGACACGGTGCTTGTGCCGTCTCGATTCTGCGACCATATCCGCAATGGAAAGGTCATCCGGAATGCACGCCACCTGCGCACGCGGCCGCATCACCTCGGCCACACGGCGGCGATCCAAACTCAGGATTCGCATGATGATTTCCTTTTCAGCATCCATCATCGCTCCGTGTTGGCAGGCCATCTCGAGTAATTCCTGGTATTCCTCGTCTGAAATATGCGTTCGAGGATTGGCGACGAAACTGGAGGCCAGTCGCAGAATGACCCCGTTCACCTTCTGCACCAATGCGCGGAGCGGAGCACACAAATAAACGAGCCACGACATCAGCCAAACCACACGCGCAGTCCAAAAAACCGGATTACGAATCGCCATGGTTTTCGGGAACACTTCACAGATGAGCAGCGCGCAAACCAATGTGGCAACAATCCAAATTTCAAAACCTGCATTTCCCATCACCAACAACATCCCCATCGCCATCAACACTCCCTGACAAATCGTGTTGGCCAGCGAGATCGTTGCGATCAAATCCTGCGGTGAGACCAGCAGTCTTTGCGCGAGCACACCTTTGTCCGGTGCACGCAACATCAACTCGCGCAGACGCCATTGGCCAAGGGTCAGCAGTGACGTCTCCGCAAATGAAAAGAAAACCAGCGCGGCTGCACCGATAAAAAACAAAGTGATCTCCACTTCTTGCACAAGGCTCCCCTAGAAAAACGATTCCGTTTTGTCAGTTTGCATGACGGCAATCAACCGTCCAACACCACATTCCAACGCCAGAAAGTGGGCACATCCAAATCGGTCCCATTGTGTATCGACGGTGGAGAGGATTCAAATCGACCACGTGAAATTGATTTGAACGGCAAGTTTTGCTGTGTCGATTTCACCACTGTCTTCGCCTTGGAATCCAATCCCACTGCCGACTCTGCGGCACTCAATTCACACTGAGCGCGGATAAAGACTTCATGCAATATTCCCGGTGACGAAAACGCGCCAAGCAATTCCTCCTTGGTCAGGTTCGCAGCATCAGTTCCCAACCAATATCGGCACACCAGTCGCAACTCGCCGGCAAGTTTTTCATTGGCTGCATGAAACACTTCACGTGCAGTTGCATTCACGTCGAACCACGAACAGTGACTGTTCTCCACCAATGCAATCGCCGCGCAATGACGACGGAGCGATGCAGTAGCCATGGCAGCTTCATGAGCTCGTTGGGTTCCCTCAAAGGCCAACGGTAAAAGTCCAAGCACGAACACCGGACGCACGCCTTCAAATTGTTTGGCAATCGCGATGGCTGCGCCCGTGCCAAATCCGCCACCCATCGGAGCAACGATGACGACAGCCGTTGCGCCATCCAAGCGTTCATTCAATTCGTTTATGCCGGCCCGAACGCAATCTTCGCCGAGAGAACTGTCCGAACCACAACCCAAACCGCGCGTAATATCCGACCCCATCAACAATGTGTCGTAGCCATCATTGCGGCACAGCGAATCATTGTCCGAATCAAGCAATAGCACTCGCGTGTCAGCGGGAGGCTTCGCGAGTTGCGAGACCAAAGCGCATCCTCCACCACCTACTCCCAACAACGCCAGCTTGCCTTGGGCGGTTCGATTGGGATGTTTTGATTTCATCGGGAACTTTTATTAGATGAAAGTAGCCAAGTACGATTTGATCTTTTGAAGCAATGACCGGTTGGTGGCCGTTGACTGTTCCTGCCTCAGTTTCCACGCACCGTGTTTGACCAGTCCAACCGCCGTGCTGAATTCTGGACTCTCCAAAATCGCCTCCACGCCGTGATTTTCCGTGATATGCCCCAACCTTGCCGGCAACCCAAAAATCTGATGAGCGAGTTGATCTGCGCCAACCAGCCGGGCCGAGCCACCTGTCAACACCACTTCACCGCACAGGCGATCTATGATACCTCGATCCGTCAATTCTTGGCGCACGATTTGAAAGATTTCTTCCATCCGCACACGCAGAATTTTCGAAAGAAAGGCCAGCCGCACAAGCTTCACATTCAATCCGTACTCGCCAGATAAAGACACCTGACGTCCAGCCAATGACGCATCCTCCAACAGTGTTCCATATTCACGCTTCATCCGTTCGGCTTGCGTTTGCGTCAGCCCCAATCCGAGCGCCACATCGTTCGTCAGATGCTGTCCGCCGACAGGGAGCACGCCGGCGTGCCGCTGTATTCCATTTAGGAAAACTGAGTAGTCGGTTGTCCCTCCTCCAATGTCGATCACCAACGCGCCCGCAGATCGTTGATCCATGGACAATACTCCCAATGCCGAGGCGTGCGCAGCGACCACACACTCCTCCACCTGCAAGTGCATCCCTTCAATCAACCGGACAGCGTGGCCGATTCGACTGGAATCGCCGTGCAACACGTGCACATCCGCCTCGATCCTCTCGCCCACCATCCCCAGCGGATTCTCGACACCTGAAAACTGATCGACAGAAAAGTTCTGTCGGAATCTGTGCAACACTTGTCGGTCTGTCGGCAGATTGTATGCCGATGCTCTTTGGATCACTTCATGGATGTCTTCCGTAGTAATCTCCCGGCTCGCAGGCTCTATCCGTACGACGCCACGATTGTCAAACGAGCGCACATGCCCCCCGCTGACGGCCAGTATTACGCTTCGGATCTCCACGTTAGATTCCCGCTCGGCAATCTCGATCGCTTGTCGGACAGCGGTCTCGACTGCGCTCCGATCCACAATCTCCCCCTTGCAGATGCCGCGAGATTCAGACTGACCACAACCGACGATTGAAAGCGGCCCGTCTTCGGGAAGCTCTCCAACGACGACCACTATTTTTGTGGTTCCCACTTCCAATCCAACGATGATGGATGAATTGTTGAACATCAACCTGCTCCTCGAACTGTAGGTTTTTTTGGACGAAACTTTGGCGCCTGCATTATTTCCATCCAGCGCACCGGCGAATTGTTCCGCACCGAAAGATCTAGCGACGCCAGCGCGCGACCGTGACGCCCGCCGAGTTCATGAATCAATTTCCAGCGACTGACCTGCCGCTCAAAACCCGACAACCCAAATGTCACATCGGCTCCTTGCCACGTTTTGAGTTGAAGCACTTCAGGAGCGCCAATATCAATCTGCTGGATATCCGCCACAGCCGCCATCGAGGAACTTTCAAAATATCGGATCAATTCCAATGCCGTGGAAATCTGCAATCCACTCAATTTCCGACCGGGAACAAGCTCCACGCTGGGCAATCCAGTGATTAACGGCAGCCACGGCCCAATCGGTGCGCCGACTGAATTATTGACCGAGCCTGGCAGGAGCATACCCGAGGCATCGATAGCGAGCACCGTGGAATAAAGTTGCCCCGCAGAATTTCTTTGCAATGAAATGACCTGCGCGATTCCCCGGCGCTCTGTGACGTGCACTCTGAGCGTATTGGGCAACAAACGGTGTACGGCTGCCGACTTCACGAAGGGAATCAATTCGAGATCGCGCTTCACACGCAGAAGATCCAGCCCGAATAAATTATCGCCCGTTTTGACCCCAGCCCAGCGCCGGATATGTTCGGGTTGCAACGACCCATCGGTCACAATGTCCAGTTCCTTCAGAACAAATGCGTCGTTCTCGTAAAACAATCGGGTGATCACCCACTCCCCACCTTTCCATACCCCAAGAAAAACCAATCCTGCCGCAACGAGCAACACAGCGATGTTTGCCAAGCCGGCAAAACGAGGACGCTTATTATCTTTCGCCGATACGAAAGCTAACCGCTTCGTCGCTCCCAAATTTTTATTACGCCTCCACCACATCAGATAAATCTCCTCAGCGTTTCAACGCCAGTTCCGTCATCCGCTGGCACAATTCATCATAGCCAATTCCTGCAGCCGCAGCCGCCTTGGGCATCAAGCTCGTCTCCGTCATTCCCGGAAGCGTGTTCACTTCCAATACTACAGGCTCTCCATGATTATCGACGATGATGTCCACCCGCCCGTAATCTCTGCAACCAAGGCATTCAAACGCCTTCCTACCTGCCTGTTGAATCCGCTCAGTCTGTGCGACAGAAAATTCAGCCGGGCAAAAATAGTCCGTCGCGCCTGTCGTGTACTTGTTCTGATAATCGTAGAAACCGGACTTCGGCCGAACCTCGACAATCGGCAACGTCGCATCTCCCAAAACCCCGACAGTGACCTCCCTGCCCTGCACCATTCTTTCGCACAGTACGCTGTCACCAAATTCAAATGCCTTTGCCAACGAGTCATCCCAATCTTCCTCCTTCATCACAAAACTCAATCCGACGCTCGACCCCTGCGCGACTGGCTTCAACACCAGCGGCAATTCTAATTCCGCTGGCCGACCGCTTCGCCGATCTTTGATCAACACATCTTCGGCCACTTTGACACCAGCCGATCGAAACCGAGCTTTCGATAGCGCCTTGTCAAATGCCAGCGCACTTGCTTCCACGCCGCTCCCAGTGTAGGCCACTTTCAATTCCTCCAGTTGCCGCTGCACGGTGCCGTCCTCTCCGAACCTGCCGTGCAACGCGAGAAAAACCACATCGATATCTGCTGGGAGTTTCCAAGTCCCCACCGGATCGATCTCTGTCACGCAGTGTCCACGACGGCGCAGCGCCGAAATCACGGCATTGCCTGAACGCAATGAAACCTCGCGTTCAGCCCCTGGACCACCAAGCATGACTACGATACTACCGATGGAAATCCCACTCCTCCTTGAACGAAAAGGTATCAGGCAAACGAAAAAAAGAAAGCGAACAATTAGTCGACTGCCTCGCGCTTCACGGTTCTCCAACGATCTCCACTTCCGTGTGCAATTCAACCCCGCGGGCCTCACGCACCCGGGTTTTCAAAAGTTCAATCAGGTTCAACACATCCACTGCCGTGGCGCCGCCGTCGTTCACAATAAAGTTGCCATGCACTGTTGATACAGATGCGCCGCCAATGCGAAGCCCTTTCAATCCCAACTCATCGATCAACTTTCCAGCTGAACAGGATTCCAGATTTTTGAAGATGCAACCCGCACTTGATTCCTTCGGCTGCGATTTCCAACGCTTCTGGCTGTACGCATCCATGCGCGCTCCAATCGCCTCTACCGCATCCGGTCGACCGCAAAGCACAGCACCCAATGCGATATGATCTTTTAGCAAGGAACAACTCCGATAACTTACCGGGACTTCAGATGCTGGCAATTCGGTGATGGTTCCATCACGCCCCACCAATCGCACAGACTCCACGATGTCGAACGTCGCTCCATTCATCGCGCCGGCATTCATTCGAAGCGCACCGCCAATGCTTCCGGGGATTCCTTCCAGAAATTCAAATCCAGCCAAACCTTGCTTCTTCGCCAACAACGAAACCTCTTTCAACTTCGCGCCAGCACCACAATAAATGCGCTCCCCGACGCGTTCGATCTTGGAGAAATCCGGCTGCATCAATGATAGAACCACACCTCGGATTCCTCCATCTCGCACCAATAGATTTGACCCGCGTCCCAAAATGAAAACCGGCAAATTGGATCGCTTGCAATAGCGGAGGACTGCAACTAAATCCGCCTCGGACGCTGGCTCACAATAAATATCCGCTGCGCCGCCCACTCTGAGCGTCGTTTTTTTTGCGAGCGGCTCGTAAGCACGAAGTCGTGTCATTTCACTCACCTGCCTGCGAATCTCTTCAATCTGGCTG
Source organism: Akkermansia muciniphila (assembly GCA_945903605.1). Classification (GTDB taxonomy): domain Bacteria; phylum Verrucomicrobiota; class Verrucomicrobiia; order Limisphaerales; family UBA1100; genus CAMDOH01. The sequence goes on from CAMDOH010000041.1 coordinate 8,217, forward strand.
TCGATGATTTTCAACTCGTTAGCAAATTCACGGGCAACATGCGTCATATCGCCCGCTCCCATGTACACTATCAGATCGCCGGGAATACGAGCCGCTGCGATGGATCGAGCAAGATGCCTGAGGTTTGGCAGAAAATCCACTTGCTGACCACTCTCGCGAATTTTCAATGCCAATAATTCACTTGAGACTCCATCGATCGGATTTTCTCCAGCGGAATAAATATCGGCAAGCCAAAGGCGGTCGGCGGATTTGAAACAACCGGCAAACTGTTCCATCAGATGCGCCGTGCGGGTGTGCCGATGCGGTTGAAACGCGACCAACAACCGTCGACCCATCAATTTGAATCCCGCCAATGTCGCTTCGACTTCACTTGGGTGGTGTCCGTAATCGTCGTAAACAAGAACGCCTCCAGTCTCGGCCAATAATTCCTGTCGACGCCGAACGCCGTGGAATTCTGCCAGCCATTTCCGCACCTCAACCAAATCAAATCCGTTCATGTGCAGAAATGCCAAAACTCCAGCGGCATTGAGCACATTTACGCGGCCGAATAGCTTGAGTTCGAAACGGCCCAACAACATGCCCTCGTGCGTCAATTCAAATTCTGCACCGCCGTGGTTTGCAAACGGCTCGCAGCAGGTGACCCGATAATCTGCCTTTTCAGAAAACCCGTATGAAGTGGCGCAAGTTCGCCCGGAACAAATCTCCATGAGATAATCGTCATCCGAACAAAAGAAAATGCGGCCAGAAGTTTGCTCGCTCAACAATCTGAATGCGTCCTTGATCGCACCGATGCCAGAAAAATGATCGAGATGCTCCTCGTCGACGTTCAGGAGAATTGTTTGTTCCGGATGATACAGAGCCAGCGTGCCATCACTCTCATCGGTCTCTGCAATGAAATAACCATCGGCAGCGCCCGAGCGATGTTCATCCAGTTGTGGAACAGCTCCGCCGATCGCGAACGCATCAAGAGAACCAAGTCGAGACAGGACAAATGCCAGTAACGCAGACGTCGTTGTTTTCCCGTGCATTCCGGCCACTGCCACAGACTTCGCTTGTCGCATGATGGCCGACAACACTTCGGCCCTTTTGAATACCGGAAGATTTCTGGACCGCGACACGGCGACTTCGGGATTGTCACCCGGGATTGCCGAACTGATCACGATGATCTTTGCGTCGCAGCCGTCCATGTGTGATGCGCTGTGGCCATCGAACACCCTCGCTCCCCGTACAGCCAGTCGCTGCGACTCGCCATTGGGAGCGCAGTCTGAGCCTAAAACGGAAAGACCCCGATCCATAAGCAAGTGAGCAAGCCGGCTCATTCCCGAACCACCGATTCCAACAAGGAACACTGAGTCTCCCGGCTTGAGTGACGCCAGTGTTTCCTCAGCAGATGAGGTTTCAGCTATCATGAAAGCATGTAACGCAATGATCCGACACTCAGCGCCATCAACGCCAGATTTCTGTGTTGCTGCCCCAGCCATCGGCCTTCAAGAATATCTGCAATCCGACTGATGGGAAAACCCACATCCATCTTGGCAAGTTGCTTCACCATTTCTACCCGCGCGTTGGATTGATTAATAATTCGCCCGCAAGTGGCGGCAAGTGCTACCGCGCCTGACTGTGGTAACATCACGGCTGCACCCGCCGAGGAGAAGATATTCGCGTTGTGCCACTGATGATTGTCCATCGACGTTGGCAATGGAATTAATACGCTCGGCACTCGGGTCGCTGCCAGTTCCGCGAGAGTGGATGCGCCGGATCTACAAACGGCAACAGTCGCCGCACCATAGATGGGCCGCATATCAGACACAAATGCGCGGACGACAGCCTGAACGCCCGATTGTCTATACTGGTTTACTACCCAATCATGATCCTCTAAACCGGCGAGATGAAGAAATTGCAGCTCGTTGCAAATCAATTTCAACTCGCTCAACTGATCAAACAGAATCCGGTTGATTGCACGAGCGCCCTGACTTCCACCCATCACTAACAACACCGGTTTGTCCGGTGAGAGTCCCAATTCTTTTCGTGAGTCGATCGGATCTGCGTTACGCAAACCGGCACGAACAGGCGTGCCAGTAACCTCTACATTGGTGTTCAGATAAAAGCGGGAGGACTCTTCAAAACTCGCGCATATTTTCTCCGCCCATGGCGAAAAGAAACGGTTCGCTCGGCCGGGAATAGCGTTGGACTCGTGCAGATAGATCGGCACGCGAAGACATCTGGCCGCGAGTATTGGCGCTGCCCCGACGTATCCACCCATGCTGAGCAATGCGCTGCAATTCGGACGCAGCGCCTTCCACGAAGTGACAAATGAACGTCCGAGTTGAAGCAGAAATCGAGCAGGTTTTTTTGTTGATAGGCTCGTCACGGGCAGCCTGATCAATGTGGTTTCATCCAAATCTTTTGCAGCGGCCTGATCCACGGATCGATCGGAGAGAAAGAAGATGACTCGGCGCGACCGTTTTATTAATTCGTTCGCGACCGCGATTCCAGGAAAGATATGACCGCCGGTTCCACCACCCACAATCGCGATCGAGGAATCATTTGCCCGACAAGAATTCATTCTATTGAGATTCTGAATTGCCTTCGTTTTTCGTGGAACCACTTGTTTCCGGATCCACTTCAATGTGCGTGGCGATGCTGAGCAGCATTCCCACACAGGCAAGCATCATCACCAAACTCGACCCTCCATAACTGATGAATGGAAGTGGGAGACCTTTATTCGGCAAGGCGCTTGTCACCACACCAATATTGATGAGCGCTTGAAAGCCGATGAGAAATGCGATGCCAGTCGCCAACAACAGCCCAAACCGATCGGCGGCGCGCGTGGCGATGTAGAGAGCTGAAACGACAAACACTGCGAAGGCGACGACCACAAATAGTGACGTGATAAATCCCAGTTCTTCGCCAATGACTGAGAAAATAAAATCCGTGTGATGCTCAGGAACAAACCCGAGCTTCTGTCTTCCATTTCCAAGTCCGAGACCAAACCATCCACCCGAACCAAGAGCCAGCATCGCTTGATACGCTTGAAAGCCCACACCGGACTTGTGCTCTTCGGGGTTCATGAACGCAACGATGCGCTTCATGCGCACGGGGTCGTTCCAAACGGCGAAACCGATGGCGAGCAATGTGGCCAGCGCAGGTGGAATAATATGTTTCCAATTTGCACCGCCGACAAACAACAACACTGTTACCACGCCGAACAACAACCCCGTAGTTCCAAAATCGGGTTCGGCAAAAATGAGACCTAGTGTGAGTCCTGTGATCAATCCAGTGAAAAGCAATCCGTATTTGAAGGTCGCCATTTTTTCCTTATGCCGCTCTCCGTACATCGCAATCATGAGGATGAGTGCGAGCTTGGCGAACTCAGAGGGTTGAATATTGGCGACTCCGATATTAATCCAGCGGCGCGCTCCATTTATTTTTGTGCCGATCTCTGGAAGCAAAACCATGGCCAGTAAAACCAGTGCTAAAATCCAGATTGGCAACGCCCATTTTCTGAAGCGACGATAGTCAATCGAGGCCAGGACAAGACATCCCGCAATTCCAATTACTGCCCATACCATTTGCAAGGCGAGAAAGTGGGCGCCGGCTTGCGCCACGCTTGCACTGTACAAAACCACCAACCCAAGAGACAGCAATGCGGCGACACTGCCCACCAAAGCTGTGATTGCCACTTTCACAGAATCAATCTCTCGCCATCAGAAGGGCTGGCATTCGATGGGTGTCCAAAAAAAACTGCCCGGCTACGATGTGTGGCCGGGCAGTTCTGAAATTCCACGACAGGTTATTCCACTGGCGGCGGCGGAACAATTCCTGTAGGCGGCGGAGTGATTGGGATTGATAGCGCTCCATCGCCTGGAAGTACTGGCGGAATCGGATTGGCAGGGATCGATGTGGTGTTTGCCTTCGCGCTTTGTGGCAGCTTCAACTTCTGACCAGCGTTGATCCGATCGCTCGAAAGTTTATTCAAGTCGCGCAAGCTTTTCACGGTCGTTCCTGCGCGCTGCGCGATCTTGCTGAGTGAATCGCCGCCTTTGACTAAATAGGCGTCCGCTTCATCGGGCGTAACGGGTTTGGAAGCTGATGCAGTGGCCGTCGGCACTTTGACTTTCTGCCCAATCCGCAAACGCGTCGGCACAACATCGGGATTGGCTTTGGCGATGGCGTCTGAAGTCACTTTATATTTTTTAGCCAGCGTGAAGAATGAGTCGCCTTTGGCGATCACGTGTTCGGAAGTGGCCACATTCACCGGTGCCTCGGGCAACGGCGCGACCACATTGGGAGGCGGAATCACATTGAAGCCACCAGGAGTTGTCTGCACGTTCGGAACAATCGGGCCTCCCGGCGTCGTGCCCGGCAGCGTCCCCACGAGTGGCGGGTTCACCGGCGGAGTCGGCGTGACTGGCACCAGCGGTATCTCAATTTTGTTTTCGTTGGCGCTTACCTTGCCAGCGTCCTTCTGCTTGCAAGCGTTGAACAGAATGCCTGTGAGCAGCGCGATGTGTAATAACGCGATGACCAAAACAGCCATGCGCATGTTGGACCTCCCGGCGCTTTGTTCAAATTTTGATCCGGGTGGTAATATGGGGTTTGTATTCATTGTCTCTCCTCCGTCTCCGACAGTTTCTTCAGTCTCCACCGCCTCCTTTTCCAAGCGGCGTTTGTTTTATGCGCCGCAACCGCGGCAACGTAAATCAGTTTTTGTGAAAACTTATTGGGTTAGTGTTTACAAGTTGTCTGTTTGAACCATTCCTTTTGAGTTCGACTTCACGCTTCGACGGTCAACATCTGCACCGCCTCACGAAAAGCATCCCCCCTCTTTTTGTAATTCTCAAAAGCGTCGAAACTGGCGCAAGCCGGCGACAGTAAAACTACATCACCAGAGACAGCCAACCTCCTCGCTTGTTGTGTTGCTTCTAACATTGAATCGGCAAAAGTGCAAGCCGTAACACCACTCCAATCAGCGCGTAATCGCTCGCGCGTTTCACCGATTAGGAACGCGTGTTTCACTCTTCGAGAAATCCATTCGCAAGCCTCCGAATAATCCAATCCCTTGTCGCGCCCGCCAGCGATCAGAAAAATATTTTGCCCACGATCCAACAACATCGGCATCGATTCCAACGCACTGATGAGCGCGTGCACGTTGGTCGCTTTTGAATCGTTGATGAATTTCACGCCTGAGATTTCAGCAACAACTTCGCATCGGTGCGCTTTCGATTCGAATGCTTTTAACGAATGCAGCATCTCCGCCAAAGTGAGTCTCAGGATTCGCCCCACCGCCAGCGCTGCCATCAAATTCTCTGTGTTGTGCAAACCGGACAACCGACAATCCATCGTGTCCAGCAATGGCCCAGTCCAACCATCCAGTCGGCTGACAATCAAACTCCGATCCAAAAATAAATCTGCAGCCGAATCGCGCGCACTGTAAGTGATCAGTTTCGAAGGTGGTTCAACGCCCAACTCACGGAATTGAGCCAGTGCCTCGTGCTGAATGACCGCCCAATCAAACGACTGTTGGTTGCGAAAAATGTGCGCCTTCGCATTCACATAATCGCGCCACGTCGCATATCGATCAAGGTGATCCGGAGCCAGATTCGTGACCACTGCGATCGCCGGACGAAAGAATTCGACCGACTCCAATTGAAACGAACTCACCTCCAAAGTGAGCACATCCAAATCCTTTGTTTGGCCAACGACATCGCAGATGGGCAATCCGATATTGCCTGCAGCTAACGTCTTTCGTTGCGCACCTGAAAGCATCTCGACTATCAATTCAGTCGTCGTTGTTTTCCCATTCGTGCCTGTGACCGACACATTCAGACAACGTGAAAAACGGTAGCCCAACTCAAATTCACCGATGATCTGCACCCCCGCTGCGCGCAACTGAATCGCCGCATCATTGTTGAAACTCACACCGGGACTGATCACGCCAAAATCGAAGCTTTCACCGGCCGGCAATTTTCTACCGAGCAACAATTCAACACCGAGTCCTTCGAGCCGCGCAGCACGTTCCTTCTGCTGATCGCCAGCGGAATCATCAATAACTAGCACATGAGATCCCTGAGATTGAAGGAGACGCGCCGCTGCTTCGCCGCTCGAACCCAGCCCAATCACCAGCACACGTTTTCCTGAAACATCCATATTTGATCAACGCAATTTCAATGTTGCCAGAGCCATCACGGCAAACAGAATTCCCAGAATATAAAATCGGATGACGACCTGATTTTCGTGCCAGGACTTTTTCTGAAAGTGATGATGCAATGGCGCCATGAGAAATATCCGTTGCCCGGTTCCCGTCCTGTATCGCGTGTATTTGAACCACGATCGCTGCAACAAAACTGAACCAGCCTCCAACACGAAGACGCCGCCTGCAATCACCAGAATGAACGGTTGATGAATCAACACGGCGATAATTCCAAGCGCTCCGCCCAATGCCAGCGCGCCCGTATCGCCCATGAACATCAGAGCTGGATGACAGTTGAACCAAAGAAATCCGAGACTCGCCCCTATCAGAGCTGCACACACCACCGACAATTCTCCCGCCCCAACAATGTGCGGCACGTTCAATTGTTTTGCATACTCCACGTGGCCTGCGATGTAGGTGAACACCAACAAAACAAAACTCACCATCACCGTACTGCCAACCGCCAAACCATCCAGCCCATCGGTGAGATTCACTGCATTGGAACTGCCCACAATCGCCAAGATTGTGACCAGCAAACCGACCAACCCCGCGCCAATCAATAGCGGTTGTTTGTAAAATGGCACCATCACTTCCGTGATGAGTCTTGTGGTTTCCGGCATCTGCCAGAGAAAAATCCCAATGACTAATGCCAATGTTGTTTGAACAGATAGTTTGATCCGTTCAGTCAGGCCAGCGCTCTTCTGCTGCATGATCTTCGAGTAGTCATCGTAAAAACCAAGCAACGCCAGCACGATCACCGAGACGAGTGTGAGCGTCACTTGAAGATTGCACTGCGCCCAAAGTAGCGCCGAAAGATCCAGTGCGATGACAATCAACAGCCCCCCCATTGTCGGCACTCCGCGCTTGCTCACGTTGTCGACTGTCATTCCGCCCATCATTTCCCGCGCTCGATCTTCATATTCCTGCTGCACCTTCAAATTGCGCAACCAACGGATGAATCGCGGCCCAAACACAATGCTGAACATCAACGCTGTGACAGCCGCTCCTGCAGCACGAAACGTGACGTATTCAAACACTCTGAAAAACGAAAGTGCATCAGCCAAGCCTTCATGTCCTTGTTGTCGCAGCCAGATCGGAACGTAACTCAAGTAGTACAACATTTGACTAAGACATTGCTTTCAATAATTCGGCAAGCCGCTCGAACCGCATGGATCTCGACGCCTTCAACAATACCGCATCGCCTTCGCGTAATTGTCCGAGCAGCCATTCTCCAGCTGCCTCGATTTCCGCAAATTCGATAACCTCACGAACTCCACCGGCACTTGCCGCAGCAGTCGTGTGACCTGCCGATGAACCGACTGCCACAACCACATCACAACCAGCGGCCGCTGCAGCCGCGCCAATTTCTTGATGAGAAGTGATGGTGTGATCGCCCAGTTCTGCCATCTCGCCGAGAACGGCAATTCGCCGCCCCACCACCGGCAATGATTCCAAAGTTTGCAGCGCCGCCTTCATCGAATCGACATTTGCATTGTAAGCATCATCGAGCACTCGCACTCCATTCACAGTCCAGCAAGACATTCTCATTGGCGCAGGAGCACATTCGGCCAAGCCCTTGGCGATCTCTGTCCGCGACAGCCCGATCGATGCTGCAGCAGAAATCGCCAACAGCGCATTCATCGCCTGATGTCGACCAATCAACCGCACTTCGAATTCTCCACACATTGAATCAATCGGGGCCTCCACTACGAACCGAGTCGCATCCCAGCCGGGAGTCACATTCAAAAGCCTCCAATCATTATGAGGCTGGCTTCCGATTTGAATCACCTCCGCCGAGCAACGGCTCGCGATGTGGCTACTCCATTGACTATCTCCATACAGAAAAAGTTTTCCACTGCTCGGCAGTAACTCTGCCAACAGACATTCCTCGGCCACCACTCCTGCCATGTCGATGAAGTGCTCCAAATGCTCGGCTCCGAGTGAAGTCATCACACCGAATTGCGGCGAGATCATCCGAATCAACGGCGCCAGTTCCCCGGGATGATTCGTACCGGCCTCCAACACAGCCGCGCCATGCTCGCTTGCCAAACCGAGCAAAGTCAGCGGAACGCCAATGTCGTTGTTGAAACTTTTGATGCTCCGCAGCGTTGGCATTCGCTGCGAGAGGCACGACGCCAGCAATTCTTTTGTGGTTGTTTTTCCGTTGGAACCGGCGATCGCAAACACGGGGATATCAAACTGCGCGCGATGGGCGGCGGCGATCTTGCCAAGTGCGCGGCGCGAATCAACCACCGATACGATCGTGACATTCTCCGGCAATGAAGTCGGTCGATCAACCAACACCGCGACAGCACCTGCTGCGACGGCCGTCTTTAGAAAGTCATGTCCATCGAATGCATCCCCGCGAATCGCGACGAACAAATCTCCATCCCGGACACTACGCGAATCGGTGTTGATCCGCGCAAATGCTGCCGACGCGCCGCGTTGTGACAACGCCCCGCCGGTTGACTGAAGAATGAAATCAATCCCCCACACTTCGTTCTTAACTGCCAAATCCGATTGCCTCCAAAGATTGTCTCGAATGCCATCCATCATCGAACGGCACGACCGTCTCGGCGAACTCTTGATACGTCTCATGACCTTTTCCGGCAATCAAAACGATGTCGCCCGCTTTTGCCATGCCAATGACCAGGTCGATGGCTGCCCGGCGATCCAACTCAATGATCGGATCCTTTCCGCATTCCGCGCGAAACCCGATTGCGATCTGGCGTGCGATTTCATCGGCTGATTCACGCCTCGGATTGTCGCTGGTGATCACAGTGCAATCGGCCATGAGCGCAGCAACTGCCCCCATTCGCGACCGTTTGCCTGCATCCCGATTGCCGCCACAACCGAAGGCAACCAACAACCTCCCGCGAGTGACATCGCGCAACGTGCAGAGCACTTGTATCAATGCGTCGTCCGTGTGGGCGTAATCGATGAACACTCCGAAGGGTTGTCCAGCCAACACAGGTTCGAGACGTCCGGGTACAGATGGCGCGTGATCGAGTCCATTGACGATGTCATCCAGGCTGACTCCGAGGGACAGGCAAGTGCCCACGGCTGCCAGCGCGTTGTAAATATTGTGTCTTCCGATGAACGGAATTCGGCACGCGCGATCTCCCTTCATCGTTCGCAATTGGAAACGTGACTCCGTAGCGTCCGATTGAATCGATTCGGCGCGAACAGTTGCATCTCCACCAATTCCAAATGTGCAGACTTCGACGCCAGTCATGGACTGCGCCAGACGCTGACCAAATGAATCGTCGCAGTTGATCACGGCATGAGCGGGCGATGGACGATCGGTTCCCGCACGAAATAATTGTGCCTTCGCGAGAAAGTATTTTTCCATGTCGCCGTGATAATCAAGATGATCTCCGGTGAGATTGGTGAACACTGCTACTTCAAATCGAAGACACTCGACGCGCTGTTGGACAAGCGCGTGGGAACTGACTTCCATCGAGCAAGCGGTGCAACCGGCTCGAATCATGTCTCGCAGGTAGTGCTGAATGACGAGCGATTCAGGCGTGGTGCGTTGCGCGGGAATGGAACGGTCGCCGATCTCATATCGAACAGTGCCGATCAAACCCGTTTTCATCCGCGCATTCTGCAACAGATGTTGGATGATAAATGTGACTGTCGTCTTGCCATTCGTCCCCGTGACGCCAATCAGTCGCAACTCGCCGCTCGGATTCGCGTAATAAGCCGAAGCAGCTCGCGCCAGAGCCAGTCGGGAATCTTTCACGCACAATTCAGCAACCCGACTGTGCGTCGATCCCGTGCGCTCAGTGACCACGGCGCAGGCTCCGCGCGACAACGCTTCATCAATGTGCTTGCAACCATCTGTATTGTTACCGGGCAACGCGAAAAAAACCATTCCGGGAGTGATGCGCCTGGAATCGAAGGCCAAGCCGGTGATTGGCGCGTCGGAATAGTTCGAAGATTCAACAGGCTGAAGAATCGCAGCAAGTTCGCTAACGAGCATGCCTTGGCCTCAAGGTTTCCGCTGAGGAGCGGGTAAACCATTTGCAGCAATCGTGTTCTTAACTTGAATGTCGGGCTTGATTCCCAGGTAGTTTGCCGACCGTTCTGCGACAGCCTTGAAAGTAGGTCCGGCAATCTGGCCGCCATAATGATCGCCCTTGGGTTCATCCAACCCAATCAGGATGCAAAGCTGCGCGTCGTTGGCGGGGAAGAATCCGATAAAGGAAGAAAAATACTTTCCGGCAAGGTAGCCGCCCGGGCCTGGTTTTTGTGCTGTGCCAGTTTTTCCGCCAACGGTGTAATAATCCATCTGCGCAGCTTTGGCTGTGCCCTCATCGGTGACGACTTTTTTCAGCGCAGTAATCAAGGTGCTGGCGGTTTCTGGACGAACCACTTCGCGCATCACTTCGGGATGATAACGCATCACTACTCTGCCCTGCTCGTCTTCGAGTCGATTCACCAACATCGGTTTCATCATTCGCCCTCCGTTTGCAATCGCCGACATCATCATCACCAGTTGCAATGGTGTGGCAGCCACTTCGTGTCCCATCGGAACACGCGTGATGGACAACTTGTTCCATCGTTTCACAGGATGCACAATGCCGGACACTTCACCGGGATAATTGATGGTGGTCGGCGCACCAAATCCAAATCGGCGAATATAATCGTGGAGCATCAGCGGGCCGAGCTGCATGGCAATCTTCGCTGTGCCGATGTTTGAGGACTTGACCAGAATTTGCTCGGCCGACATCACTCCATACGGATGATGATCGTGCAGCACCTTGCCGGCATACGAAAAATGTCCACGCTCGCAGTCGAAACGATCGGCAAGCTTCAGTTTATTTTCATTCAAAGCGGCTGCAATTGCGACGACCTTGAATGTGGACCCCGGTTCCATCACATCGGTCACGATTCGATTTCGCCGTGAGTCGGGCGGAGAAACTCCAGGATGATTCGGATCGTAATTCGGCCAGTTGGCCATCGCCAACACCTCGCCTGTCTTTGGTCGGATCACCAACCCGCAAGCGGCCACCGGCTGATGTTTGCGAACGGATTCAAAAAGTTCTGTCTCGAGGATATGCTGCACACCGGTGTCCAACGTCAACACGAGGTTCAATCCGTTTCGCGCAGCGACGTCCTGTTGACGCAACGCGACCAGCTCGCGTTTACGCGAATCTGTTTCTGTGACCAGCCATCCGCTGGCACCAGTCAGCTGTGGATTGTACGTTGATTCAAGTCCTTCAATTCCATCGTGACTATCTCCGGCAACAAATCCCAGAACATGCGCTGCCAAGGATCGTCCCGGATAAACGCGGAGCTGATCCTCATCGCGATCGGTAAATATTGCCCGTTGTCTCACACGTTTCGCTGCCGCTCGTTGGTTTCGCGTTGTGGCCTCATCAAGTCCAGGCAATGACACTTTTGCCATAGCCTCTTCTACCTCTTCCCATTTTTGCGTCGTCACCTTGCGCTTGATCACGACATATTGGTTGGTCGATACTTTGCCATTCTCATTGAGTTTGATCTTCGGCTGCAGTTTTTGCCGCAACTCAGATTCCTCCATTCCAAGAATCGGCGCGAGTGCTGCAGAGATGTTGTGGTAGTGAGCGCCAATCAAACTTGGATCTGCACACACTGTTTTGACAAACAGACTGGTGGCCAGCAAATTTCCACGCACATCGCGAATTTCACCTCGCCGCGCGGTGCGACTCATCATGCGAATTGTGTTTTCCTGTGCCGTGTCGCGCAGGTGGTCGTGACGTAGAATCTGAAGGTCAACGAGGCGGTGTATGATTCCGCCTATTCCCAGCAAAAATAACACCGCGCAGACTATGATGGCCCGATTCGGATTCATTTGAAAACCGTCCTCCTGCGCAAACCCTGCAACTGGATAGCCACGAACGTCAAGTCAACAGCCAATCACCGATCCCTGCGCTGTGCTGTTACCATTGGCGGATTCGCTTTCGGATGACCCATTCCTTCGATAATCATCACCACTTGCTCAGGTCTCGGAACGGATAGTCCCAGATTCATTTCTTTCACTCGTTGATCGAGCGACCGGGGCGACCGTAGTTGATCGATCATATCCGACCGCAGTCGATTTTCTCTTCTCAACGCATCTAGCCGCTTCTCTTGGTCGTGAATGTTTTTACCGAGATGTGAAATCTGTTGCTTCTGCCAGACGTATCCGAGACCCAGTCCGCAGACTAACACGCTCATGAGTGCCAGTTTTATCGCTGGCCCAAACTTCGCTGTCATTGTGGTATTTTTGCGGTTCAAAACACCTCAATGAGCCTGAATAACTCTGAAGAATTTTTGTCCATTGCTCGAATCAAGCTGCACAGCGTCATTGCCAGCACTGGGCCTTGTCGCCCCAACATTTTGCCAATTCACTCGGTCTGCCGACCCTTGCACTTGATAGTTCATTCCCTGTCGCCCACTCCATTCCATTGAAAATTGACCCGCGTTCTGCACTATTCGTGCAGCCACTGGCACCTGCGATTGTTGTGCAATTACTGTTCTCATTTGAGTGGAACTTCGTGACACATTTACACGCTCTGCAGCAGTGGCCATTGGCCTTGCTGCTGCAGTTACTGTCGCCTGTGGTCTTACTGTTGCGATCGGTTGCGGTGAGAATTGACTCGCTGCACGACTGTCTACAGTTCGGCTTGTAATGTAGGATCCTACTGGAGTTGCTGCGGATCCCGTTGGCCTTCCCGCAAGCTGCGTAGCTGCACGAGCGGTTGCCGTGCCCGCCACTCCGGGTCGCGTTTCTGTAAAGAGTGAAGCCGCGTTGACTCTCGTTGACGCTGCAGAAATTGTACCCGGTCGAATCGTTGCACTCTGAGTCGCTACTGTTGCCATAGCGTTTTTTGACGCAGATGTAGTATTTGCAGACACCGCTCTTGCCGCTGGCTTAGCTACTCCGCCAGCTATTGCCCTGGCACCAACAGGTATGCTGGTGATTCCTGATTGAACTGGCACTTGCGTCGCCATTGATGCCACCGAGCCAACCGTACCCGTTGATGGAAGTGTCGCCTGTGTGCGCGCTGCACTTTGAACTCCGGCAATCGCAGCTTTACTTGACGCCTGAACAGCCAGTTTCGCTGCCTCTGTCTGCTGTGCAGCGATTTCCTGTTGCCTTCTGTATTCCGCAGTGACTCGCATTTCTTCTAATTTTCCACCAATAGGATCATTAATGTTATCATTCGTATTAGCCGTTACGACAACTTGTGCATTTTTGAACTCAGTAATCGGCGGACCTGCAGTCACATCTCCATTACCTTCACCACGCGAGTATAACTGTGCAGCAATCACCGAGTGACGCGGTTGCAATACACTAATCCATGCCACATGCGCTCTCCCCGTTGCATCAATCGCAATTGTTGATTGATGTTGATGGTATAACACTTTCGTGTTCACTCGAAACTCTGACCCGCCAGACATCATCCTTCCGTGCACTTCAAAACCATTCCCAGCCATCGACCCTGAATTCCATGTCATTAGAATGTCATCATTCATGATTCCAACTGCGGGCGACTCCTGTCTCCCCGTAACATAAGTATTAATTTTAGATTCGCCACCAGCCGGCACACCCTGTGCATTAAATTTTCTGGCGTAGATGTCCGATAGATTTTTTAGGTTGGCTTCGTCCTGTTGCACCCAGGCCAACACAAATCCGTCCACTCCAGCCGCCAGCACCGGCTCCGAACAAAGTCCGTCTCCCCCGTTCATCTTATACTCGTTACCCACCGCGTTCCCGTCCTTATCAAATACTCTCCCCCACACGTTCCCTCGGATATTCGGCGCGCCTACTCCCGTCGTTCCATTCACGGTCTCTCCCATCCAACCCACTACAAACCCTTCGCCTGCCGCACACACTGCTGGATCCATCTGATTGCGCGCCGTCGTTTGGTTCACCGAAAACTCTCCACCCACCTTCACTCCCGCCGCTGTAAATCGTTGTCCATATACTCCCGCTCCGCTCCCGTCCTGCCCCACGCT
>CAMDOH010000042.1 GCA_945903605.1 Akkermansia muciniphila
GATTCGGAAACGCTGTGCGCGGGAGACTCGGCCAGTTATCGCGCGGATGTCCCGCATTCCATCCTCAACACCGGCCGCACCGAGGTGGTGGCCCATCTCGTGGTCATCTATCTCTGATTAGCAAACGCGGTTTACTTCTTTTGACGCCCGATTAGAATGTCGGCATGCGACCCACCGTTCTGTTGACGTGTGTATTCTTCGCGAGCCTTTGCTTCGGCGCGACCAACGATGTTCCGCAAACGCCGACGCAGGCGCTCAAACAATTCCAGATCGAGACGGGACTCCGACTCAGTTTGGCAGCATCCGAGCCTGCGACGGCCAGTCCCGTGGCGGTGACGTGGGATGAGCGCGGCAAAATGTTCGTCGCAGAAAATCGCAGTTATCCGCACTTCGGCAAGACACCGCCGCCGAAGGATGGAGTCATCGCTCTTCTCGAAGATCGCGACGGCGATGGCCAATACGAATCGCGCACGGTGTTTGCCGACGGCTTCACTTTTCCCAATGGGTTGACCTGCTGGCGCGGTGGCATTTTTGTCACCTGCGCCCCGGATATTTTCTATCTGAAAGACACCGACGGCGATGGACGTGCCGATGTGCGGCGGATTGTCCTCACCGGTTTTGGCACGAACAGCACAGAGCAACTGCGCGTGAGCCATCCCACGCTCGGACTCGACGGCTGGATTTATCTGACGAGCGGACTTGTGGGAGGCGAAGTCACTTCGCCGATGAAGCCGGGTTTGGCGCCGGTGAAATTCGCCCGCAACGATTCGCGCTTTCATCCCGACTCGCTCGCCTTCGAGCCGTTGCCGGGCGTTGGGCAATTTGGACTGGCCTTCGATGCGGCGGGACGCCGTTTCAACTGTGCAAACCGGAGTCCGGCGACCCACATTGTGCTCGCGCCGCGATATCTGGCCCGCAATCCGCACCTGAATTTCAGCGAGACGGTGCAGGACGCTGCTGTGACCGGAGCGGCCAGCCGGGTGTATCCGCTGAGCGCCGACTCCACCACGGCCGGATTTATTCCGAGCCTCATCAACGATCTTCACGCGGGCACATTCACCTCGGCATGCGGCCTCTCGATTTTCACCGGCCATGCGCTGACGCCGGCGCACGTCGGCAACGCTTTCATTTGCGAGCCGGCACAAAACCTCGTTCAACGGCAGATCCTCACTGCGGCGGGCGGCACTTTTTCTGCACGGATCGCCACGGCAGGCCGGGAATTTCTCGCCACCACGGATACGTGGTTTCGGCCCGTGTTCACCGCCACCGGGCCAGATGGCGCGTTCTATATTTGCGACATGTACCGCCGCAATATTGATCACCCGCAATATCTGCCCGAGGCCGCGCGGCCGTTGCTGGATTTCAATTCGGGAAAAGACAAAGGCCGAATCTGGCGCGTCGTTCGCACGGGTCATCCGGAGTTGAAACCGCGCGACCTCTCCAAGTTTACTCAAGAGGAATTAGTGAAGTTGCTCGGCTCGAACAACGGCCACGAACGCGACGCAGCCCATCGATTGCTACACGAGAAGCTCCAGCCTGCGGGGATGGCTGCCTTGAATGCCGCCGTCACCCAAGGCGCGAATGAACACGCCCGGCTTCGCGCATTGCATCTGCTGGCTTCGCGGGGACTGCTCGGATTGGATTCGCTCGCCACTGCACTGACTGACAAACACCCGCTCGTGCGCGAGACGGCTCTGGCGCTGGCCGAACCGAATCTTGCCAGGGAGTCGGGGCTCGCAGGAAAAGTGGCCGCGCTTTCGGGAGATGCCGATCCGCGTGTGCGATTTCAATGTGCGCTGGCACTCGGCGCGGGCCATGCGAAAGAGCAACTGCGACCCCTGGTAGAAATTGGCCTGCGCGGCGCCGAAGATCGCTGGACTCGCGCGGCCGTGCTGTCGGCCATCGGCACTCACTCCAGCCTGTTCTTTGATGCGTCGATTTCGGTGATGAGCCATTCCTCACACGCGCCATTGTTCCGCGATCTGGGAAAGATCATCGGCACAAGTCAGCCGACCAATGAAGTGCTACGCGTGATGGAGCGGATGAATACGCGGGCAGCGATGGATCAGCAGGTGGCCTTCGCCTTCATTTCTGGATTGGCCGAAGGATTGCGCCAGAATGAATCTGTCAAAGGCGCGCGGCTCAACGACTGGCTTCCGGCGACATCGCCAGCACGAACCGGATTGAGCCGGCAATTCGATGCCGCAGCCAAACTCGCCGGCCGGACAGATGGCGATGTGTCGGCTCGAATCGAGTCCATCGGATTTCTGAGTCACGCCGACATGAATTTTGCCGGCCCTGTTTTACTGGCGCTCGTTGTGGCTGCCGAACCGAATGAAATCCAGATCGCGGCCATCCGTGCGATGAGTCAGTTCCGCAACGGGCCGATGCTGGGTACCCTGCTGATGCGCGAGCGATGGCGCAGCTATCCGCCAGCCGTGCGCGAGACGGTGCTGGCGGTTTCGATCGAGCAACCGGCGGCGAGACCGGCGTTGATCAACGCTCTTGAATCAGGACTTTTGCCGTCATCGGTCATCACGCCCGCGCGGCGAACTCAATTGCAGAACGACAACCGGCCGGAAGTCGGGCTGCGCGCCAAGAAAATATTCGCCGAGTTGGCGGGCGGCGATCGGATGAAAACATTTGAGTCGCACAAGGACGCGTTGCTCTTGAAGGCGGATGCGGCGAAAGGTGCGGCGGTGTTTGAGCGTGCGTGCGCCAGTTGTCACACGCACAGCGGCAGGGGATTTTCGTTCGGGCCGGACCTCACGGGAATGCGCAATCAGCCGGCAGAAACTTTGTTGCTGCACATCATCGTGCCCAATCACGAAGTGCTGCCCAACTACACTCACTACGAGGTTGAACTGAAAGACACGCGAAATCTCAGCGGCATCATCGTGGCGGAAACGCCTGTGGCGATCACATTGAAGATGGCACTGGGCCAGCAGGAGACGATCCGCCGGGCGTCGATTGCCCAACTGAACGCAAGCGCTCTTTCGCCCATGCCAGATCAGTTGGAGGCCACGATGACGCGGCAGGAATTGGCCGACCTCATTTCTTTTCTCAAAAAATGAAACGCATCTTTCAATTCTATTTGTGGATTGCAGTCCTCGTTCTGCCAGCGGCGGCAGCACCGATGAACATCGTCCTGTTCGTGGCCGATGATCTCAGTCCGACACTCGGCTGCTACGGCGACAAGGCCGCGCGCACGCCCAATGCCGACCGGCTTGCTGCGGAGGGGACGCTTTTCCGCAACGCCTTTTGCACGACGGCCAGTTGCAGCGCGAGCCGCTCGGTGATTCTCACGGGCCTGCACAATCACGCCAACGGACAGTACGGCCACCAGCACAGCTATCACAAATTCGGCAGTTACCCTTCTGTGCAATCGCTGCCGGTGATGTTGCAGCGGCTGGGTTATCGCACGGCGCGCATCGGCAAACATCACACGGCGCCGGAGGAGGTTTATTTTTTTGAAACGAAACTGCCGGGGAACGGGCGCAGTCCGGTGGAGATGGCCGAACAAAGCGAGTCGTTCATCAAAGCGGGCGGCAAACCGTTCTTTCTTTTCTTCGCCACGACCGATCCGCATCGCGGCGGAGGATTGGCCGCTGACCTGCCCGATAAACCCGATCTCTTCGGCAACAAACCCAGTCGCGGCAGCCACACGAACATCAAAGAAGTTTTCTACGGCCCCAAAGATGTGCCCGTGCCCGCGTTTTTGCCGGACACCGCAGCGGCCCGCGCCGAGCTGGCGCAGTATTATCAATCCGTGGCGCGAGTGGATCAGGGATTGGGCAGGTTGATCGAGATTCTCAAAGCGGCAGGGCGATTGGACGACACGCTGATCGCGTTCACATCCGATCACGGCATGGCATTTCCAGGCGCGAAGACGACAGTGTACGAGCCGGGCTTGCGCGTCCCCTTCATCGTGCGCGACCCGAGACTGGCCAGACGCGGGATCGCAAGCGACGCCATGATCAGCCTGGTGGATTTGACACCCACGCTGCTCGATGCGGGCGGCGGATGGGATGTTGGCACACAATCGGTCAAGCCAGCCGCACTGCCGCTGACGGCGGGCAGCCCGAAAAAGGGAAAGGGAAACGTCGGCGCATGGCCGACGGCGAAACTTCACGGGCGGTCCCTTCTGCCAATCTTGGGAGAAAAATCGGCTACGGGCTGGGACGCCATTTATGCCTCGCACACGTTTCACGAAATCCAGATGTACTATCCGATGCGCGTCGTGCGCGACCGGAAATTCAAGCTCATCTGGAACATCGCGCATCCGTTGCCCTTCCCTTTCGCATCGGATTTGTGGGAAGCACCGACGTGGCAGGCGCAGTTCAAACAAGGGCCCAAAGCGCCATATGGCCAGAAGACGGTCGAGGCTTACATTCACCGTCCAGCCTTTGAGCTATTCGACATCGCCGCAGACCCCAACGAAGCGCACAATCTGGCCGCAGACCCGAAACACGCCGAGACCCTCCAGCTTTACAAAGCGAAGTTGAAAGACTTTCAGGTCGCCTCACAGGACCCGTGGATCCTGAAATGGGATTACGAGTGAGCACCGGCAGCGCTTGGCACACGGCCTGCTAAGTTATAGCTGTGAAATTGAAAGTTGAAATTGTGGACTCGGTATTTTTTTACGGAACCATTGGATGCATTGGCTTTACGGTTGTGTGCGTCGTGCTGATGACGCTCATGTGAATTAACCCTTCACTCATTTTCGGAGTGGCCTACACGCGCTCATTTTCCCGGCTGCTAACTACAGCCCCTATCCCAAGTCGGGCATTTGACTGACTCTTGATTTCATGGGATAAGATGTCGACATGGATACTCCCCAACCGCCTTTGCCCGAAACGCCATCTGGTTTTCAGCCGCTGGATACGGCTCCGCCAACACCCGTAAGACTTGGGGTCGGCATCGCAGCCGGTGTGGCAATGGCGCTCATTCTAGGCGGTGCGTGGGGCTGGTTGACGGTGGTCACGAGCCGGGAATTCGGATTGCTCGCATGGGGAATCGGCGTGGCAGTGGGTTTTGGTGTTTCGAAAGCTGGACAGGGTGCTGGCCCGCAATTGGGAATTGTCGCCGTCGTCTCGAGTCTTCTGGCAATCCTGTTTGGAAAGTTTTTAATCGCCCGACATTTCCAGTTGGAGCTCTCGGCTGTCTTTAGTTTCTACGATTTGCTTTGGGTCGCTTTCGCGGTGGCATCAGCCTGGAAGCTCGCGGGGATCCGTCGTTAAACTTTTCCACGCGCCCTGCGATTTTCATCGCGTGTTTTCCGGTTTGCACACGGACGCATTCGAGTTTACTAACGGGTCATGCAAACCTTCACCGCGCCATCACGCCGCAGCTTTCTCAAACAATTGGGTGCCGCTTCCATGGCCGCGCCGTTCGTCACCAGTGGATTGATTGCCGCGCCGCCGAGCAATCGTCTCCGACACGCCAGCTTCGGCGCCAGTGGAATGGCAGCGGCTGATCTCGGCGCGATTTCAGGACAACCCAACGTCGATCTCGTTGCCGTGGCTGAAGTGGATCCGACTCGCGCGGAACATTTGAAGAAAAAGTTTCCCGATCTGAAAATCTATCAAGACTGGCGCGCGATGCTCGATAAGGAAAAGGATCTCGACTCCGTGAATGTATCCACGCCTGACCACATGCACGGGCCGATGGGGATGGCCGCGATGCAATTGGGCCGGCACGTGTACGGACAAAAGCCGCTCACGCATGACATCTATGAATCGCGTCAGCTCACTCTCATGGCACGCGCGAAGAAACTCGTCACCCAGATGGGCATTCAAGTCCACAGCAGCACCGAGTATCAGCTCGCCGTGCGGCTCATTCAGGATCTCGCCATCGGCAAAGTGAAAGAGGTCCACACATGGAGCAGCAAAAAGTGGGGCGATCCCGGAGCGAAACCCGACCGCGTCGATCCCGTGCCCGCTGGCATGGATTGGAATCTTTGGCTGGGCGTTTGTGCGGATCGACCCTTCATCGGCGGCGGCTGGTATCATCCCGGCAATTGGCGCAAACGGTTGGACTTCGGCACCGGCACCTTCGGCGACATGGGCTGCCACATCTACGATCCTGTTTTCAAAGCGCTCGCTCTCACCGCACCCCTCTCCGTCCGCTCCGAAGGGCCGACGCCCAACGATCACAGTTGGGCCAATAACGCCGTCGTTCACTACATCTTTCCCGGCACTGCATTTTCGGAAGGCAAAACTGTGGCGGTGACTTGGTACGACGGCGACCAACGCCCACCCGCCGAAGTGCAGGCGCTCCTCGGTTCACGCAAGCTGCCCGACCAAGGTTCCATTTTCATCGGCACCAAAGGGGTGATGGTTCTGCCGCATGTCAGCCGCCCCATTCTGTTGCCGGACGAACAATTCACGGACTTCAAAATGCCCGACGTGAAAGGCAGCAATCATTGGGGGCAATTTGTCGAAGCCTGTCGTGGCAACGGGAAAACCTCGGCGAACTTCGACTACGCCGGACCGCTCACCGAAGCGGTGTTACTCGGCGGAATCGCCTCGCGCTTTCCAAAGACCACACTCGATTGGAACGCTGCCAAACTAACCTTCAGCAACCAAGCCGAAGCCAATCAGTTCGTCCGCCGCGCTTACCGCAAAGGCTGGGAAGTAAAAGGGCTGTAGCACCGCGCCGATCAGAGGTGTTCGCCGGCGAGAATATCGCTATCAGGCAACACGATTGCGAACGGCTCCAGTGGCATGGGCCTATCATCGTCGAGCGTCTCGGCGCACACTTTGAAGAATTCGTCACGCGTCCGCACTCGCCGGATGTCATGCAGAAATTTCCCCGTCGGCTCCACACCCAGCCCGATGAAGTTCATGTACTTTTTCATCTTTTGCACCTGCTGATCTTCACGCGCGGCCGTCGGACAGGTCGCGTCAAAAAGTCGGTGGATGTAGTCGAGCACGTCGTGTCCTGATGGGATGAAAACCTTTTCGCCACGTCGCCGCTGCCGGATCTGATGGAAGATCCACGGATTGCGAATCGCTCCGCGGCCGATCATCAATCCCTTCGCGCCGGTTAGAGCAAGCACTTCCTCGGCCTTCGCTGCCGAATGAACATTGCCATTCGCCATCACTGGACAAGGCAGCGCTGCGACAGCTCGCGCGATGAATTCGTAATGCACCTCGCTGCGATACATCTCCAAAACCGTGCGCCCATGGACGGTCACAAGATCAATCGAGTGTCGCGCGAAGATGGGCAGCAGCTCATCGAACACCTGCGGATTGTCGAATCCAAGTCGCGTTTTCACTGTAAACTTCACCGAGACCGCCTCGCGCAACGCGCCGAGGATCGCGTCGATTCGCTTGGGTTCGCGCAGCAAACCGCCCCCCGCGCATTTGCGATAAACCACCGGCGCAGGACAGCCGAGATTCAAATCCACAGCGGCGATCGGATGCTGTTGCAATTCCTTTGCCGTGCGCACGAGTGCCGGGATGTCGTTCCCGATCATTTGGGCCACCACGGGCCTGCCCGTGGGATTCTTTGTGATGGAATCCAAAATCCATGGCTCAAGATTGGATGTGGCATGAACTCGAAAATACTCGGTGTAATAAACATCCGCGCCGCCGTACGAGTTCATCAACCGCCAGAACGGCAGATCTGTGACGTCCTGCATCGGAGCGAGCGCGAGCAGCGGCTCTGAGCCGAGGAGCATGTCCGGAAAATCAGCCATCACGAAAACCGATCTTCGGTCCACGGATCAGCGGTGTTGGAATAACCGCGAACTTCCCAGAAACCGAGCTGGTCACGATCGAGAAAAATGATCTCCTTCACCCACTTGGCTCCTTTCCACGCGTATCGTTTTGGGACGATCACTCGCGCAGGCCCGCCGTGATCGACCGTCAGCGGCTTGCCATTCCATGCGTGCGCCAACAACACATCGTCATCCATGCAGACCTCTATCGGATTATTCGTGGAGTAATTGTCGTAGCTTTTGAAATAGACATGAGTGGCATTCGCTTTCGGCCGAACGAGGTCGGCCAGTGTGAAAAAAGCGACGCCCTGCCACGCCATGTCGAACTGGCTCCACGTAGTGACACAATGAAAATCGCTCACGTCATCGAACTGCGGCAACGCAAGAAATTGGCTCCATTTGAGCGTGACGGGGTTTTCGACGAGGCCATGAATCTTCAATTCCCACAAGTCCAGCGGCACTTCCGGCTTCACGCCGAGATCGAGGACAGGAAAATTATGGACCTGTCTCTGGCCTATCGGCAGCCGATCCTGCGCACGCAACTGCGGCTTGGCTTTACCAGTCATCTTCGCCGCCCAACGCGTCTTTGCTGCGATGTATTTCTCGTTCACTGTTGCCTCGTTGCTGTCACAATAGCCGAAGTGTTGACTCTGACAACTGTCGTCATCCCATTTTAGGCGAAGGCTCGGATGAGCGACTGCGCGGTATTATCCCAACTCAGTTTTTGCGCCATTGCGATACCGGCCTCGTTGCGCCGGAGTTGACCGGATTGCTTTTGATGATGCACCTCGCGAAGGTGACCCACAAGACTGTCCACTTGTTCGCGACCGAGTTTGGCCCAATTTCCCTGACTGCGAAATGCCATGCCATCCTCAGCTAATTCAAGATCGCCCACAGGAATAAGCCGGCAATTGTCCGGCCGAACGAACTCTGTGTGCCCAGAATAATGGGTGGCGATGACGGCTTTGCCGAGCGCCATCATTTCGAGCAACTCGAGATTCCAACCCTCGGCACGCGCAGGAAACACTCCGCAATCAGCCAGCCGCATCAAACCGGCAACCTCGGCTTGCGAGGTGAGCGGACCGGCCGTCACCGTGATAGCGCCACCCATTTTTGATGTCTTGAACCGTTCCACCCAAGCTTGGTTCGCGGCCTGATCCAACATCGCGTTCCAACCATGCACGATGAGTTGCACGGAATCGCCCGGCTCGAAGGCGAGATTGAATGCCTCGATCAAAATATCCTGCCCCTTCCGTTTCTCAAACTTGCCGACACTGCAAAAAATTGTGTCCTTCATTTCGTTCGACGACACTGTCTCGGTCTCAGGCGAGAAAACCGTCGTGTCCACCCCCAGCGGCACTACACGGATTTGATCTTGTGATAGGCCGTGCTCGAGCAGAATTCCCTGTGCCCAATGCGAACAGACGAGCAGCCGATCCATGCAACGCATGTGATGCACCTCGGCCTTGACGAATCGGTTCAGCTCAAAAATCGGAAATCCACAATGCAAGTTGCGGCCGACGTGTTCGAAGAGATGAAAATGCTGCGCCAGCCGAACGCTGGGTGCATCTGGATTATAAAATGCCTGACGCTCGTGAGCGGCCTTCACACACGCCGCGTGTTCAGGTGGAGTCTCAACCGACCCTCTCGGAAAGAGCGCAACGCGGTGACCCTGCCGGGTAAGTGAGACAAGTAGATTCAAGCCAACGACGCCATAACCCGTACGGCAAATCGGGGCGAGTAGGTTGATATCCATTCCTGCCATCCTCGCGCCGACAATGTCATAATCGAGATATTGTGGCAATGGCTACGCCTCTGCTTCCTGCATCGAAAACTGGAAAATCACATTCCCTTCACTCCCAGAATCTCTATTCTTAAGAACAACGATGACACCCTCGGCCCAGTCCATCATCGCTCTGGCATTCGCAGCAGCTGTGCTCTTTTCATCCGCCACGCCATCTATCGCCGCCACACCCACGAATTGGTGGTCGCTTGCACCGCTTCATCGGCCAACTGCACCCCCATTGACTCTCACCGAATCGACATGGGCGCGCACGCCGATTGATTCATTCATCGCTGCGCAACTGAAAGCCAAAAGACTATCGCCATCGCCAGAAGCCGATCGGCGCACTCTCATCCGCCGTGTTTATTTTGATCTCATAGGGCTGCCGCCGACACCCGAGGAAGTCGCCGCATTCATCGCCGACAAAAATCCGAAGGCGTACGAAGCGCTCGTGGACATACTGCTCGCCAGCCCGCGTCACGGCGAACGCTGGGCGCGACATTGGATGGACGCCGTGCACTACGCCGAATCGCACGGCCACGATCAGGATCGCATTCGCCCCAACGCTTGGCCTTACCGCGATTACCTCATCGATTCATTCAATCAAGACAAGCCCTACACCCGATTCATTCAAGAGCAGGTTGCCGCCGACGCATTATTTCCAGATGAACCGCAGCTCATTCCTGCGCTGGGCCTGCTCGCCGCCGGACCGTGGGATGAAAGTTCACTGCGCGACATTCGCGAGGACACGATTGACCGCGAGATCGCCCGCTACATCGATCGCGACGACATCGTCGCCACAGTCATGTCCACTTTCACAAGTAGCACAGTTCACTGCGCCCGTTGCCACGATCACAAATTCGATCCCATCAGCCAGCGCGATTATTACAATCTGCAATCTGTGTTCGCGGGAGTCGGCCGTGGCAACGTGTCCTTCGAAGCCGATCCCAAAGCGCATCGCATACGACGCGATTTGCTCGCGCAGCAAGCCGCCATTCAGCAACGTGAAAAATCACTGATGGACACGTTGCTTGCGCCCGCACTTCAAGCCGAGGTGACTGAGTGGGAGAAAAATCTGGCCGCACACAACTCCGTGGTCTGGACCGTACTCGAGCCGACCACCAGCCAATCCGCAGCAGGCAGCACATTCACCAAACAGCCCGACCACTCCGTTCTCGCCACCGGCAAACGGCCAGAAAAAGACACGTACACGCTTCTCGCTCACTCCAATCTCAAAGGCGTCACTGCAGTGCGACTCGAAGTTCTCGCCGATGACAATCTTCCCCACAAAGGCCCCGGTCGACAGGACAACGGCAATCTGCACCTGAGCGAAATCCAGATTCTCGCCGCAACACGCACGCGCCCGAATGATCTCAAGCCTCTGGCCATCTCAATGGCCTCCGCTGATTTTGATCAAGCCGGCTGGACCATTCAACACGCCATTGACGGCAACCCGGCGACCGCGTGGGGAATTTATCCGCAGGTCGGCAAGTCGCATCAGGCGATCTTTGAGTTGAAGGAAACTGTCGCGCACGACGATGGAACGCTCTGGTCATTCGTGCTCGAACAACAACATGGCGGCGGCCATCTCATCGGCCGACCTCGCATCTCCATCACCACTTCGCCGCGCCCCGTCCGCATCCCCACCATCCCCGACACCATCGCGCAGGCATTGGCCATTCCAGTTGCGCATCGCACCGACAATCACAAACGAGATCTCGCACTCCATTTTCTTCAGGAGAAAGTGGGGAAAACGCTCGCCGCGTTGTCAGCGCAACAATGGGTGTTTGTTGCCAGCGGAAATTTCATGCCCGATGGCAGTCACAAACCCGCGACGACACCGAGGCCCGTTCATATCCTCAAGCGCGGTGACATCACAAAGCCCGGCGAATTGGCTGCACCCGGCGGTCTTTCGTGCATCACCACAATTCCTGCGCGATTCGACCTGCCGAAACCTGAAGACGAACGGTCGCGACGCGCTGCGTTCGCTCAATGGCTGAGCCACCCGAATCATCCGCTCACCTGGCGCTCGGCTGTCAATCGCATCTGGCACCACCATTTCGGGCGCGGCCTCGTGGACACGCCAAATGATTTTGGCCGAATGGGAGGGCTGCCATCACACCCTGAACTACTTGACTGGCTCGCAGTTGAATTTCGGGATGGCGGCGGTTCGTTGAAAAAAATCCACCGGCTCATCGTCACCAGCGCCGTTTACCGACAGTCATCGCAGCATCAGGTGCGCGCTTCACAAAGCGACGCGGAAAACCGGCTGCTCTGGCGACAGAACCGGACACGACTGGATGCTGAATCGCTTCGTGACGCAGTGCTGCAGGCTGCCGGCCGGCTTGATTTGCGAATGGGTGGGCCGTCCGACCAGCAATTTGCGGTCAGCCCAGGAATCCACGTCACTCCCAACGTCGACTACAACAAATTTGATTGGGACAGCCCCGCTGCGCGCCGCCGAAGCGTGTACCGATTTATTTTTCGCACGTTGCCCGATCCGTTTATGGACGCACTCGATTGCCCGGATGCCTCGTTGCTCACTCCCGTTCGCGCTCACTCGGTGAATGCATTGCAAGCGCTGGCACTGCTCAACGACGCGTTCATCCTTCGTCAAAGCGAACACCTTTCAGCGCGCATCGCGACAAAAGCGAAATCACTCGAAGAACAGATCGTCGCCGCTTGCCAGCTGGCTTTCGCTAGGACACCGGACAAATCTGAAATCAGAATGATGAGTGATTACGCAGCCAAACACGGCCTGACCAATCTCTGCCGGCTCTTGCTCAACAGTAATGAATTTCTGTTTCTCGATTGACCGGCGATGAATCCCGCACTTCAAAACGAACTGCTGGGCCGCCGGGATTTTCTCGGGCGAGTCGGCAATGGTTTCGGCGGACTCGCATTGGCGCATTTACTCGGCGCTGCAGAAAACCGTGACGCCCAGCCTCGCGCCTTGTGGAAAGGCGGCCTGCATCATCCTGCGAAAGCGCGGCGCGTGATTCAGCTATTCATGAATGGCGGCGCAAGCCAGATGGATCTCTTCGACTACAAACCGGAACTGTTCCGGCGACACGGGCAAAAATTTGATCCCGGAACAAGCGAACGTGTCGAGGCGGCCACGAGCGCGCCGGGCACCGTGATGAAGCCGCCATTTGAATTCAAGCAACACGGCCAATGCGGGCGTTGGGTCAGCAATCTTTTCCCGCACATCGCCGGACGGGTGGATGACATGGCTTTTCTTATGGCGCTGGCCTCGAAGACAAACGTGCACGGTCCAGCAAGCTACATGATGAACACCGGCTTTCTCGCGCCGGGCCATCCGTGTCTTGGTTCATGGATCAGCTACGGCTTGGGTCGGCTCAGTGACAATCTGCCCACGTTTGTGGTGCTGCCCGATCCGCGTGGTCTGCCGTATAACCAGAAGGGAAATTTTACCGCAGGCTTTCTGCCCATCACACATCAAGGCACGGCCATACATGCGCATCTGCCCGCGCCCATTGCCAATCTTGCTCCCGCTGGCGCGCCGAAATTCATCAGCCGTGAAAGCGAACGCGAAGGATTGGCCTTGCTCGCGCAACTCAATCGCGCACACGCAGCGGCGCATCCCGGCCAGGACCAATTGGAAAGTCGCATCGAATCCTACGAGCTGGCCGCGCGACTGCAGTTGCATGCGCCCGAAGCCTTGGACATCGCCAATGAAACTTTGTCCACGCGAAATCTCTACGGGCTGGACGACAAGATCACAGAAGATTTCGGCCGACGCTGCCTGTTGGCGCGGCGACTGGCCGAGCGCGGCGTCCGTTTCATCCAGATCTGGAGCGGCGCGGGAGGTCCATCCAAGAATTGGGACAATCACTCGGACATTCATACCGAACTGCCCGCGATGGCGCGCGCAACGGACAAGCCCATCGCCGGGTTGCTCGCAGATTTGCAGGCGCGCGGGTTGCTCGAAGACACGCTTGTGATTTGGAGCACGGAATTTGGCCGGATGCCGTTCACGCAGGGCGCCACTGGCCGCGATCACAATGGCGGCACATCCGTCGCCTGGCTTGCGGGCGCGGGCATCAAAGGCGGCGCGACATTTGGTGAAAGTGATCCGTGGTCATGGAAGGCGGCCGATGGCAAAATGTACTGTTACGACCTTCACGCAACGATTCTGCATTTGTTGGGAGTTGACCACGAACAGCTCACCGTGCGGCACAATGGCATTGATCGGCGGCTGACAGATGTTCACGGCGAAGTGGTTCACCCCATCCTCGCCTGATCGAATCAGTTGGCCGGTGAAATGCGAATGATGTCGCCGACTTTGAGGACAGGCCCGGGATTTTTTGGAGTCAGTTCGCCGGCCTTGAAAAAAGTTTTCTCAGACATGCGAACCAGCTCGATGGCCTGCTTCGCCAGATTGATTTTCCCCATCGTTCCCGCCGTGTAAACATTCATTCCTTCGGTCAGAGGCAACTTTTTGCTGATGCCCGTTCCGGTTTCAATGAGAGTCACGGCGCTTTCCTTCACCGCTGAACCAACGATGTCGATCGCCCCCGAGACGGTGGTTTTTACCACGGTCTTGCCTACACCTGCGGCGGTAGTGATCGTGGTGCTAGCCACTCGTCCGGTCGTCGTGATGGTTTTCTCAACAACACTCACGCAGCCGACAGCCAACGCGCACGCCAGTAAAATGGAAAATCTCATGCCGCTTTTTCGTGCTGGTGACGCAGGTCGATATGAGGATCGATACCCCAGCGTTTGGCGACGGCCTCCAGTTCCGGGTTCATCGACCACTGATCTGGCGTGGACTCGCCAACGTACTGCGGATTCCCGCCTTTGAGATTCATGCAGCCTTTGTTCGCGCCAATGTGCCGGAGCCGCTCGACATCTTCCTCGTCGAGTTTCAATTGGATCAGTCGCGAATCGGAACCCACAGCGGCCAGCTCGTCGATCTTGGCTTCGATGGGCTTGGCTTTTGCTCCGACTTCCTGAATCAGCGTCGGCACGACGCACTTCACTGCTGGCTGCTGGAGTGTCCAGAGGCATGAAAGTTGCAACAACGTGAGTCCATATTTTTCGGCGATGGGCCGCATCTGTTCCAGCTTGAGATTGCCGGCTTCGACCCAACCCGCTGGGCGGAATGTGCGGTGATCGCCATGGCCAAACTGGTGGCCCGGCTTGACGTCGTCATGAAACAACCCGCCGTAATCCACCACGCGAGCAGTCAGATTGATGTTGTACTTCTCGGCGACCGGCAGCGCGTAACCACCAGGCCACGGCTCCATCGGGCCAAGAATGATCATCGCCTCGTTGATGAGGCCATTGAACCGCTCGAAGCACTGGATGACATCGAGCGAAAATCCGTTGGCGGGTCCGGGCGCGATGCCCAGTCGCTGCGACAGTTTGTTTTCCCGAATCAACTCCATTCCCTTCCAAACCGTGTCGCTCGTGTAGCCGACAGAATCTGGATTGTGCAACAGCAGCGCATCGAAGTGATCCGTGTTCAACCGGGCCAGAGATTTCTCCACGGCCATTCGCAGGTAACTTCCGAACTGATCCGACCGGCGAAGCCGAGGATCGGTGAAGCGCAGGAAACCTTTCGCGCCATCGCGCTTGCCCGGGTAAATATCGTGGCCGATAAGGCCGACGAGATAATAGCTGTTGCGCGGCAAGCCCGACAACGCGCGGCCAAGCATCGTGTCCGCTTCGCCGTTGCTGTACACATCGGCAGTCATGAAAGTGCGGATGCCATTTTCATAAGCGCGCCGGATGCTGGCGATGTAGCGATCCTCGTCGAGCGGCTCACCAAAATGCATGTATCGTCCGCCACTCCAAGTTCCGTAAGCTGTGCGTGTAAGTTCCATATCGGCTTCCTTCGAACTGTCTGACGAAATTCGTCCGCGACAAATCAAACGTAAGCCGCCCGCCTTGGCAATGCCGCGTTTGACAGCAAAGCGATGTCGCCATTTGAAAAGTGTTTCCGCCACGCGCCCCTTCGCCTAACGTGGCGGCATGTTCAGACCGGCTGGCCTTTTCGACCTCTCGCAGACCGAACACGCCGCGCTCTTCGATGGCTGCGAGTTCGCGTGGGACGCGCTCAAGCGCCTCAAAGAGTATCTCGAAAAATTCCCGAACCTCGGCCCGACCGGTTTTCGCCGAGCTCTCTTCGCGCTGAAGGTGTCTGCGGCTCCCTTCAACCATCCCGCCGCCGCGTCGCACGCGAATCGCTCTTGGGTCGGCCCCCAAGTTCTCATCGGCGAAGGGACAGTTGTTGAAGCGGGCGTGATGATCAAAGGCCCGGCGATCATCGGAAAGAATTGCGAGATCCGTCACGGCGCGTACATCCGCGAGAACGTGATCATTGGCGACGACTGCGTGATCGGCAACTCGTGCGAGGTGAAGCACAGTGTGCTCTTCAACGGCTGTCAGGCGCCGCATTTCAATTACGTGGGCGATTCCATTCTCGGACACAAAGCGCATCTCGGCGCGGGGGTGATCCTCTCGAACGTGAAATCGCTGACAGGCAATATTACCGTCGAATCCGAGGGGCGCAAACTCGACACCGGCCTGCGGAAATTCGGCGCGCTGCTCGGCGACCATGCGGAGATCGGCTGCAATGCGGTGCTCAATCCCGGCAGCGTCATTGGCCGGCGCTCGGTGATTTACCCGCTCACCAACTGGCGCGGCGTGTTGCTTGCGGACATGATTGCCAAAAACCGCGCCGCGCTCGAAGTCATTCCGCACCGCAAATCCAGCGTTTCTTAATCGTCACACTGTGGCCGATGATCAGCTCGTTCGATAGCCCGGTTCCTGCCGCCAGCGACCTTGTAAAACAAGTCGAAGAGATTTTTTCTCCCTCGGGCATCCTGTCATGCTCAAAGAATTTTGAGTATCGACCGCAACAACAACAGATGGCCGTGGCGACCGCACGCACACTGGCCAAAGGCGAACACCTCATTGTCGAAGCCGGCACGGGCGTCGGCAAAAGTCTTGCCTACTTGATCCCCTCCATTCTTTTCGCCGTGGCCAATGGCAGGAAGGCCATCATCTCCACGCACACGATCAATCTGCAGGAACAACTCTCCGAGAAAGATCTGCCGATGCTCGCGGCGATTCTGCCAGTGAAATTTCAATTCACGATGCTCAAAGGGCGCTCCAATTATCTCTGCACTCGGCGGCTTCAAAAGGCACTGCACCAATCAGACCAGCTTTTCACTTCACCCGAGCGCGCCGAACTGCAACGCATCGCCGAGTGGGCGAAGAAAACGACAGGCGACGGCAGCAAGTCCGACCTTGAAATTGAGCCGGACGAGAAAGTCTGGGCGCAAGTCTGCTCGGAGCGCGGCCTGTGCTCTCCGCGCCTCTGCGGTCACAGCTCGGAATTTGGCCAGCAGAACAACACCTGCTATTTCCAGCGTGCCCGCACGCGAATCCTGTCCTCCGATGTGCTGGTGTTGAACCACTCACTTTTCTTCACGCTGCTCGGAGGCGCCACACAGGACGACGGCGATGATGAAGGATTGCTCTTCAAGAATGACTTTGTGGTTTTCGATGAAGCGCATCGCGTCGAAGGGGTGGCGAGCCGGCACATCGGCGTGTCCGTATCCAATGGACAATTCCGTTACAATCTTCAACGGCTCTGGAATCCGAGAACGGAAAAAGGGCTACTCGCACTCTTGCGAACTGGAACGGCAGCCAACCTCGTGGCCGACACCCTCGAAGAGAGTGAACAGTTTTTTGAAACTGTGGAGGACGCTTGCGAGGAAGTCGCGCGCGCAGCGAAAGCATCCGGCACCAGTGAGGAGAAACCGATGGCGCGATCGTCGCGGATCTGGAGTGAGCTGCGCATTCGCAGACCCGACCTCGTGACGGACACGATGACATTGCCGCTTCAGCGACTGCGCGAGGCTTTAAGCGAACTCATCAAGCTCACCAATGACAGGGACACCGCGCAGGAATTGACCGAGTGCAGCCGGCGCCTTGCTGAGTTGCGCGACTCCATCGCCACTTTTCTCAGCCAGAGCGCGGAGGACTACGTGTATTGGGTGGAACGCTCGGGGAAAGACCGGCAGCACGTCACCCTCAACGCGGCGCCCGTGGACGTGGCTGAAAATCTGCGCCAACGGCTTTTCGGCACTGGCACCAGCGTGATCATGACCAGTGCGACACTGGCTGTTTCAGAATGGAATTCGTCCGGCGCAAAATCGAGAGCGGCTGGCCTCGACTATTTTGCGAGCCGGATCGGCGGAGAATCAGCCACGCTGTTGCAATGCGGATCGCCATTTGATTTCGAGAAACAGATGAAGCTTTTCATCGTTGGCAAAATGCCCGACCCGCGAGAATCGGCTTATCGCGAGGCGCTGATTCATTGGATCGAACATTTCGTGAGACAAACCCACGGCAAAGCGTTCGTGCTCTTCACTAACTTCAAGCTGATGAAAGAAGTGGCCGAGCAGATGAAGTCGTTTTTCGCCCAGCTCGATCTCGAATGTTTTGTGCAAGGCGCTGGGATGCCGCGCTCGACGATGCTCGAGAAGTTCAAGGCCGACACCAACTCGGTGCTCTTCGGCACGGACAGTTTCTGGCAGGGCGTGGATGTGCCGGGCGCGGCCTTAAGCAACGTCATCATCACTCGGCTGCCCTTCGCGGTGCCGGATCATCCGCTGGTCGAAGCGCGCATTGAAGCCATCGAAGCCCGGAATGGAAATCCATTCGCTGAATTCTCGCTGCCAGAAGCGATCCTAAAATTCCGTCAGGGAGTCGGGCGGCTCATCCGCACCAAGACCGACACCGGCATCGTGGTGGTGCTCGACAACCGCGTGCTGTCAAAAAAATATGGGAGCGCCTTTTTGGCGGCGCTTCCCAAATGCCCGATGGAAGTGCTTTAGCCGCGTCCGCCGCCAACTGTTCCATTCGTCACTTGTGAGTACGGCAACCCTCTGTTAGCGTTTACACATGCTTGAAATCGTCCAGTTCGTTCATCATGGCGCCGAGCAGATCACCCCAAAGATATTGCACGGCATCCACAAAAAGTTGCCGATGCTGAAGCTGGAGTTCACGCAGCTGAAGGCCGACAAATTTCCCCATTTGATTGAGCAGCTCGAATTTCTCGCAGACGTGGTGGAAGATTTTGTTGAAGGGGCGGAGGAAGATCTGCCGTATGTGGCCGTTGCAGAAGCTGCCTATGCACTGGTCTATGCGCACGGACATCATCAGCTCATCCCCAATCATGTGAATGCGATTGGCCACGCCGATGAATCCTCCGTGGTTCGTTGCGCGATCATCGAGAACGAGAAAGTCTTCGCCGCATACGCCAAACGTCATCATCTGGATTGGAACAAAGTCACCACAAAGCCATGAAGCCGTTGCTGTCCTTTTTGGCGACTCTTGCGCTGGCCGGCGGCGTTCTCGCTGCTGATCTGCGCATCGGCATGATCGGACTCGACACTTCGCACGTTCCCGCCTTCACGGAGATTTTGAACAATCCCAAAGCGAAGGCGCATGTGCCGGGCGCTCGTGTGGTGGCTGCCTTCAAAGGCGGCAGCGCCGATATCGAATCCAGCGCGTCGCGTGTCGAAGGTTTCACCAAAACGCTCACCGAGAAATACGGCGTGAAGATCTACGACACCATTGAAGAGATGTGCAAAAATGTGGATGCCGTGATGATTGAAAGCGTGGATGGCCGGCCGCATCTCGCCCAAGCCATTCCTGTTATCAAAGCACGCAAACCCCTTTTCCTCGACAAGCCGATGGCAGGCTCGCTGGCCGATGTGCTGGAGATTTTCCGGTTGGCGAAGGAAGCCGGCGTGCCCGTGTTCAGTTCCTCATCGCTCCGTTACGGCAAGACCACACAGGCCGTCCGAAACGGTTCCATCGGCAAATTACTTTCGGCTGAATGCACCAGCCCGTGCAGCCTCGAGAAGACGCACCCCGATCTTTTCTGGTACGGCGTGCATGGCTGCGAATCGCTGTTTGCCGTGATGGGTGTCGGTTGCGAAAGTGTGAAACGCGGCACCACGGCCGATGGAAAGATTCTCGTCACGGGCACATGGAAAGGCGGCCGCACCGGCATCTTTCGCGAAGACAAAGGTTATGGCGGCAAGGCCACCGGAGAGAAGGGCGAGAGCGTCGTCGGCGCGTACGATGGCTATGCGCCACTCGTCGCCGAGGCGGTGAAGTTTTTCCAAACGGGCAAACCGCCCGTCGCAGCGGAGGAGACCATCGAACTGTTCGCCTTTATGGAAGCGGCGGATGAGAGCAAGCGCCAAGGCGGCAAAGAAGTGAAGCTCGCGGATGTCTTGAAGAAGGCCCGCGCTAAGTGATCCGGCGCGCTACGGTGCGCGGTTTTCCAACTTCATAAAGTTTTTCAGGATCGTCCGGCCGCTCTCGGTGAGGATGCTCTCAGGATGGAACTGCACGCCCCAGATCGGGTATGATTTGTGCCGGACGCCCATGATCTCCCCCTCAGCCGTCTCAGCGGTGATTTCAAGACAGTCGGGAAAGGGGTCGCGCTTGATGACCAATGAATGATAGCGCGTGGCGGCGAATGGATTTGGCATCCCCGCAAAAAGCTCCTTCCCATTGTGCATGATGGGCGAGGTTTTACCGTGCATCATCCGATGATTCACCACGACTTCAGCGCCGAATGTGTGGCCGATACATTGGTGCCCCAGACAAACTCCCAGCAACGGAAGTCGCGGTCCAAATGTACGGATGATGTCATTCGAAAGGCCGGCCTCACGCGGCGAGCACGGCCCGGGAGAAATCAGGATCCGTTCCGGACGCATGGTTTCGATGCAATCGAGCGAGATCTGATCATTGCGAACGATCTCCATCTGCACGCCCATCTCGCCCAAGTACTGGACGATGTTGAACGTGAACGAATCGTAGTTGTCGATGACCAGCAGCATAAACTTCGGTGAAAATCAGTCCGTCACAACGGGCTTCTTGGCGGCTTTCGATTTGAACAGCTCCATCTGTGGTTCGGCAAAGAACTCGTAATTTTTCAGGATGCGGATCACTTGCAGCAAATCGCTTTTCTGATAGTTGCGGTTCGTCTCAATGTGCGCGATGAGATCGGCCAGCATCGTGTGAAATGGGATGACAGCGTCCACCCCTTTGGCTCGCAACAAATCGATGCTTGCCTGTCGGGCTTTGCCGTCGATCGGAAGGGCTGGCACAACGAGAATCTTGGTGAACGGCCCGTCCGAACTGAAAACTTTTGCTGCCTGCTTAAAAACACCCGGCTGCACGAAACGGAAGATCTCAGGCGCATTGGCAAGCACTGCCGGACTGAACGTCTCCGTGTGCCAGCCTTTGACGACCACCATCGCGCGCGCCACTCCCACGAGGTCGGCCGAGCCGAGCACGAACGGCAACGTTGCCCCCGCGGTCGCGCGCGGGTTGTACACGAAGAAATCAATCTCATCATTCTCGTGGCGGGCAGGTGCGATATACTTGCGCTGCTGCCGGACAAAAAAACCGAACAGCTCGAAATACTCACGGACGATTGTTTCGCTCACTGCAGACATGATTAAGCGAGGGCTTTCTCAATGAGCGGCAACGAAACTTTTTGACCCCAGCAGACTTTGCCAATGCGTTTGGAGAGCACGAATCGAATCTCCCCGCCACTGACCTTCTTGTCGAGTCGCATCGCGGCAAAGAATTGCCGCCGCTGAGTCGCAGCCAAATTGAAATGCACCGGCAATCCCGCCGCGCGAAAGAGCCTCTCAATCCGTGCCGCCTCATCTGCCGGAAAGTCGAGTAGCTGGGCAGAGAGTTTGGCGGCAGACACCTGTCCGATACTGATCGCCTCGCCATGCAGATATTTTCCGTAGCCACTGATCGCCTCGATGGCGTGGCCGATCGTGTGACCATAATTCAGAATGGCACGCAAGCCCGACTCCATCTCGTCCAGTCCCACAACCTCCGCTTTGATTTCGCACGAGCGAGTGACCGCGAAGGCAAGCGAGCGAAAATCACGCTTGAGCATCTGCGACATCTCTCGCTCCATCCGCTTAAACATCGCGGCGTCATAAATGATGCCGTACTTGATCACCTCGGCGAGGCCGGCGCGCAGCTCGCGCACGGGCAACGTGACAAGCGCATCCAGATCGCACAGCACCAGACGCGGTTGATGAAATGCGCCGACAAGGTTTTTGCCCGCTGA
>CAMDOH010000043.1 GCA_945903605.1 Akkermansia muciniphila
AACTGGCCGCCAGGTAGGCCCGGGCAAATCTTCACCGCCTTTTGCGCCAACTGCAGGGCGGTGTCGAGATTGCTGAGGGCATATTCCGCGCGGCTGGCTGCGACGTAGGACTCGACCGCCAACTTGGCGATTTCCGATGGTTCCATCCCCGTTTCTTCATCCTCCTCGTCTTCATCCTCCTCGGTAGGATCCATCCTGAGCGGATTCGTGGAGCGTGCGCTGTTGGTGTAGCTCTCCGCGCCCGCATACTTGCCAGAGCGGGTGAGGTATTCGGCGGCGGAACGGAGATTTACCAGAGAAGGGACATAGAGATAGATCATGCCGATCTTCTGCAGGACAAAGTAGTCCTGAGAGTGGAGATTCTCGGCCTTCAAGAACTCGTCCAAAGCGTCCTTGAAGAGATCGCCGTCGTGCTGGGCGTTGACGAGGAACTTTAGGCCCATCTCGATGTGGCGCTGGCGCTGCTTCTCGCTGTCGGGGATGCGGAGAAGGATCGCGATGTTATTCAATAGGATGTTGGATGCCTGCATGCTGAGCTGCAAGGCGCCAAGCCGGTGGTTGACTTCGGTGAAGCCGGCGGTTGTTGCAGCTTGAAGCTGTGAGATGTGGCGGGTGAGCTGGGCTGTCTGTCCTCCAATGGCTGAAGATAACTTCGCCGTTTGCGTGCCAATGACGGATTGAAAGCGATCGCCGAGCTGCCCTATCGCCTTCACTTGCTCGGCTGAGGCGCGCTGGACGAAGGAGCCGACGGCATCGGCGGTGTACTTGTGCAGGGTGGCATCTCGGAGGTAATCCAGATAATATCCGGTGCGGGTTTGTTCACCACCAGACCCTGCGGGGTGTGGATTGTAGAAAGCCGCCATGCCGAGAACCATGTTGTGAATAGGGCTGCTCATAAGGGGATAAGTGCCGGTGCTGCTTGGAGGGAGCCTACATAGCGCACCGCGTGGTGGCTATCTCTATCAGAACGCCTCGCTGCGGAGGGTGATGGACTGTGCCGTCTGAAGAATCCCAACCTAGCGACCGGCGAATAGCAGCACGGCGAAGAAACGGATGCGATTAGCGCAACCGGATTTGGAAACGCGAATACGGCGGCTCGAACGGGTTGTAACCTCCGCCTCCACCGCTGTCGGTCGAGTTCACCGGACTGTTGGTTACCACTCCTGGACTGAGGTAGGAGGATACCATCGGCGCTGTGCGATTGATGGTGGCGGCGTTGTCGGCAAAGTTCGTGTCGCCGGTGGGAACTCCATAGAAGAGGACATTCGGATTGGAGAAATACGGGATGCGATTGCCGACGCCAAAGGCCATGATCGTCTTATGCTCGAACACTTGGTTGTTCACGTTGGTCACGCTCAATCGCCACGCGTGCGAATTGGTGAAGGCACCCTGCATTGCGCCGCCGACATCGTTGGTGGCATGATTGCAGCCGAGGTTGTGGCCGATCTCATGCGTGAAAACGGATGAAGGACAGAACACCGCTTCCACGACGCTATATCCGTAATCGGGTATCGGATCGAACGAGACGGGCATCCATCCTGCGCCCTTGAAAATATTGGCTCGCTTACTCTCCACGAAGAGCGAAACGAGATCGGCGCGATGCATCTGGCGGAGTCGATGCACTTTCATCATCACTGGCAACCGGCCCATCGTCACGTTTCGCAGGTCGTTGACCAAATCGCCATCGGAGGAATAATCGATCCGTTCCGTCCACAGCAACCGAAGCTGCGCACGGATGCCGCTGCGCTTGAACACGGCGTTGACCATTTCCACGGAGAGTCGGATCCGTGACTCAATTCCCATCAGCCCGCCACATTGTTCTTCGGCGGCGGGAGTGTAGACGGCCATGAAACCAATCACCGGCGGCCCGTATGAGGCTTTGGTCGCGACGGGGTCTTTCGCGTTGAGCGTGGTGGTGAATTGCGGGAAACCAGCCACGTTTTCTTTCACACCAAACTTCAGCTCTGGCATCATCTGCGCTTTTCCGTCAGGTGAACGCTCAAGTTGAATGGAGCCCAGTTGGGTCGGCACATGCAGGCTGGGCGAGGATTCATCGCGCAGCTCGGAAACTTGATGCAGGCCGTTTCCCGCATACGTCACCGTGTACGTTCGACCATCGGACATGAATACGTTTGCAGCCACCGCACCGCCAAAAGTGGCCAGTATCACCTGGCTGTTCGGTTGTCCGTGAAGATGACCTGAAGCAGATGATCCGCCACGCGCCGTACTTTCTGTGTGTTCAATGATCGCAGTCACCCGCTCGCCGCGAAAGAGTTCCAGTTCGATTCTGCGCGCACCTTGTTCGATGGCCTGGATCGCCGAGGAATCAATCTTCACGAATCGATGACGTCGCGAATTCTCCATCTCAGGCGTAACCAGCGAGCCGGCCGATTGAGATGCAGACGGAAGCAAATCGAGTTTCGACTGCCAGGAAAATGCGAGGATTCCGACGAGCGTGAAAATAAAAGCCAGTCCCACTGCGCGGCTGCGCGTGAAGCGGCTCTTGATGAATCCGAACGGGCCTTGCATCAGCCTGAACGTAACTGCGCTGCGCCGTTCACGCCAGTGAAAACTCAGTAATAATCGGCGACAATCGAGGCGGTCTTGTTGATGGTGCCCACATTGTCGGACTTACCAGAAACGCCCGTGGCCGTGCCTTGGTATTTCACCCGCGGATTGGAGAAGTGACCGACCCAGCGACCGGGCGAATAGGCCATGATAGTGCGCACTTGTTTGGTGCTGCCGTCGCTGGTGGCGTTGAATCGATGGCCGTAGGCATAAGGCGTGGCGCCCGCGTTGCTCACACTGGCGTCGTTTCGCGCGTGTTCGCAGCCGAGATTGTGCCCCAATTCGTGCGCCAACACGTAAGTATTGATGTAAAGACCATTGATGGCGTTGAAGCCATATTGGCGCGCTGGATTTAATGAAGTCAGCAGCCAACCCACTCCGCCGCCGCCACCATCGACGAGCATAGTGACAAGGTCTGCGCCCTTGGATTCGCGCAGTGCGCGCACCTCCGATGCGAGCGACTCTTTGGCATAAGTAATGTTCTTCAAATCCGTGACGAGGTTTCCAGCCGTTTTGTATTTGATCTGGTGCGTGTGAACCAGTGAGACCTCCGCGTTGATTTTACTGCGTTCGAAAGCGAGGTTCACCTGCTCCACACCGAGTTTGATGGCCGATTTCAATCCGTCCTCGCCACCGTGCTGGTTTAACACTCCTGCGGAGTAAACGACCATCAGGCCGATTTTTGCTTTGGAACTGCTACCCGAACTATCCGACTGAAATGAATTCCGACCACTGTACGTGCTGGCGCTGGAATCGTTCTTCGAGCGTTCACGCGCCTTACTGCGGGAAATTTTCGACGATCCCGATGTCGAGCCGCCCTGAACTTGTAGGTGCTGAATCCGTGCCGTGCGATCGGGCGAAAACTCGGAGGGTTTGTCGCCTTCATCACAAATGCCTGTCGTTTCGGTATCGATCTCCGCGAAGCGATACACGCCATTGCCCGTGTGCGTGAGTGTGTA
This sequence comes from Akkermansia muciniphila, assembly GCA_945903605.1. Lineage (GTDB taxonomy): Bacteria > Verrucomicrobiota > Verrucomicrobiia > Limisphaerales > UBA1100 > CAMDOH01. The sequence continues at coordinate 3,528 of CAMDOH010000043.1, forward strand.
CAGAGTACCATCGGCCCGCATCACCGAGCCTGCAAATGTACCGTTCTCTTCCGTAAAAATCACTTGGCTTTCCGGCTCGCCGGCCACGATGCCAATGCTGGTCTTGCCCGATGGCGAACTGGCGCGCACCGAATTCACCTGCACTGTCAGCGTTACTTTCTTGAAGGGCTTGAGCGTTACTTTACTTCCCGTGGCCATCAATTCAGCTGTGGCCTTTGGGTTCAGCGCCACGTGCGAGACGCGCACCACTTCGGGAGTCACCACTGCGGCCACGGTGGATGTCGCTGGCTGAAATAATTCCGGAACTGCGGGCGCGCGCTCGGGCTTGATCACGTACAAGGCCATTCCGATGATGGGGAGGAGGACAACTGCGATTCTCTTGATGTTTTTCATGAGAGGAACAGGTTGACGCTGGCAGAAATTACCATCGGCCCCGCTTCGCACAAGGGACGAATTGATTTCCTGACAACTTTAATTCGAGAGTCCATCTTGACAGCCTGTGAAATGATGTTGCAGGAAAATGAGAGCTTGATAGATTTTCTTCCACTCAGGAAACCCATGAAAACAAAACCCATCTCCATCGTTGCCGGGCTGGTTGCCTTGGCGTTGTTTGCAGGCTTCACCGCCGTTCATGCCGCTGCGAAGACCGGCGCATCGATAACCAAAGCACAGACAGGCGACCCCGCACTCAAAGGCATCGGCGCACTCGCATTTGGCCCGGGTGGACTGCTGCTTGTCGCCGAAAATGGCGGCGCAATTGTCGCGATTGAAACCGGCGATGCCAGTCCCACCGTGAAACTTTCCGCTCGAGTCGAAGATGTTGCCGGCGCCATCGCGCAGCAATTGAAAGTGGCTGCCGATGCTGTGTCGATCGTGGATCTGGCCGTCAATCCCGCCAGTGGCCGCATCTATCTCGCTGCCCAGTCCAAGGACGGCAAGAGCCATTCCATTTTCACCGTCAGCACAAAAGGCGACCTCGCTCCCATTGATTTTTCGAAACTCAAATATGCTCGCGTGGCGATTCCGGGCAAAGTCTCGCGCATCACCGACGTTGCCTTCGCTGGCGATCGCGTGCTGGCCGCCGGACAAAGCAATGAAGAATTCTCCAGTAAGATCTACGCGCTTCCCACGCCGATCGAACATGGGGCCACCGCCAATGTGTACAGTGCCGAGACCTATCACGTCGCCCACAACAAATGGGAAACTAAAGCGCCCATTCAAAGCCTCGTGCCCTACGAAGAAGGCGGCAAACAATACGTCGTCGGTTCCTTCGTCTGCACACCCGTCGTCAAATTTCCACTCGATGCCGTGCAACCCGGCGCGACCATTCGCGGCCTGAGCATCATCGAGCTTGGCTCCGGCAACCGGCCGCTCGACATGTTCACCTATCGCAGCGGCGGCAAAAACTGGGTCGTCACGCAAACCCAGCGCTTCCATAAAACACTCTTTGGCCCCAGCCAATTCTGGGGCGCACGCGTCGACATGGCCCTCATGGCCACCAACGACGATGCCAAGGTCAACAAAAACGCCATTCGCCGCGACACCACCAAACCCAAAGGTCCCGATGGCGTGGAGATTGTCGATGCCCTCTTCGGCGCTGTGCAGGTGGATAAACACAGCGACGCCGAGGCCGTTGTCCTCCGCGAAAAGGAAGGCAAGCTCACGCTCGAACTGGTGCCGCTCCCCTAAAACTGCGCCCCGTTCAGCGCCCACTTTGTATTGCCAGCCGTTCTGGCCGTGGCCATCGTTGCTGATGCAACTTTGGCTTCGCACCTTTCTCACCGGCACGATTCTCGTTTCCGTTTCGGTCTCCGCTTGGGATTATGAAGGCCACCGGCTCATCAATGATCTGGCGGTGACTGCGTTGCCGACCAATTTCCCAGCCTTCGTTCGCGAAGCCGCCGCGCGTGAGCGCATTCAGTTTCTCTCCGGAGAACCCGATCGCTGGCGCAACAATCGCGAACGCGGCCTGCGCCACGCCAAAAATCCCGATCACTATTTCGATTTCGAAGATCTCGCCGATTACAATTTGAAGCCAGAAGACCTCAGCCATTTCCGGTACGAATTCGTCGCCAAAATGGCAGTCGCACGACAAAAGCATCCGGAGAAATTTCCCGCCGCGGATCCCAAATCCGACGCCGATCAATTGCGCGGCCTGCCAGGATTTCTTCCTTGGGCCATCAATGAACAATTCGGTTGCCTCAAATCCGCCTTTGCTTACCTGAAAGTGTTCGAGCAGCTCGGCACTCCAGAGGAAATCGCCAACGCCCGCGCCAATGTCATCTATCACATGGGCGTCATCGGCCACTTCGTCGGCGATGCCTCACAACCCCTCCACACCACCAAACATTTCAATGGCTGGATCGGCGAAAACCCCCGGTCATTCACCACCAAAAGCTCCTTTCACACTTGGATTGATGGCGGGTTTTTCAAGGAAGCTGGTGGACACAACCGCGCCGCAATGACCAAATCAATTCGTCAGGCACGCGCCCTCGATCCCAAGCCAGCTTCAGAAACTGTTTCCGGCGAATTCAAAGCCATCCTCGACTATATTCACACGCAACACCTCCAAGTCCTGCCCCTCTATCAACTCGACAAAGATGGCAAGCTCACCGCCAAAGATGCAGCCGGCAAAGAAGGCAAACTGTTCCTCGAGGGACAGATGCTTCGCGCCTCCCATTTTCTCTCCGACCTCTGGCTGACTGCCTGGCAACAAGCCCCTGTGGACGTTTTTCTGCGTGCCCAGCTGACCCAACGCAAATCAGATCCAAACCGAAAGTAGAAGCTTGGTGGGCCCAGCAGGATTTGAACCTGCGACCAAGGGATTATGAGTCCCCTGCTCTAACCGCTGAGCTATAGGCCCCCCGAAAACTTTTGCCAGCATGGGCCAGCAACTTCACCCAATCAATCCCCATCCCTCAAATCGTCAGAAACCAAGGCTTCCCACCAATCATAATTGGCAATTCTGATCGAATCTTGCCTGCGAGGTCTGCTCCGAAACAAGTTCACGGAACTCCGACTCGATATATCAACTAGCTCGGTTTCTTCGGTGGAAGTAGTGGCTGAGGGCGACGTGGACGAGTGGGTGCTGGATTTTGTCGCTCGCCAATAGTTGCGGAATTTCTGTGACGGGCAGGAGGCGGGTGGTCAAGTCTTCGCCGCTATCGAATTCTGTTGGATGCTTCAGCTCGCAGTTCTCCACGAGGACAGTGTAGGTGCGGTTGTTCATGATGGCGGGGTTGGACCAGACTTGAGCGAGTAGGAGGGCATCGCGGCCTTCGTACCCGGTTTCTTCACGTAATTCGCGCAGGCCGGCTTCCACGGGATTGGCATCGGTGGGATCGATCATGCCGCCGGGAATCTCCAATTCAACGGTCTGTGATCCGACTCGGTATTGTTCGATCATCACGAGTTGTTGATCGGTGGTGATGGCGATGATGTTCACCCAGTGCGGCGCGTCGATGATGATGAATTCATGCTCCGCTCCGGTTCGCGGAGAGATGCAGCGATCGGCGCGCAGTTTGAAGATGCGGAAGTCGCCCAGTGGACGCGAGCTGGCCAGATTCCAAGGTTGGGTCATTGGCCGCGTTGTTTAGCAGCCCAGCCTTGCTTCATCAAGTGGAGCAGATGAGCGAGGGCTTCGGGATAGGGGCGGCCTTTTTGTTCTGCAAGCTGACGGGCGCGTTTATCGAGTTGCGCAGCCATCTCGCCGGACTTTTCTGCGGGACAACCCAAGGCAGCCAATCCTTGCGCGAGAGCGGCAATATCGGTCGGGTTGTCCATCGGTTTATCAAGCAGGTTGGGCGCAGGCTTTGTCACGAAAAAAGCTTCCCACGATTGCCCGGACGGGTTTCACTCGCGCAGTTCGTAATGAAAATCAAACCCTCAATCCTTTTGGCAGCCGGCCTTGTGCTGACTGCCGCGACCAACATGACCGCAGCTGAAAAAACACAGGCCGACGGCCTTTTTGCAGAATTTAACACGTCCAAAGGCAAGATCCTTCTCAAGCTCGAGATGGAAAAGACGCCGCTGACGGTGGCGAACTTTGTTGGGCTGGCCGAAGGCACTCGCACTTCGAATAAAGACAAAGGCGCGAAGTTTTACGACGGGCTTGTGTTTCACCGGGTGATCCCTGATTTCATGATCCAAGGCGGCTGCCCAGAAGGCCGCGGCACGGGCGGTCCCGGTTACAAGTTCGCCGACGAATTTGATTCCACACTCAAACACGACGGCCCGGGTGTTTTCTCGATGGCCAACTCCGGCCCGGCCAGCAATGGCAGCCAGTTCTTCATCACGCACAAAGCGACGCCGTGGCTCGATGGCAAACATTCGGTGTTCGGTCGCGTCACTGAAGGTCAAGATGTCGTCAACAAAATCGCCGGTGGCGACAAAATCATCTCTGTGAAAATCCTCCGCGTCGGCGACAAGGCCAAAGCGTTCAAAGCGGATGACACCGCGATTGAAGCCCTGACCAAAGGCGCAGGCAATCGGGTGAAAGAATCGTCCGAACGCGCCATGAAGGGTGTGCTGACGGCGCTTGAAAAAGAGCACGGCAAAATCACCACCACCGCCAGCGGCATGAAGTATTTCACAGTCAAAGAAGGCAAAGGCGACAAGGCCGGCAAGAACCGCAAGATCCAAGCGCACTACACTGGCAAGCTGACCGACGGAAAGGTGTTTGATAGTTCCGTGGAACGCAAAGAGCCATTCGAGTTTACGGTCGGCATCGGCCAAGTCATCAAAGGCTGGGACGAAGCTTTGAGCGACATGAAGAAAGGCGAAAAGCGCGTTCTCGTGTTACCGCCAGATCTGGCCTACGGCGAGCGCGGCGCAGGCGGTGTCATCCCGCCCAATGCCACGCTCATATTCGAAGTCGAGTTGCTTGATTTCTAAACGGCTGCTTTCACAAACGGCAACTCTGCGACGAGAGCGCGCGAGTTGCCGTTTTTTGTTTCCAGCGTGAGTTCAGTGCCCGGAGCGAATTGTTCGCGCCGCACATAAGCCAGCGCGATATTCGTATTGAGCCTCGGCGAGAATACCGCACTGGTAACCCGGCCGATTTCTTTTCCCATCGCCAGTTTATCGCCACGCACCGGTAACGCCGTCAGCTCTTTCTCCAATATCAGACCCCGCAGGGCGCGTGTCACATTTCCCATCGTGTGCAGTCGGTTCAACACTTCCTGACCGATGTAACAGCCTTTGCGAAAATTCATCGCTCGCGACTCGATACCCGTTTCCGGCGGCAGATTTGTCTCATCCATATCCACACCGAATCGCGGGATGCCCGATTCGATGCGCGCCGTCTCCAATGCACGCCAACCGCAGGCGCGACCGCCGATGGATTGAGCTGCGGTGATGAGTTTGCCGGCGACCTCGCCCAGTGACCCGACAGGAATAAATAAATCGAACCCGCGCGAACCGGCCCGACTCAGGTTCATCAGATACATCAGGCCGAGCGCCGGGTCGTTCACATGGGTCGAGGTCAATTCCTTCGCTGGCAATTCTGAGAAAAGTTGAAGCTGGGCGATGACGGTGTCGGCTGAGGGCCCTTCGATGTGGACCAACCCGTAATGCGGCGCGGCGTCCATCACCTGCACATCGTCGGACACGATAAACTTTTCGAGCCGCTGTGTGACAGCTGCACCGTAGCCAGGCTCGAAATCCAACAACAATTCATCGGCCAAACGCCAGATATGGAGATCGGACTGCATCCGGCCTTTGTTGCTGACGAGCGCCGCGTAGCAACCCGAATTGGATCCGATTGCATTCACATCGTTGGTAACTTGCCCGTGCAGAAATTGAGCGCGATCGGCACCCATCAAGCAAAGTCGACTGCGAAAGCTGAGGTCCACCACTCCCGCCGAAGTGGTCAATGCAGCGTGCTCAGCGAGCCAGTCACCATAATCAGACACGACTTCCGCGCCGTTCACCTCGGTGAAAGCGGCGTGAATTGAAGTGTGAAAATCTCGTGACACGCCCAGTTGCACGCCGGATTGAAACATCGGTGGCCGGTCAAGTCCATTCCCGTTCGTGACAGTGCGTAGGCGAACCATTACATTCCGCCGCGATGATCAAACTCGTTTTGCTTCGCCACGGTGAAAGCCAGTGGAATCTCGACAATCGCTTCACGGGCTGGACCGATGTGGAGTTGACCGCCCATGGCCGCGCACAAGCTCAGAAAGCCGGTCGATTATTGAAAGAGGGCGGCTACACTTTTGACAAGGCGCATACATCTGTACTCAAGCGCGCCATCCGCACGCTCTGGATTGCGCTCGATGAAATGGAACTGCAATGGGTGCCCGTGGATCGCGCATGGCAATTGAATGAGCGACATTACGGCGCGTTGCAGGGCCTCAATAAATCTGAGACGGCGGCGAAGTTTGGCGAGGAACAAGTGCTCATCTGGCGACGCAGTTACGACATACCACCGCCACCGCTCGAGCCAAGCGATTCGCGCCACGCCAGCCACGACGCGCGGTACGCAGGCAACAAGCCTCATGAATTGCCGTTGACCGAATCGCTGAAAGATACGGTCGCCCGTTTTCTGCCATACTGGGAGCAACACATCGCGCCAGAAATCAAGGCAGGCAAACGGGTCATCATCGCCGCTCACGGCAACAGTCTCCGCGCACTTGCCATGTATCTTGAAAACCTCACTGAAGCCGAAGTGCTCAAACTGAATATCCCCACCGGAGTACCATTGGTTTATGAACTCGATGAAAATCTCAAACCGCTCAAACATTATTTCCTCGGCGATCCCGATGAAATAAAAAGAGCGATGGAATCCGTCGCCGGACAGGGCAAAGCAAAGTAGTCGCGCACCATGAAAGCTGTCATTTTGGCCGCAGGCAAAGGCACTCGGATGCTCGGGCTGACCGCCGAGTTGCCCAAGCCGATGCTCAAAGTACAGGGCAAACCGATTCTCGAACACATCGTTGAAGGGTTGATGACCTGCGGCATCCGCGAGTTTTTCATCGTCACCGGATGGGCCGCCGAAGTGGTCGAAACCCACTTTGGCGACGGCGCGAAATGGGGTGTAAAAATCCAGTACGGCAGACAAGTGGTGCAGGATGGCACCGGCAAAGCACCCGAGCTGGCCAAGTCATTCGTCGGCGCTGGCGCGTTCATTCTCACCTACGGCGATATTCTTGTGAAACCCGACACGTACGCGAAGATGATCCATCGTTACAATGAGGATTATTTTTCCGGCGTCGTCACCGTGACCGGTAGCGAAGACGTGACCAAAGGCGGCCTCTTTTTCTTCGATGAACAATTCTGCCTGTCGCACCTCGTCGAAAAACCAACGCTCAAACAACTCGAAGAACTGCGCGCACAGGGCTGGCTGAAGCCGGGCCAAACAGCGTGGTACAACGCCGGCATCCACGTGTTCCGTCCATCCCTTTTCGAATTCACCGCCAAGCTGGAAAAGTCACCACGCGGCGAATACGAATTGACCGACGCCATTGCTGCTCTCATCAAGTCGCATCATCCGCTGGCCGGCCTGAAAATCGAGGGTCGCTGGGTTGATGTGCGGGATCCTGAAGTGCTCGCGTCGCTGGAAAAGGAACAGGGTTGACCTGCAATCAGACTCTCGCAGTTTGGGACACCCACTGAGCACCCTCAATATCTCTTCATTCCCGATTTGTCGGAAGTTTCTTGAAACACGCCCATAAACTCCGCACTAATGCGCGGATGCAACAGGTCACAGACCTTCGGATTCTCTCCAGCGAGGCGCTGCCAAGCCCGATGGAATTGCGCCAACGCGTCCCGCGCACCGATGCGCAGACGGAGTTGGTCGCCCGCGTGCGACGAGAGATTCACGAGATCATCCAAGGCAGAGATCCCCGACTGCTCGTCGTGGTTGGACCCTGTTCGATCCATGATGTGAAGGCGTGTCTCGAATATGCGCGGCGATTGAAAACACTCGCCGACGAATTGGATGACCGCCTCCTGATTTTGATGCGCGTCTATTTTGAGAAGCCCCGCACCACGATAGGCTGGAAAGGCCTCATCATGGATCCGCACATGAACAACACGTGCGACATTCCCGTCGGGCTGCAGTTGGCGCGAGAGATTCTCGGACAAGTGCTCGACATCGGCATGTCCACCGCCACCGAATTTCTCGATCCCATCACCCCGCAGTATATCGCCGACTCCATCGGCTGGGCGGCCATTGGGGCACGCACGGTCGAATCACAAACTCACCGTCAGATGGCCTCGGGGCTTTCGATGCCCGTCGGTTTCAAGAACGGCACCAGTGGCGATCTGCAAGTGGCCGTGAATGCCATTCTCGCTGCAAGCAAGCCGCAGACTTTTCTGGGCATCACTTCCGAAGGTCGCGCGGCGGCGGTCACCACATCGGGCAATCCAGATTGTCAGCTCGTGTTGCGCGGCGGTACAGCCGGCCCCAATTTTTCCAGCGCGCATGTGGCACAAGCATCGACTCTGTTACGGAAAAACAAATTGAACCCGTCGCTGATGATCGATTGCAGCCACGCCAACAGTGACAAGAATTTTGAGCTTCAGCCCATCGTGCTCAACGACATCCTCGACCAAATCGCCGCAGGCAATCGCGAGATTCATGCGGTGATGATCGAGAGCCATCTCACTGCGGGAGTACAACCCTTGACGCCGGATCACTCGCAACTTCGATACGGCGTCTCGATCACAGACGGCTGCATTGGCTGGGAAACGACTGAAGCCTGCCTGCGCCAAGCCCACGGCTCTCTCAAGTCGCGCATTTAATTGCGACGACTTCGGAGTTCCGCTGGCGGCAATCAGATTGCTGCGTCCGCAACGGGTGCGGGGACAGGATCGGCGTCTTCGACTTTGGCTTCCTTCAACAGGAAATCCACGACCTTGGATGAAAGCACCTCATCGTACACTTCGCGGAAGCCATCGCGCTCCTGAAGGTCTTGAATGAATTTGGCCGGCTCGATGTTGTACATCTGTGCGAGCTGCACGGCGCGCTGCATCAATTCATCCTGACCGACTTTGATCTCTTCTTTCTCAGCGATCCGCCGATAGAGGAACGATGCCTTCACCCGGTCCTTCGCCGCCATCGTGGCTGTGTTGTAGATCTGATCCTTGCTCTTCTCGATGGCATCTTTGGTCATGCCGCGCTGCTGGCTTTGCTGAACAATGCTGTAAACCACATTGCGCGTCTCGGCATTGACCACGCTCGGCGGCAATTCGCACGTCACGCGATCCAATAACGACTCGATGATCTGCGCGCGGACATCACGATCAACCTGAAATTTCCGCTCGTTATCGAGGTCGGCCTTCACTCCGGCTCGCAGCTTTTCCATCGATTCCGCCTCGAAGGTTTTGGCAAAGGCATCGTCCAGCGGCACCAGATTTTTCTCCTTCACGCCGACGACTTCCACATCGTACTCGGCGGTCTTGCCACAGAGCGGTGCAGAAACAAAATCCTGCGGAAAAGTGACTGTCACCTTGCGCGATTCGCCAGCCTTGGCGCCGAGCAGTTGCTCGGTGAACCCCGGAACGAATGATTCCGGCGAAACGTGTATCCAGAAATTTTTCTGTTCGCTCATGCCTCGCGAGGCTGGGGCGATCTCGAGGATGGGACGCCCCTCGGTGGTGCCTGTGTAGTTGACCACCACGAAGTCGCCTGTCTGAAGCGGCCGTTCTGCGTCTTTGAATTCTGCTCGTTGCTCGCGCAGGGTGTTGAGTGCCTTTTCGACGTCGACGTCGTTGATATCCGCCTTCTCTCGTTTGGCTGGCAGGCCGCGATATTCAGGCAGTTCAAATTCCGGCGCGGTCTCGATGGTGGCGAGAAATTGCAGCGCCAGCCCGCGGCCGAATTGCAACTCTTCGATATCCGGATAGATCACCGAGGTCAGCCCCTTTTCTTTCAATGCGCGCTTGTACGTTTCGGAGATGACCTGCTGCTTCACCTCATCAGAGATGCGGTCGTTGAAGGCTTTCTCGACCAGTGCGGTCGGCGCTCTGCCGGCTCTGAAGCCAGGTAACTGCGCCTTCTTTTGGTATCGCGCGGTGACGACTGCAAAAGTGGAATCCACTTCGCTGGCCTCCAGCTCGACACGCAATTGTTTTTTACAAGGACCCAAATCTTCAACGGTTACATTCACAACAAACCTTTCATTACTCCCGAACGATGCTGGGCGAGAGTGTCCCAGAAATATGAGCGGAGCAAATTAGGGGGCAACCCGATAAGCGTCAAGCCTGCCTTCGATTATCATGTTGGCTGGGCAGACAGCCAGATTGAATGGCAGGACAATAGCCGTTGTCCAAGAATGGCGCCGAAAGCTAACCCAACGGTTGGGCTTCACGCTTGATACAGTTTATTGCAGAATCAAAACATGAACGCTCTCACACGATCCACGTTGGCTGCCTTGTTCGCCGGTTCCATGATGACTGGCCTTGCGCAAAATGCTGCTGAAATCCCAAAGCCAGTGAAACATTGGAAGGAGACGAAGTCGGGACTTCTCCAATCTGATTTTCCGTACACCACCGCGTGCATCGGCGCGAAGTTTCCCGAGAAAAACAAAGCCAACAAGGGAATGGCGCTCATCGTCGGCGACGCAGCCTTCATGTGCTTCGACACGGATCTGCTCCGATTCACCGCCGGTTGGGTGGCCGATGCGAAGGGCGGATACATCAATGACAAAGGGGTGACGTTCAACGGCTCGCACGGCGGCCATCCGGAAATCATCGGCGAACAGAAATTTGGTTCCCGTCCGATGCCCGGCTGGGCCGATGCCACTGGCTCATTCAAAGATGTGCGACCGGAACCGTTCGGCCCATTGCCCAAAAGTTGGGCGCGTTGGAACGGCCATTACATCGTCGGGAACCAAGTGGTGCTCTCTTACTCAATCCTCGGCACTCCAATTCTTGACCAACCCGGGAGTGTGGAAAATAACGGCCAAACCGCCTTCACACGCACACTCAAATTCGCGGCGGCAAAATCCGAATTGATTGCGCTCATCTGTGAAGCCGATGGACCTCCCGGTAAAATGGAGAACGGCCGAGCTGTGATTGAAGGCGCCAATGGCGTGACCATCGTTGGACTCAACGGCGCACCGGCTGGAGCAAAACTCGAGCTTGGCGATGGCAACCGTGTTGTTCTCAAAATCGCCAAGGGCACAGCAGCCACATTGAACGTGATCATTTGGAAAGGCGAAAAGGCTGATCAAGATAAGTTTGGCGCGCTCGCTGGCGGCAAACCAGCCATCGCCGATTTCGCGAAGGGCGGCCCCGCTCACTGGCCCGATCCTGTGTTGACGCAAGGCGTTCTCGAAAGCAGCAAGACACCTGACGGCGCGTTTGTGACCGATGTGCTCACGGCACCGGACAAAAACCCGTGGAAGCGCCGTGTTCGTTTTGGCGGCATGGACTTTTTCGCCGATGGCAAACGTGCCGCCCTCAGCACATGGGACGGCGACATCTGGATTGTATCGGGTATCGACGAGACATTAGCAAACCTCTCGTGGCGACGTTTTGCTTCCGGTGGATTCGAGACGCTTGGCCTCAAAATCGTGAACGACGTGATTTACACCAGTGGCCGCGATCAGATCACTCGCTACCACGATTTGAACAAGGACGGCGAAGCTGATTTCTATGAAAATTTCAACAACGAGATCACCAGCTCTCCTGGTTTCCATGAGTTCGTGTTCGACTTGCACACGGATCGAGAGGGGAATTTCTACACCGCCAAGGCCGGGCCCGTGCGCGGCGGCGGAAGCGGATTCGGCGGTGGTGGCGGCAATGGCGATATTTCCGCGCATGCGGGTTGTGTGCTCAAGATCAGCAAAGACGGATCGAAACTCGAGGTATACGCCACCGGTGTTCGCGCCCCCAATGGCATGGGCGTTGGGCCAGATGGACAGGTGACCACTGGCGATAATGAAGGCACGTGGGTTCCCACTTGTCCGGTGAATTGGGTCAAGCCCGGTTCTTTCCTTGGTGTAGAAACTTTGGCGCACGAAATTTCCGCTGGCAGTTTCAAACAGCCGCTCATGTGGCTCAGCAAAGGTTGGGATAATTCCGGCGGCGGTCAGACTTGGGTCACGAGCGACAAATGGGGGCCGTTCAAAGGCGAGCTGCTCCATTGTTCCTACGGCCAGTCCTCGCTTTATTTGATCATGAAGCAGGAAGTCGGCGGACAGATGCAAGGCGGCGCAGTGAAAATCCCCGTCAAATTCACCTCCTCGGCCATGCGTCCACGATTCAATCCCGTCGACGGACAACTCTACAACGCTGGCCTGCGCGGTTGGCAGAGCAACGCCGCCAAGGAGACCGGATTCGACCGCGTTCGTTTTACCGGCAAGACCGTCCAGTCCATCAGCGGCCTGAATGTCACCAAAGCCGGCGTACAGCTCACATTCACGCAGCCGCTCGACAAATCCAGTGCTGAAGATGTGCAGAACTACAGCGGCGAACGATGGAATTACAAACGCACATCCAGCTACGGATCGCCCGAAGTTTCCGTGGATGACCCGAACAAGAAGGGCCACGACAAACTGGAGATCAAGTCCGCCACGCTCAGCGCCGATGGGAAAACTGTGACGCTCAATATCACCGACCTCAAGCCAGCGATGCAGCAACTCATCACCTTCAACAAACTCAAATCCAAAGAAGGCGCCGAGATCAGCCAGCGAGTGCTCCACACGATCAACGCGATCCCTTGAGTTTCTACCGCGACTGAATTACACAATTCAGATGCGCAAGCGCGCGACGGTTAATTATGAATGTACTCCTGTTGGGCCTCGTGCTCACTCTGAATAGCGGCCCCTCGAACGACACGTTGATCGCGCCCAACGTCTGGCTCTACGTTGCGAGCAGACAATCGGCCTCGCCGTTCCTCCCAGCCGGCCCCTTCGCCGCCAAATGGGAAGGCACATTGAACATCGACCTGCGCGGCGATTACGCATTCGAGGCCGAACTGAATGGCACCGTGAAAGTTGAAATCAACGGCGTGATCGTTCTCGAAGGCGCCGCTGCCAATGCCTCCACCGCGCGCTCAAAAACTGTCCGGCTCAAAAAAGGCGCCAACCCCATCAAGGTCTCCTACATCAGCGCCGAACAGGGCGATTCCTATCTTCGATTGAACTGGAGCGACAAACCTGACAAGCCGCTTCCAGCCGAGCCAATCCCTTCGGCACTCTTTCAGCCCATCGCGCCACCCCCTGCACTGACCGTCGCAAATCAATTGCATCGAGGCCGCGAGCTGTTTCTGGAATTCCGCTGCGCCAAATGTCACACCGTTTCAGATGCCGCCAAAAACGCGCCGGAGCTTTCGATGGATGCGCCGACATTTGATGGCATCGGCGCGCGCCGCAACTACGGTTGGCTAGCTGCATGGATCCTCGACCCTCAATCACAAAGAGCGAGCGCGCACATGCCCGCGCTCTTTCATGGCGCCACCGCTGGAAACGAATCCGTTGCCGTCGCTGCGTTTCTCGCTTCGCTCACCACCGATGAACCAGCGAAACCCACACTCAAGCCGTATCAATCTGCGCCTGCCCCGGCAACCGGCGAAAGCCCGCTTCCCATCCCCGATGCGGACAAACCTCTTTTCGAGAAACTCCATTGCACCGCTTGTCACACCCTGCCCAAAGCGGCTGCTGAAGCTGGCAAAATCTCCCTCGACTCTGTCGCATTGAAATTCAAGTCGGACAAACTGACGGAGTTTCTCCTTTTACCCGAAGCACATTATGCGTGGACTCGCATGCCGAATTTCCGCCTGACTCCAGCCGAAGGAAAAGAACTCGCGGATTTGATTCTTTCAAAATCACCGAAGTACGAACTGACCGCCGCACCGACCGATGCGGCGACTCTCGCGCACGGCAGGAAACTTGTCACCACGACCGGCTGCATCAACTGCCATTCCGTTCGTTCGGTGAAAAACGAATTCGTCACCAAGCCACTCGCCCAGCTCGCCGCCGCCAAATGGTCCAGTGGATGTCTGGCTGAGAAGCCAGCGGCAGATTCGAAGTCGCCGCGATTCAAATTCTCAAATGAAGATCGCGCAGCGCTGGCCGCATTTGCTTCGACTGACCGCAAGTCCATCGAACGCCATGTGCCGACTGAATTTGCTTCGCGTCAAGTCCGCGCATTGAACTGTGCCGAGTGCCACGGCAAAGTTGAAGGGTTTCCCACGATCGATATCGTGGGAGGCAAACTACGCCCTGAATGGACGCGTACATTACTTTCGGGTGGGTTGATCGAACGTCCGCGCCCATGGCTCAGTGCGCGGATGCCAGCCCTATCGTCTCGCGCTGAACTGCTCGCGCATGGATTGGCGCAATCTCACGGGCTTCCGCCAACCACACCGCTTTCGAAAGCCGTACCCGCTGATGCCCAGATCGGACAGAAATTGACTGGCGTGCCCGGCGGATTCTCCTGCGTCTCCTGTCATGGAATCAAAGCGCTCCAGCCGTTGCAGGTCTTCGAGGCGCAAGGAATCAATCTCATGTTTGCAGGCGACCGCTTGCAGCCAAATTATTATCGCCGCTGGATGTTGAACCCGCTTCGTTTCGATCCGCAGACAAAAATGCCTGTCTACTTCGATGAGGACGGCAAAAGTCCACTCACCGAATTACTCGATGGCGACGCCCTCAAGCAGATTGAAACGATTCGGCAGTATCTGTTGCTCGGGGAAAAGATGCCGCTGCCAGCCACACAGTAATTCTCGCAGTGGCAGCCAGCTTTGGGCTCGCGAAATGTGAGCACCGAAAATATCGATTGATGAAAACTGCCATGCTCCGAATTCTTATCGTGCTCCTCGGCGCGCAAATTGGCTTGGATGGATCGTCGCTCATCGCCGCACGCGCAGGCTTGTCTTCGCGTTTCCATCCGTTACAACTTCCATCCAGATTATGAAACTACACCGTCTCCTTCTTATTGCCGTGTTCGCGTTGTCGGTCGCCTCTGCCGTGTTACCGCTGTCCGCCGGCGAATGGGTCATCCTGTTCGATGGCAAGACGGCGAAAGGTTTGCGCGGCTATAATCAAAAGGATTTTCCTGACAAGGCGTGGAAGATTGAGAACGGCGCTCTCAAGACGCTCACCAAAGCGCAGGGAGGCCAGTCGGTGGACCTCGCCACGGCGGAGAAGTTTTCCGACGTCGAGTTTGAGTATGAATGGAAAGTCTCGCAGGGCGGCAACAGCGGCGTGATGTATCGCGTGAAAGAGATTCCCGGCAAAGCGGCCTACTCGACTGGCCCCGAGATGCAGGTGCTCGACGACGAGCGGCATCCCGACGGCAAGGCGAACTTCCCGAAGCGCACCGCAGGTTCGTTGTACGACCTCATCGGCAAGGGAATGAAGGAGAAGAAATACAATCCCGCCGGTGAATGGAACACGGCCCGCATCGTCTGCAAAAACAACGTGATCGAGCATTGGCTGAACGGCGAGAAGTTGCTTTCGTACAAGTGGGGCAGCGACGAAATCAAGACGATGCTCGAGGGCAGCAAGTTCAAAGGCTGGCAGGGATTCATGGAGCAGGCTGAAGGTCACATCGTGATTCAGCATCACGGCGAAGAAGTTTGGTATCGCAATATCCGCGTCCGCAAACCGTGAGTTGAATATGAAGAACCTCGCATTCTCGTTTCTCATCGCCGCGTTTTCTACCGCGACGGTTTTCGCGGCCGACAACGAACTGACTGCTGAAGAAAAGTCCGCCGGTTGGAAACTGTTATTCGACGGTAAATCGGCCGCTGGTTGGCGCGGTTACAAACAGAAGACGATTCCCGCCAAGGGATGGAAGGTCGAGAAAGGCATCCTCGAAAAGATTGCTGGCGAGCGCGGCGGCGACATTATCACCGAGCAGACCTTTCTCGACTTCGAGTTCGCGTGGGAATGGAAGCTCGCGCCCGGCGGCAACAACGGCGTGAAGTATCTCGTCACCGAAGAGCGCGCTGGCGCGCCCGGCCACGAGTATCAGATGATCGACGACGGCAAGCATCCAGACGCCAAAGGCGCCGGCACACATCTCACCGCGGCGTTCTATGACGTGCTGCCCACGATCGCCAACAAGCCGATCAAGCCCGCCGGCGAGTGGAACCAGTCGCGGCTCATTGTGCGCGGCAATCACATCGAGCATTGGCTCAATGGCAAAAAAGCGGTCGAGTACGAGTTGGGCAGCGACGTGGTGAAGGCCGCGCTGGCCAAGAGCAAATTCAAAAATGCGAAAGGTTTTGGCGACAAAATCAAAGGGCACCTGATGCTCACGGACCACGGCGACGGTTGCGCCTTTCGCAATCTGAAGCTGCGCGAGTTGTCGGTGAAGTGAGGCTGGGCGCTTTCACGGCCTCGGCGCGAACAACTTCTCGCATTTGCCAATTGACGGCTCGCGCGTCCGCCGCGATTTTAGCCGCCGCTTTTTGTGGCTAAAATCCAGCGCGCACTTCTTTCTGTTTCTGACAAATCCGGCCTCGTCGAATTTGTCCGCACCCTCGTCGCCGCAGGTGTGGAACTGCTCTCCACCGGCGGCACGGCCAAGGCTATTCGCGATGCGGGTTTCGCTGTGAAGGACATCAGCGAGCACACCGGATTTCCCGAGATGCTCGATGGCCGCGTGAAGACGCTGCATCCGCTCGTCCACGGCGGTCTGCTCTACATCCGTGGCAACGCCGATCACGAGGCCGCAGCGAAAACGCACGGCATCACGCCGATTGATCTCGTGGTGGTGAATCTATATCCGTTCGAGGCGACGGTGGCAAAGCCGAACGTCTCGTTGCACGACGCCATCGAGAACATCGACATCGGCGGACCTTCGATGTTGCGCAGTGCCGCGAAGAATCATGACAGCGTGACCGTCGTGACCGATCCGGCCGACTATGCCGAGGTGGCCGCGCAAATCAAAGCCAGTGGCGACACGACAATCGGGCTGCGCCGCACGCTCGCTGCGAAAGTGTACGCGCGCACCGCCGCGTACGACGCGGCCATCGCCGCGCATCTTGCGAAGGAATTTAGCGCCGACAAGACCGCGCCCGTGCCGACGCTCTTCGTGGGCGCGCCGCTCGTCCAGCCGCTGCGCTACGGTGAAAACCCGCACCAGAAAGCCGCGCTTTACGGTCGGTTCGGAGAGTTTTTCAAGCAACTTCACGGCAAGGAACTTTCGTACAACAACATTTTGGATCTCACGGCGGCGACGCAACTCATCATCGAGTTCCGCGATGACGGTCCGACGCTCGCCATTCTCAAACACACCAACCCGTGCGGCGTCGGTCAGGGCGTGAGTTTGAGCGAAGCGTGGGAGAAGGCGTTCGCCACGGACAAGCAGGCGCCGTTCGGCGGCATCATTGCCGTGAACAAGCCGCTCGACGGCCCGTGCGCCGAAGCCATCGCGGAGATTTTCAGCGAGGTGATTGTTGCGCCGGAATTCACGCCCGAAGCGCTGGCGATTCTCACCAAGAAAAAGAATCTGCGTCTGCTGCAAATCACGAAGTGTCCGTTCGACGCGAAGCCGTGGGACGTGCGCAGTGTCGGCGCGGATTCATTCCTGTTGCAGGAACGCGATCTCAAGTCGGCGACGGCGACGGACTTGAAGGTCGTCACCAAGCGCGCGCCGAGCGAGTCGGAGATGAAGGCGATGCTTTTTGGCTGGCGCGTGGTGAAGCATCTCAAGAGCAACGCCATTCTTTACAGCGCCGCCGATCGCACGCTCGGCGTGGGCGCGGG
>CAMDOH010000044.1 GCA_945903605.1 Akkermansia muciniphila
GTCCATCTGCGAGGGTATTGGCGTCGAGCTGGGGAAATGCACCATCAACCCGTTTCCGAACGGCGAGACGTTCGTGAAGATCGACGAAAATGTCCGGGGCGAGGATGTGTATGTGGTGCAGTCCACTTGTCCGCCGACCAATCATAATTTGATGGAGCTGTTCATCATGATGGACGCGCTCCGTCGGGCGAGCGCAATGCGCATCTCGGCAGTGATTCCATTTTATGGATATGCGCGACAGGATCGAAAAGATCAGCCGCGTGTGCCAATCACTGCCAAGCTGGTGGCCAACTTGCTCGTGGCTGCGGGCTGCAATCGCGTGCTGACGATGGATCTTCATGCGCAGCAGATTCAGGGTTTTTTCGACATTCCAGTGGATCACTTATATGCGGCACCAGTGATGTATGAGTATTTGAAGACGCTGAACTTGGAAAATCTGGTGGTCGTGAGTCCGGATGTGGGTGGCATCAAGATGGCGCATGCGTACGCAGAAATGTTGGGGGGCGATTTGGCCATTGTCGCCAAGCGGCGGAAGAGCGCCACGGAAGTGGAGGCGATGACGGTGATCGGCGAAATTCGAGGAAAGACAGTGTTGATGGTGGACGATTTGACAGAAACAGCGGGCACGTTGACCTCGGCGGCGAAGCTGCTTCGGCGGAAGGGGGCCAAGCGGATTTACGGTTGTGTGTCGCACGCGCTCCTGAATGATTTGGGTATCGAGCGGTTGAAAAAATCAAATGTTGACGAACTCATCACGACTGATACGGTTCCGCGCCCTGCCATAAACGGGGTGAAGATTACGACTTTGTCCGTGGCAGGGTTGTTGGGCGAAGCCATCAAGCGAATTCACGGTAATTCCTCGGTGACTTCGCTGTTTGAATTTGAGGGCAAACGCATCGGATAACGCGGGCGTGGCCAGAGAGAAAATAGAATGAAGTCAGTCCCATTAAACGCATTCGGTCGAGTAGTCAAAAAGCGCATTCTGGTCAAACAGCTGCGTTCGGGTGGGCGCGTGCCTGCCGTCATCTACGGCCATAATCGCCAGACGGAAATTCTCGAGGTCGTCCAGCGCGATCTCGAATTGCTCATCCATCACTCGCATTCGGAGAACTTGCTCATCGACCTGTCGGTCGGCGGCAAGAACCGGCTCGCGTTGTTGCAGGAAGTGCAGCACCACCCGTTGACCGGCAAATTCCTCCACGTTGATTTTCATGAAGTGTCGCCGGACGAACTGGTGACCATTTTCGTGCCCATCGAAAAAATGGGCGAGCCAGAAGGTGTCAAAACCGGCGGCGGCGTTCTGGAAAACGCGCTCTTCAAAGTGCGTGTGCGCGGATTGCCAAAGGATTTGCCCGAAATATTGCACGTCGATGTCACACACTTGCAATTGAATCAGACGTTGCATCTGGGAGATCTCAAGGCGCCTGAAGGCACCAAGATTTTGGGCGACTCGCATCTGCCAGTGTTCACGGTGGCGGAACCTACCGCAGCTGTGGAAGTGACTGCAGCGGTCGAAGGCGCACCCGCCGAGCCGGAAATGATTCGCGAGAAAAAGCCTGCCGAAGGCGAAGTGGCTGCCGACGACAAGAAAGACAAGAAGAGCGAGCCGAAGGGCGAAGAGAAGAAGCCCGAGAAGAAGAAGTAATTTGGAGTGCCTGCTCGCCTGTCGAGCGAATGCGACAGCTCGGACATGGATGCGGCGAACCTCATCGTCGGGTTGGGCAATCCGGGTGCCGAGTATGCGAACACCCGGCACAACGTGGGGTTTGCGCTCGCAGAAAAGTTGGCGGCGCGATGGAATGTCCGTTGGGACTCGCGGAAGGAATTTGAGGCAAAGCTGGCGAGGTCCGAATTCGCTGGCAAGCCGGTGTGGTTGTGCGAGCCGCACACTTATATGAATCTGAGTGGCGAGGCGGTGGCGGCGGTCAGTCGGTTTTACAAGATTTTGCCCGGACAATTGCTGGTGTTGATGGATGATGCGGATTTGCCGCTGGGCGAGTTGCGGTTTCGGCCACAGGGCAGCAGCAACGGCCATCGCGGTGTAGAATCGATTGCGCAGCATCTGGGAACGACAGAGTTTGCCCGGTTGAAAATCGGGATTGGGCGCGGTGCAGGACAAAGGCAGGAATTGGCTGGGCACGTGCTCGGTGTGTTTGAGCCGGCGGAAAAAGCGCGATTGGAGACGGTGTTGAATCGAGCGGCTGAACAGTGCGAATGCTGGTTGCAACACGGCGTTGCGAAAGCGATGAATGATTTTAACGGAGCGGTGCCAGACACTGCTCCATGAACGAGAGGACAAAGTGGAACGTTACGAAGCATTAGTGATATTGGACCTGACCGGGAAACCGGACGGGGCGAAAGAATCGTCAGACGCCATCGAGGCGATGATCACAGCCGCAGGCGGCAAGGTGGACTCCGTCCAAAAGATGGACCGCAAGCCGTTCGCGCGGGTGACTAATCCCCAGCGTCAGGCAGGTTATTACATGAACATCGCGTTTGATTTGAAGTCATCCGCGCTATCGAAGCTGCAAAAAGAGGTGACCGCGCGCGCGGACGTCTATCGGGTACTCGTGCACAGCAGCAACCCAGCGGCGGTTGTTGAAGCGGCAGCGAAATAATTTTTGAAAGACTGAGGCGATGGCCAGCTTCAACAAAGTCATCCTGATCGGGAATCTCACAAGAGATCCTGAATTGCGCTACACTCCCAAGGGCACGGCGATTGCCAAGATTGGCCTTGCTGTGAACCGGCAGTGGCGCACGGAGACCGGCGAGCAAAAGGAAGAAGTCACGTTTGTGGACGTCGATGCTTTTGGCAAACAGGCCGAGGTGATCGGCCAGTACATGAAGAAGGGCCGCCCGTTCATGGTAGAAGGCCGGCTCAAGCTCGACCAGTGGGATGACAAACAGACTGGGCAGAAACGCAGCCGACTTGGAGTCGTGCTCGAATCATTCCAGTTTATCGATGCCAACCGTGGCGGAGAAAATCAAGGCGGTGGTGGAGATGAATCCGCCCCGCGTGCTGCGCGTCCTGCAGCATCGGCGTCTGCACCCGCGCCGGCAAATGAGCCGGGCGAGGACGATGTTCCATTTTAATCAAAGAATTTTTTATGGCGAAGATTGAAGTCATTCTCACACACAACATCATCGGGCTTGGTGGCGAATCGGACCATGTGAAGGTCGCCGCTGGGTACGCGCGTAATTATCTTCTCCCGCAAGGGCTGGCGATTCCTCACACCGGCGCCAATCAGCGGTATCTGGACGCGCTCAAACGCCGCCGTGCCGAACGCGAGGCGCATGAATTTAATACGATGCAGGAGCTGGCGCACAGCTTGCAGAAGTTGCCGCCGTTGGTGATCAAAGTGAAGACGGGCGACGACGGCAAGATGTTCGGTTCGGTGACTGCGGGCGCGATTGCGGACGAATTGAAGACGCATTTTGATATCAGGATTGACCGCAGAAAGATTGATCTGCCGGCGGCGATCCGGACTTTGGGCGACCACGAAGTGAACCTGAAGTTGCACTCGGACATTGTCGGGGCATTGAAAGTGCGCGTGGAAAGCTCCACCCAGTTGGCTGCAGTCGAAGCTCCGCAAGCGGCGCCAGTCAGGCCAATGCGAGGAGCAGCGGCTGAAAAGGCCGAGAAGCCAGCGGAGCCGAAGAAGCGCGCGCCGCGCAAGAGCGCATAATCGGTTTCGGCATCCGCCGAATGTGAACAGGGTGCGAACGTTGGCGGACAACTCTCATTTGATTGTGTCGGCTGGGTCGTTTTTCCTCTCGCCGTGATCGATTCCCAATCTGAAAGCCAGACTGCCCCGGTTGACTTGCATCAACACGGGCGCAGAAAATCCCCAGTAAAATCGTTGTCGGTAGATCGCAGTCCGCCTCATTCCATTCCGGCCGAGCAGGGAGTGCTGGGCTGTATCCTGCTGGCGCCATCGGAGTGTCTTGGGATTTGTCTGGAACGAATCAAGGATCCGCTTTCGGGCGCTTCGTCGCTCCGCGAAAAGGGGCCACACGGGCGGGTGGAAGAGCCGGTGACTTCGTTCTTCTACGATCTTCGCCATCAACATTTGTTCGAGACGCTGGTCACGCTGTACAACAAATCTGAGGCGATCGACTTGATCACGCTTCAGCAGCGGTTGCGCGATCAGAAGCTGCTCGATTCAGTCGGCGGCGTGGCCTATCTCTCGGAGTTGGCGGATACAGTGCCTTCGGCGGCGAACCTCTCGCATTATCTCGACATTGTTTGGGACAAATATCTGTTGAGGAAAATGGTGCACACGTGCACGTCGTTGGTGTCGCAGGCATACGAGTTTGAGGGCGAAGTGCCCGTATTGCTGGACGAGGTGGAGCGGCGAATTTACAGCATCAATCAGGAACGCGGCACTACGGGCACGGCGGTGATGAAAAAGCTCGTGAGCGAGACGATGCACAACATCGAGGGTTACTGGGCGCGACAAGGAACGTGCGGTGGATTGACCACGGGATTCAACGAGTTGGATCAGATGACCGACGGGTTGCACAAGGGCGAGATGATCATCATCGCCGCGCGACCCAGCATGGGCAAAACCTCGCTGGCGATGAACATTGTGGAACATGTGGCGCTCGGCCAAAAAATGCCGGTGGCAGTGTTCAGTTTAGAGATGACGGCGACGGCGTTGGTGGAACGTATGCTATTCTCGCAGTCACGGCTCAATCAACGTCAGGTTCGCAAAGGGATGCTGGCCGATCGTGATTTTGACCGGCTCTCTTCGGCGGCGAGCAAGCTTTCTCCCGCGCCGCTTTTCATCGACGACGCTGCGGGGCTTTCGATTCTGCAATTGCGCGCGCGCGCGCGGCGGCTACACCAATCCAACCAGCTGAAGTTGATCGTCGTTGACTATTTGCAGCTGCTTCACTCCACTTCGCGCCGCGCGTCGGAAAACCGGCAACAGGAGATCGCGGAGATTTCCAGCGGCATCAAGGCGCTCGCCAAAGAATTGGAGATTCCCATCATTGTTCTCAGCCAGTTGAACCGAGAAATGGAGCGCGATAAAAATAGAAAGCCGCGATTGTCTGACTTGCGCGAATCCGGTTCGATCGAGCAGGATGCGGACTTGGTGGGGCTGCTCTACAAGCCGGCTTCAGAAGATGAAGAAGAAGGAGAACGGGATGAGACGAGCGACGGTGTGCCGGTGAATTTGCTCATCGCCAAACAGCGAAATGGACCGACGGGAGATGTGCCATTGGTTTTCTTGCGCAATTACACCCGGTTTGAGAGTGTGGCGCGTGTGCATGACGACGATGTTCCTGTTTCAGCATGAGTAATCCAGCCCGCATCATCGCCGCTTTTATTCTCGCTGTGTTTCTGGGAGGCATGTCGGCCTTCGCACAGGTGGATGAATTCAAGCAATTCGAGGGGGTCATCAAAGGCATCGTGGTCGAATTCATCGGCCCGAAGTCGGTGACGGAAAATTATGTCCGCACACATATCCGGCTGAAACCGGGAGATCGATATTTTCTCGGCCGCGAAAATGAAGACTTGAAACGGTTGCTGGGGACCGATGAGTTTTACAATATCATAGTCGGCTCGCAGAAGGTCGGTGCGGAAATCGATTTGGTTTTCAAGCTTCAATGCAATCCGCGGGTGGTGGCTATCGACGTGGTTTCGGCCAGCAAGGAGCCGAACAAGGATCTAAAGATCAAAAAAGCCAAGCTGTTCAAGGCGATCCAGTCGCGCGAGGGCGATAAATTTCTCGATCGCAAAGTGGCTGCGGACATCCGGATTCTGCGCGATGAGTATTTCAAGTTGGGTTATCACCAAGTGAAAGTGCAGAAGCAGCCGGGCGGAATCAATGCCGAGCAGGGAACCATTTCGCTGACGTATCTGGTGGAGGAAGGCGAGAAAGTGAAGATTGAGCGCATTGAATTTCCAGACACCAAAGCGTTCACCGAGAAGAAGCTCAAAGGCGTCGTGAAAACCCGGGAACGGCGGCGTTGGTACAACCCTCTGACTTGGATCACGGGTGACGGGCGTTTGATGGAAGATACGTTGTCAGAAGATTTGGAGCGGATTCAGGCGCACTATCAGGAAAACGGGTTTCTAGATGCGAGCGCGACGGCGCAAACGGTGAAGGACGCGAAAAACATGGTGTTCCTGAAATTCGTCGTCAATGAAGGCCGCCAGTATCGAGTGGGCGATGTGAACTTTGAATTTGTATCGGACGGAAAAAAAGTCGATGCCACGTACAAGCCGGTCTTTGCAGAGAGCAACCTGCTGGCGAAATTGAAGCTGACGTCGGGAAAGATTTTCCAGCCAGGAATTCTGGATCGATCCAACAAACAAGGCGACATGGAGTCCATCAAGGGACTTTACGGATCGCGAGCGTATGTGGATGCGCGAGTCGATGTCGAACAACATGCCAACGTGAAGACAGGGGCGATCGATCTCGTTTATCGGATTGAAGAACGAGATCAGGTCGATGTCGAGCTGGTGCGAATTCAAGGCAATGACAAGACAAAGGACATCGTCATTCGTCGCGAGCTTGCAATCACCGAAGGCGAGCCGTTTGATTTGGGGCGGGTGGAATTGAGCAAGCGGCGATTGGAAGGCACCCGATTGTTTCAAAGCGTCCACGCTTTTCCCGAGTCGATTGATTTGGAGCGCAGGAAAAATCTTGTGATCTCTGTGAAAGAGTCTGACACGGGGCAGATGGGATTCGGTGGCGGATTCAGTACGGATTACGGCGCGTTGGCGCATGTGTTTTTCTCGCAGGAAAATTTTGATATCACCCGCTGGCGCTCTCCGAACATGACTCAGGGCGCCGGGCAGAAATTCCGAATGCGTTCCGCGATGGGCTTTCGGCGGGCCGATCATACGATGGATTTCGAGGAGCCTTGGTTTTTGGGCCGGAAACTGAAGCTCGATGCGGGGTTGTTCCACAGGGAGAACGAATATTACAGTGACCGATTCAACATCGTTGAGACGGGGATGCGGTTCGGGCTTGAACGGACATTGTTCGGCAACGATTTTTTCCGAGGCGGAATCAATTACTCCATCGAGAACATCGGGTTGGTTAAATTCGAGGATGGTGCATCGGCTGAGATAAGCAGTGAGGCTGGGCACTCGTTGATTTCCAAACTAGGCGCGAATCTGAGCTACGACACGCGTGGCGGCGGGTTCCCACCCAATCGCGGTCATAAAACAACATTGTCGGCAGGTGTCGCGGGCGGGCCAGTGGGCGGCGAGGCGGATTTCTACAGTGTCGATCTGTACTCGGCTTGGTATTTCAAGGGACTTGGCAACGGGCACATTATTGAAGTGATCGGTCATGGCGCAGTGGCCGATCCATACGGGGACAGTTCGAAAGTGCCGTACTATCACCGGCTCTTTCTGGGTGGCAGTTCGAGTCTACGCGGATTCCAATATCGCGAAGTCGGGCCGCGCGATTCGAGTAACGATCCGATTGGCGGCAACACGCTCCTTGCGGGCACATTCGAGTACAGCATCCCGACCCCGTTCGACATGTTGCGGTTGGCGGCCTTTTACGATGCCGGAGTTGTGAACCGCGATTCATACGATTTTGATTTCAGCAATTACAACGACAATTGGGGCATTGGCGTGCGGATGGATATCCCGCGGCTGGGACCCATGCGAATCGACATTGGTTTCCCGATTCGCGATGACGGAAGAAATGGCGGCAGCAGCCGGTTCAATTTCAGCTTTGGCTACACCACGGCATTCTGATTCAATAACCACATGAAACAATTCATCAGCCGGATCATCCTCGTCGCATTTTGTGCGACGGCCACAGTTCCCGCCTTCGCCGCCGAGGCAAAAATTGCGGTCATCCAAATGAAGAAAGTCTTCGAAGGCTACTGGAAGACCAAGAAGGCCGAGGCCGGAATCAAAGATGAAGCCACACGACTCGAACAGCGCGTGCAGTCCATGACCGAAGAGCGGCAGAAACTGATCGAGCAACATCAACGGATGACGCGCGCAGCCGATGACCCGGCACTGTCAGCGACCGAACGAGAAAAGCGGAAAAAATCTGCGGAAGCCAAATTGTTGGAGATTCGGGAAATTGAGAAAGCCGTGCAGGAATTCGATCAGCGCGCCCGCACGCAACTCGGTGAACAGCGGAAAAACCTCACTGAAAAACTCGTCGCAGAAATCAGTGACGCAGTGTCCGCCAAGGCAAAAATCCAAGGCTTCACACTCGTGATCGATTCCTCGGGAATGACCGGCCCCAGCCAACCTGTGATCGTATTCTTCACCGGGAAAGATGATCTGACCGATGTGATCATCAAAGACCTCAACGAGACCGATCCCGATAAAACTTCTTCACCCAAGAAAGTTGAACCGAAAAAATAGTTCGGATTAAGTCAAAGGCCAGCCCTTGCTCATCGGGCTGATTGGTGTGAAGTTCAGGCATGGTTCGGTTAGCATGGGCAATCTTGTTACTTTTCGCCTTCGGTTGCTCCAAGCCCGATGCGGCTACTTCGCCAGCCACTGAAAAGATTTCCAATCGGCGTGTTGAGATTGCCAATGCCGATGCCAACATCGTTGATGCTTCTGGACCCACCGTTGAGGAGCGGATTGCCGAGGGGAAAGGCCTAGCCAACGAGGCGCAAATCAAACGCCAAAAAACTGCCGAAGAAGTTGCCAATCAGGCGGTGATTTTTGCGGAAAAGGCGGATGTGGCGGGCTTGACCCAGAAAGCGCAACAAGGCGACGTGCAAGCGATGGTGACATTGGGTGCGCTTTATTTCGAAGGCAAACAAGTCATCAAAAATCCAATGCAAGCACAGCGTTGGTGGAGTGAAGCTGCCCGCAAAGGCGACAAGGTGGCGGCGCAGAATCTGCAACTCCTCGTCAAACCAAAAGCGGATAAGAGCGCGAGTTTTCTGGGTTTGGAAGGCAAGGGACTTCGGTTTGTATTCATCATTGATAAGTCGGCGAGCATGTGGCTTGGCGGCCGATTTGTTGCCGCTCAAAAGGAACTCATCAAGACCTTGCGTTCGCTGCCAGAAGAAGCGGTATTCATGATTTATTTCTTTGATGACGGCGCGGAGGCGATGCCGGTGAGACAAATGTTGCCTGCTACCAAACACAACATTGATTGGGCCTGCCAGTGGGTGTTAAACCGTGAACTCGGTGGCGGCACGGATCCATCGCAGGCATTGACTTGGGCGTTCAATTTGAAGCCAGACACCATTTGGCTTTTGTCAGACGGTGACTTCTCGGACGAATCAGCCAGAGTCGTAGCCACCGGTAATTCAAAAAAGGAAGTGAGAGTTCACACCATCGCCTTCCATAACGATTCTGGGAAAGTGCTGCTGGAACGAATCGCCCGCGCCAACGGCGGACAGTTCAGATTCGTACCCCCACAATAGTCACATTCAGACTTTTGTTTTGACACCCGAGCTGTCCCAAGGCGAACGTTTGCCGTTCAACAACAAAGGAAAAACATGATCGCACGTAGAAGCTTTTTACAACTATCACTCACCGCCGCTGCTGCTGCAGGTGCCACTTGGTTTGATGTGCCAAAGATTTTCGCCAAGGAGACTGCGGGCCGCGCGGACGCGCTCAAGAAATACGGCGGATTCCCCATGGGCATCCAAAGCTATTCGCTGCGAGGTTTCGGCATCGACGGGCCGGAGGGCGCGCTGCAAAAGATTCAGGATTTGGGACTGCACTGGGTGGAATTTTTTGGCGGGCACTATGGCATCACGCCCGATGAAAAGAAAATCGCGGAGATGAATGCGAAGCTCGCCAAGCACGATCTGTCGGTGAGTTCACACGGCGTGAACGGCTTCTCCAAGGATCACGCGAAGAACGAGGCCATCTTCAAGTTCGCCAAGGCGGCGGGCATCCGCAATATCAGCGCCGACCCCACGCCGGACTCCTTCGAGAGCCTCGACAAATTGGTGGCGCAGTACGATGTGCGCATCGCCATTCACAATCACGGGCCGGGTGCGCGCTACAACAAGCCCGAGGATTGTCTCAAGGCCGTGGAAGGCCACGACAAGCGCGTCGGCTTCTGCGCGGATTTGGGCCACTACATCCGTTCCGGCTACGATGCGGCGGAGGTGGTGGAGAAACTGGGCGGGCGGCTCTACGGCGTTCACTTAAAAGATTTCGCGGAGAAAAAGGGTAACGCCAAAGGCGTGATCTTGGGCAAAGGCCAGATGGACGTGACGGCGGTATTCAAGGCCATGCGCAAGGTGAAATTCCCCGCCGACGGAGCGCTGTCGCTGGAGTACGAAGAGAACCCGAAGGATCCGATGGCCGAGATTAAAGAGTGCCTCGACATCGCCGCCAAGGCCGCGCAGCAAGCGGCCAAAGCGTAACCAGCACCGCGCAACAGATTTGAAAACACAAAGGGGCGAACACACGTTCGCCCCTTTTGCTGTTGATGGAGTGAAGCGCTACTTGAGCGGCTTGATCGCGATATTGCGGTAGGCCACCGGGCCATGGTCGCCCTGGAACATGATCGGCCCCTTTGCCTTTTCCTTGCCGTCCACGCCGCCGGGAGTGCCTTTGGGCATCTCCACATTTTCGTGCAGCACCTGGCCATTGAGGATCACCTTCTGGAAAAGGGCGTTGCCCGTCTTCTTGCCGTCGGCATCAAAGCGCGGCGCCTTGAAATGAATCTCGTACTTCTGCCACTCGCCGGGCTTCTTGCTGGCATTGACGCGCGGCGGTTGCGCCCCGTAAAGCGCGCCCATGTCGCCGCCGCCCGGCTTGGCTTTGCCGAAGCTGTCAAACACCTGAATCTCGTACTCGCCCATCACGTAGATGCCGGAGTTGGAACCCTTGGGCACCATGACCTCCAGCTCGATGATCGCATCGCCGAACGTGGCTACAGAATAAATATCCACGCCGCCGCTCTTGGCGTTGACGAGTTCGCCCGCGTCCTTGCCGACGGTCAGCTCGCCCGCCTTGGCCGGGTTCATCGTTGCCGTGCCGACGGCCCATTGGCTTTTGGCCGCAGCCCCTTTGATTTTCCAGCCGTCCAGACTCTTGCCATTGAATGGCGCGGCATCCTCGGCGAAGAGAGCGGTGGCGAATAAAAGCACGGTCGTGAGTGGGAAGTAAGTTTTCATGGTTTGAGGGTTGGCTTGATGGGACGGCGATGAGAGTTGGAAGTCAAGTGACAAGGTTTTTGCTTCACAGCGAGTGAGGAGTCCGCATCATCGCCGAGCATGTCCATCTCCGGAGGCACTCCACCACCGCTGTTCAATCGCGGATTCAACGCCTTTGCCACCGCTCAATTTTTCGGGATCGCAAATGACTACGTTTTGAAATCGGTGCTGACGTTCGCACTGGCATCGCAGGGATTGTGGGGAGATAAACTTGGGAAGGGCGGACAAGCTTTTCCAGCGTATCTGCTGGTGATTCCCTTTATCCTGTTTTGCGGTATCGCCGGCTCGCTTGCCGATAAATATAGCAAGCAACAAGTCGCGGTGTGGGTGAAGCGACTCGAGCTTTTCACCGCGAGCGTGGCGCTTGTCGGATTTATGCTGGGCAATTGTTGGGTCTGTCTTCTCGCGATGGCGTTGATGGGGACGCACAGCGCATTTTTTAGCCCGACGAAATACGGATTGATTCCCGAATTGTCCGACCCACGCAACCTGAGCCGTGCCAATGGCGTCATCAACATGCTCGGGAATCTGGCTGCGATCCTTTCCAGTTTGGCCGGCGGCTACATTTATCTTCTCTATTTGGGAGAACTCAAACAGGGCGGCCAGCCCAATGGAATGACATGGTTGCCCGGTGTGGTGATGGTGATATTGGCCGTGTGGGGGATTTATTTGGTGTCACAAATCCCAAAGATGGAAGCGCAGAATCCCCATGTCAAAATCCGGTTCGGAATCCGCGCGATGTTTGTTTCGTACTACGACACGATGATCGAGATGATTCGTAGTGGGAAGTCGGTGGCGACCGTGGCCCTGTTGTGGTCTTTGTTTTATCTGATCGCCTACAACGTGATGTTGATCCTGCCCGATTACACCGAAGTGTTGAAACTGAACGAGGCTGAGGTGAGCAAAATCCTCCTCGGTCCGCTGGGCATTTCAATCGCGGTGGGCTGTCTGAGTGCGGGATATATTTCAGGGAAAACAATTGAAACGCGGCTCGTGTTGGTCGGTTTGATTGGGTTGACCGCCTGCTTCTTCACGTTGGGAACTGGGCAGGACAACAAATGGATTGTGATGGTTCTCATCTGTCTGGCGGGCATTTTTGCTGGACTCTATTTGGTGCCGTTGCAGGCGTTGCTGCAGAAGCTCACCCCACCCGAAAAGCGCGGCCAATATCTCGGAACCGCTGCCGCACTTTCAGCCATATGCGAGGTGATCGGCATCGGCATTTTTCACCTGTTCCGTGGCTTTGTAAAAGTTGGCGCACCGCAGATGTTTCTCATTGTGGGTGCGGTCACTTTGGTAGTGACCCTGTGGGTGGTTTTCTTCGCACGGATCAACCGCCCGGAATGGCGCTGATCTTCAGTCGATCAACTTCACTTGTCGCGGAACAATGAGTCCGTGGATTTGCGGCAGATCGAATCGCTCGAGCAATCCGAAACAAAACAACTCAGGATATTTGTCCACACCCCAATTGCTCTCGACGACCTGTTTCAGGCTCTTGAGCGGCTTATGCAGTTGCAGCGAGCCGATCGACTTTGGCTCCAAGGCAGCCGCACAAGCAGCGATCACGCTCATGCGTGGCCCGTGCGACTCGAGAGTGAGCGCATGGGAATCCAGTTTGAATTCTGCGGCTGCCCATCGCGCGGTGGCGGCCACTTGTGCTGCTTGGATTCCCAACGGACGCTCGCCCACGGAAGCCACCAGTAGCGCGAAGAGAAAGCTGTGGCTCTTGATTTTTGATTCACCAAAATAAAACGGGTCCAAGGCGACGACGCGTTTGCCCTCTGTCAGCAGCGCTTGAACTTGCGGCGCGCTCATCGCTCGTCCGGAATCGGAAAGAACCATGACTGTTCCCTTTGGCTTTTCCGGCGCTATCACGACGCAGGGAACTGTCCATTCCTTGTCCATGGCGAGTTTCCAGAATGTGACGGTCAATCCATTCGTGGATTCGCCGCCGACTTTTGTGGCCGTCGTTGTGATGTCTTTTTCGAGTCGGAGAATGGAACGGAACAATTCAAGTTGAGCCGCTCGTCCCTTCGGCAACGGCTTGGGCAGTGACTTGGCCAGCGAGAGCGCGATGGGGTTGAACGCGAGATTGTTCGTCGGTAGTGGCACGACGAGTTCGTTGAAAGTTTTGATCTCGTTCGCACTGGGGATCTCTTTTGGGTCCGCAGTTTTCCCGGTAAAAAATTCGTCGCTGACCATTTTGTAGAACTGCTCGCGGTTTTCTTGGCCGTAGTTGTGGTCGCCGGGCACCTGATTGACGTGCCAGCGCAAATGCTCGCGTCGGCCGGTCAATTCAAACATCGGCCCCGCGGCATCGATCAACGGCTGAAGTGCATGTCCGGATGCGAAGCAGCAATTATCCTTCGCGTTGAATGTGAGCAGCGCGGCACGGTCGGCGAGCATCGCGGTGAGATGCGCGTAGTCGGCGTGCATGGCCAGGTCATTGGGCGTTTGCTCGGAGTCGCCGAGATCGGAGAAATGCCGTGCGCGTGTGAGAAAGCTCGAGTAACCGGCAACGGGGTTGGCCAGTTTCACGCGCGTATCGAGCGAGCTGATAAAAATAGTCTGCCAGCCACCGCCGGAAAGGCCGGACACAGCGACTCGATCGGGGTCGGCATTCGGTTGAGCGAGGAGCACATCGAGCGCGCGGGACATGTTGAGGTAAAACGGTGCGATACCGCTGGCTCCGCAGAGGTCGAGCTGGTTCATTTGATAATGGCTCATTTTCCCGGCGAATTGTCCCATGCCGATCCATTCCACGTTCAAGACAATCATCCCGCGTTTGGCGAGGTTGATGCAGCGCGTCTGTTTGTATTCTGCAGCCTTGCCTTTGCCATCATGACCATTGACTGCGAGGTGCACGGGAACTTTGCCGGTGATGTGAAGGGGTTCGTAAAGCAGTGCTGGAATCCACCAGCCGGGCATCATTTCAAATCGCAACTTTTTGATGCGATAGCTGGGCAGCCCTTCGATGGTTTCCAGCCATTCCACTTTGCACTTGGCCGTGCTCCATCTGCGTGATGTCTCGTCACGGAATACAACGTTGTCGAGCACGCTCTTGCGGATGGAGTCGGCGGATCGGCGCCATTCATCGGCCGTTTTTACGGCGGGCATTTTCAAGACTCGTGTTTCGGTGTAAGCCTGCACTTCGGCCAGGGCGAGATCTGGACCGATGATGGATTTGGCCAGCCAGTTTGTGAGCGGATCAGCGGATTTTGTATCGGCTAAAAGCGGGAACGCAATTGCCAGCAGGATTGGAGCGAAACTGGGATGAGGGTTCATTGTTGGGAGTGTAAACGTGGGCAAAGGAGGGACACAAATAGTTTTTGCCTTTCACGGCGAAGGGCTGTTTTAATCCCCGTTCGCTGTCGTGCTGGCGCTCTTGGATTCGCCAGCATTCGCAGCCACTGATCGAGATGAGCGATAAAGCCATTTGTTATTTGGATAATAACGCCACCACGAGGGTCGCCCCCGAAGTGGTCGAGGCGATGTTGCCTTATTTGACTGAGCAATGGGGCAACCCATCGAGCGCTTACAGCTTTGGCAAGCAAGTGGGCCGCGCTTTGGATGCGGCACGCGAGAAAGTTGCCGCGCTGATCAACGCAGATCCGCGTGAGATCATTTTCACCAGTTGCGGCACGGAGGGAAATAACACAGCCATCCACAGCGCACTCGTCACTCAGCCCGGCAAGCGGCACATTGTGACGACGGCCGTTGAGCACTCGGCGAATATCAAGCTCTGCGCCCAACTCGAGAAACGCGGTTATGAGTTGACCCTGTTGCCAGTGGATTCGCTGGGAGAGCTGGATGTTCATCTGCTTCACGAATCAATCCGAAAAGACACGGCGATCGTCTCGGTGATGTACGCGAACAACGAGACAGGAGTGGTTTTTCCCATCGAAGAAATCGCAGCGATCTGTCGGGCGCGCGGCGTTTTGTTTCACACAGATGCAGTGCAGACGGCCGGCAAATTCAAGTTGGATGTGCGTCAGCTCGGCGCCGATTTTCTCTCATTGTCGGCTCACAAATTGCATGCCCCGAAAGGTGTCGGCATGTTGTTCGCTCGTCGCGGAGTTCCCTTTTCATCTCTCATTACCGGAGGTGGTCAGGAACAAGCCCGGCGTGGCGGCACGGAGAACGTGC
Organism: Akkermansia muciniphila; assembly: GCA_945903605.1. GTDB lineage: Bacteria > Verrucomicrobiota > Verrucomicrobiia > Limisphaerales > UBA1100 > CAMDOH01. The sequence goes on from CAMDOH010000044.1 coordinate 15,274, forward strand.
CTTACATCGTCGGCTTTGGCCGCGCAGCCGAGTTGGCCATGGAATCGCTCGGTGACGTGCCACGTATCAAATCGTTGCGAGACCGGATGGAGCAGGGGTTGCTGGCGTCGATCCCGAACTCGCGGCGCAATGGCATCAAAGAACCTCGATTGCCGAACACGAGCAACATCGCCTTTTCCGATTGCGAGGCTGAAGGGATTTTGCTGTTGCTGGATCGCGCGGGAATTTGCGCATCGAGCGGATCGGCTTGCACAACCGGTTCATTGGAGCCTTCGCACGTGCTCACGGCAATGGGCTTGAGCCGCGATCTGGCAAAAGGCTCGATCCGGCTGAGCTTGAGCAAATACAATTCAGATGCCGATGTTGATCGCGTTTTGCGCGAACTGCCCGTGATTGTCAGTAAACTTCGCGGTGAGCCAGTGTCCATGTAGTCGGATAGTTTGCAATCTGTCGCCTTGTTTCCATGTAACCCTATGGTTACATTTGGCGTCTCCAACAGAGAACGTAAGATAAAGGTGCAATTATGAGACTATTCATACTGATAATGCTCGTAGCAATCGGCAGCTCGGGTGCCACATTCCTGATTGTTTCGAGCCAGAAGAATGCCGAGAATGACAATGAGATTGCCAGTCTCGAGGAGAAAAACGCCAAGGAAAAACAGCAGACAGCCGCCAACAAGCGGAAGGTTCGCAAGTCGGATGGCACGGTGAAATACATCGAGACCAAGGTGAAGGAACCCACCACGCCAGCCACTTCGCCCGAAGAATTCATCGAGCGATTGGAGACCGTGAATATCGCTGACAAAGGATCGCAACGTCGAGTGGTTCACTACATGGAAAGCCTCGTGGATATGGGACCCAATTCGTTGCCGGCCATTCGCGCCTATTTGCAGCGGAATGTGGACAAGGATTATTTGCCAGAACGCACACAGATTTTCGGCAGCAACACCAACGCCGGACCGCGTGGTGGAGGGGAAGCTGGCCGGGCAATCGGAACCATGACTGCGGATTTCATGGCGAGATATGACAAGGATGGGGATGGTAAGATTGACGACAATGAGCGCAATGCCATGCGTGAAGAAATGCGCGAACGGTTTCAAGGCTTCGGTGGTGCAGGTGGCTTTGGTGGAGGAGAATTCGGTGGCGGGAAAGGTGGTCGTGGTTCCGGCCGAAAAGGCGGCGAAGAAACCAACCCCAAACAATAACCAATTATGAATCGCATTATCATCGCAACTATTTTTACGGCGACACTCACACTTGCCACGGCGCAACCGGCCGCGGGAGGGGCAGGCGGTGGCGGATTCGGAGGTGGAGCAGCCGGTGGGGGATTTGGCGGCGGCGGATTCGGAGGAGGAGGCTTTGGCGGTGCGGGTGGATTTTTTTCCAACCTCACTTCCTTGTACCCCGTGTCACTTCGATTGGGTTTGTTTGAATCTCTGCAACGGATTGGCGGAGCTGAAGCGGAAGAAATCCTTGTCGAAGTGCTCGGCAGTACAAAGCGTGGACTTGAGATCGCCACGATCGACCGGATCTTGGATGACATGGCGCCTACCAAGTACACAGCTCAAATCATTGCTGCCACAAAGGCGCTATTGATGAATCCGCCTCCCAAAGCGGAAGGCGCTTCGCGGCTCGACGACGCAACGATTTCGTCACTCTACGGCATCCTGACTAAGCACAAAGACACATCGTTTGTGGATTTTGCACAAAAGCAGCTTGTTACTGAAGATGGGCAATTGCACCGCGATGCCTCGCGTTATCTACGCGATGTACTTGGCAAAAAGGTCAACCCCATCCTGTTTGCTGCCTATTCGAATCCAAACCTGAAAGAAGAGGCCAAGAGTGATATTCGCAGAACCATGATGCGGTATGCCGGTGAAGATCCCCAAGCAGACTCGGTGCTCACTCAACGTTTCGCCGAAGCGGTCAAGTCTTCTGCCAATACGAACCCAGCTGATGAACGTGCATCGCGAGATGCCAAACGGGTCATTGAAAGTCAGCTTGAAAATCTGGGGCGTGGCGAACGCGAAGGCGAAGTGAGCATGGAGACCATTCGTGGCCGCGAAAAGCTATTGGCATCCTTCCGCTCGCAAGCGGGAGCCGACTCCACCCCGGAATTAACCGGGATGTTTGATCGGGTGCAGAAACGACTGCAGGATTTGGCCGACCCCGAAAAGGGAAAAGAGGCAGGCAGCCAGCGATTCGAATTGAATCCGCAAAACCGAGATGGTGGCCGCAGAGGTGGGGGCGATCCTACTAAGATCCCGCCCGCGACCAAATAGCCACGGTCGACCTATTGCACATCTGTTCTGAGAAAATGGTGCCCCATTGGCTTATCATTTCGTTGACGCGATTATAGCCTGAATTTCATACTCCAAGATATTTCATGAAACTATTCATCGCAATCGCGCTCGCAGCCGGAATCGCCACTGGAGGCACAATGCTCATTGTGACCGGCATGAAAAACGCCGAGGCGGAAGTCAAAAAAAGCGAACTCGAGAAGCAATTCGATACAGAAAGACAGAAGCTGGAACGCCAGATTCGAGAGGCCAGAAAACAGTCCGGTAAAAACCTCATCATCATCGATGGAGATTCGACCGAGACCCCCGTTTTGGGAGCAAGAGAGCCACAAGAATTGATCGATCTCTTGTTGGCGATTCCAACCGGACCAGACAAACGTCAGCAACGCCGCGCCATCCATTTCTTCGAAAGCCTCGCAGACATCGGGCCTAAAGCGCTACCGCCGATCGGCGAGTTTTTGGCAAAAAACGTCGACAAAGAATATGGTTTCGAGCGTGGGCCAGGACGAGAGAATCGACCCGCTGGCGCAGGTGAACGGCAGCCAGCCGGTGGTGGCCCTGGGGGCGGGCCGGGAGGAATGTTTCGATCTGTGACGGAGGCATTCATGCCCATGCCGCGACCCGATTTCATGAGTCCGCCTTCGATGCGGATGGGCTTGTTCGATGTCATCCGCCAGATTGGCGGTGCTGAGGCCGAGGCGATGCTCGTTGGTGCCATGCGACAATCCGCGCGCGGAATCGAAATCGCGATGCTCGACATTATTTTGGAAGAGATGGCTCCGGGCAAATATCAAACAGAAATCCTCGAGGCCGCTCGCGAACTATTGTCCAAACCCATCGCTTCCACCGGCAGCCAGATGGATGATCGATCGCGCAATTATCTTTTTGCCATTCTCGCCAAGTACAAGGATGAGGCCTTCCTCAAGACTGCGCAGGGCATGCTCATCACACCCGAGGGGAATATCGACGGGCTGACGCTCAATTATCTGAACAGCACGCTGGGAGAAAAAGCGATGCCGATCATTTACGACCTGTACAAGAACACCACGCTTACGAACATGACCGACCAGATGGCCATCCGCGGCATGGCGTTGCGGTACATTGGATCCTCGGCCAATGCCGACGAGATTTTTCGCGACACCATCACCAAGAGTAAAGAATCGCCCGAAATGATCCGCGACTTCGCAATGATGGGCACGATTGCCAGTCTCGTTCGCGGCCCGCAAGACAATCAGGGTGCCAATGGGGAAGGACTGACCGATGACTCCATCCGCAAGCGCCAACAACTGCTCGCCTCGGTAAAAAAAGACGTCTCCTCCGAGCGGATGGATCCGCTACTCGATGCGGTCGAGAAGCGTCTCGACAACATGCTCGACCCTGAAAAGCGCAAAGAGCCTTTTCAATTCAACCCATTCGGCGGTGGCGGAGGTGGTGGCCGTGGATTCATGTTCAATTTGGGTGGGCCGGGCGCAGCACCCGGGAATCCCCCGCGTCCATAATACTAAGAGTGGGTTCAATCTGTTGCCCCAGCGGCACGATTGACACCATCACATCTTCAATTAACCTCACCGCCTTTGATGAAGCATCGTCAATACCATGTGGCCATTGTTGGCGCGACCGGAGCAGTCGGAATCGAAATGATTGCGACGCTCGAAAAGCGTCGCTTTCCTGTCGGCAAACTCACTCTGCTTGCCTCAGCGCGATCGGCCGGTAAAGCGCTCAAATTTCGCGGTCGCCCTGTGGTTGTCCGAGAACTGACTAAAGACGCATTCATCGGCGTAGACATCGCCTTGTTCAGCGCTGGTGGAAGTATCTCGAAAGAGTATGCACCGGCGGCAGTCGATGCCGGAGCAGTTGTCGTGGATAATTCCAGCGCCTTCCGCATGGATCCATCCGTTCCGCTGGTCGTGCCGGAAATCAACGCGGCTGATGTCCGCCATCATGGTGGAATCATCGCCAATCCGAATTGCACGACAGCCATCACGTTGATGGCGCTTCATCCGTTGCATCGCGCATTTGGGGTCACTCGTATTTTCGCGTCCAGCTATCAAGCCGTGTCGGGCACCGGTGCAAAAGCAATCGAGGAACTGGAACGGCAAGTCAGCCAAACTGTCCGCGGCAAGCCGATCACGAAGGAAGTCTACCCGCATCAAATCGCATTCAACGTCCTGCCTCACGTCGATTCATTTCTGCCAGACGGCTACACAAATGAGGAAATGAAGATGCAGAACGAGGGACGCAAGATCATGGGTCTTCCCGCCTTTCGAGCCAGTGTCACGTGTGTTCGTGTGCCCGTTTTCCGTGCGCATTCGATCGCGGTCAGTGCCGAATTCAAAAAACCCGTCAGCGTGTCCGCCGCATTGAAAGTGTTGAAGAGAGCGCCGGGACTTGATGTGGTTGATGCGCCCTCATCAGCGCGATATCCGATGCCGCTGAATGTCGCCGGCAAATACAATTGCGAAGTCGGCCGGCTTCGGATGGATTGCGCGATGAAGAACGGCCTATGTTTTTGGGTCGCCGGCGACCAGCTTCTGAAAGGCGCAGCGCTGAACGCGGTACAGATTGCCGAAGTGCTCGCCGGACGGTGGAAAAATCGCACGTAACTCGCGTGCATCCGATCGCGTCTATTCCGTAACGTTTTTGCGATGAGACGGCGCCTATCAATTGCGGTTCTTTGGCTGTTCTTGGTTTCCTCGATTGTCATGGCCGCTCAATCCATCGAGCGAGTCAAGGATGCCAAGCTGTCCGTCATCGACATCCATTCGCGCGAAGTGCAGCCGTTTTTATTGGATGACGAGAAGTGCGCCGTCATCATTTTCACCCTCACCGATTGTCCTGTCGCCAACCAATACGCGCCGGAAATTCAGCGGATCGTCACGGCTTACGGCACTCCCAAAGTGAGATTCTATCTTGCCTATCCCGACGCGGATTTGAAGCCGGAACAAATTCGCAAACACATCAAAGACTTTGCATATAAAAACATCGTGCCACTGCAAGACCAGAAGCAGCGGCTGGCGAATGCCACCGGCGCGACCGTCACGCCCGAGGCGGTCGTTGTGTTGAAGGATGGAACGATTGCCTATCGTGGACGCATCGATGATCGCGTGGTTGAACTTGGCAAAATCCGGCACCAACCCATCGAGCGAGATTTGCGTGCGGCGCTCGATTCTATTCTCGCCGGAAAACCCATAGCCAAATCTCGCACCGAAGCGATTGGCTGCTACATTGCCAACACAAAGAAACCATGAAACGACTTCTCATCATTCCATTGCTGGCGACCG